>DFBH01000032.1 GCA_002366545.1 Candidatus Oleimmundimicrobium americanum | reverse complement strand
AGCTGGCATCTCGAAGCCCTTAAAGCTCAAGCGTGCGCGGCCAGGAACTACGCGCTTAAAAATATCAGCGACTCTGGCAGTTATGATTTACTTGCTACTACTGCCAATCAGGTATATTTGGGAAAAGACCACGAAGCGACAAGCACAAACGCGGCCGTTGACGCTACGGCCGGAAAATTGATTATGTGCGAGGGTTCTCCAATCACCGCTTACTATCATTCTACTTGCGGCGGCTCGACTGAAAATTCCGAGGACGTATGGTCAAGTTCTCGAGATTATTGCAAGGCTGTTGATTGCCCTTACTGCACAAGCTCTCATCATCGCAACTGGAGCGCAACCTATCTTGTTTCTGAGCTTGAGACTAAATTAAATGCATACACGAAAGTAAACGCGGATAATGTTACGGAGTATCCTACAAAGGTCCTCGGCACCTTAACCGGCCTTAAAATAACATCTACGCGCGGGCCGAGGAGGGTGGGGACGGTTGAAATAACGGGAACCGAAGGTGTGAAAGAGATTTCCGGAAGTGCCTTTAGGAGCGCGCTTGGCACAAACGAAATAGAAAGCACCTGGTTTACCATTTCTCGCATTCCTCGTCTTGCCGGCTCAAACCGCTACTCGACCTCGTGCGCGGTATCTGCTAAAGGTTGGGAAACATCTAATGTAGTGGTAATTGCCCGGGGAGACAATTTTCCCGATGCGCTGGCGGGAGCGGCTTTGGCGCATAAAAATTCCTGCCCCATATTTCTTACCGAAAGTAGTGCCTTAACTGCCGAAACGGAAGCTGAAATAAAAAGGCTGGGCGCAAACCATGCTTATATTTTGGGAGGAACAGGGGCAATATCGAACACGGTTGAATCTCAATTAAAAAGCTTTGTTACTACCGTAGATAGAATAGGTGGGGCGGACAGATACGTAACGGCTGCAAATATCGCGAATAATCTTGAAGTTCAGGGAACGGAGGCAATAATTGCCACGGGTGAGAATTTTGCCGACGCATTGGCTATATCGAGCTATTCGGCCGCAAACCAAAAACCGATACTTCTTGTCAAAAAGGATTTTCTTCCTAAAGCTACGGAAGATGCTCTTTTAGCCCTAAATATAAGCAGTGTGATTATAGTGGGAGGGACCGGAGCGGTTTCTCAAAATGTTCAAGATATGCTTGAGGAAAAAGGTATAACCGTTTCAGAAAGGATAGATGGCGCGGACAGATATGACACCGCCTATCAGATTGTCAGTCGATACTTCAAGGCTCCGGTAAATGTATACATAACCAGAGGCGATAATTT
Source organism: Candidatus Oleimmundimicrobium americanum (assembly GCA_002366545.1). Lineage (GTDB taxonomy): Bacteria > Actinomycetota > Aquicultoria > UBA3085 > Oleimmundimicrobiaceae > Oleimmundimicrobium > Oleimmundimicrobium americanum. Next base: position 37,800 of record DFBH01000032.1, on the reverse strand, counting down.
TCCCGATGCTCTTTCCGCGGCGCCTCTTGCGTCGAAGAATTCATCCCCGCTTCTTCTTGTTAAACCGGATGAGCTTCCTCTTGGCATAAAAAGTTATCTTGAGGCCAAGAGAACGTCCATAAACGGGCCTTATATAATTGGCGGCTCCGGCGCCGTTTCAAGTGCGATTGATGGTGAGGTTGCAGATACCCTGGGGATTTAATCCCCCGCCCCCGCCCTGCCTACCGTGCTTACCGGCAGGCAGGCCTGTAGGCACGGCATAGCAATCTCGGTTTTAATCATACTCTCCGCTCCGTGCTCTAATCTCTATGCTCTTCGCTCTAAGCTCTAAGCTGTTTTTCCTGGTGGCTGGAGACTGGAGACGGGTGGCTGCCCTTTAAGGGCTGAACTTAACATTTGGTTGACAGTGTCTTAATGTTCTAATATTATAGATTTGTATCTAATATATTAGAATAGGATTGAATAAAATGAGGATACAAGAGAAACTATTTTTTACCAACTATCATAAAGCTCTCTTCTTTTTAATTTCCAACCCCACTTATAAATATACAGAAAGGGAGATTAAAGAAGCAACAAATGTCAGCCGTGCCGGTATTAATTTTGCTTTGAAAGATTTAGCTGAAGATAACCTGGTAGTAGTTGAAAAACGGGGCAGAATGTCTTTTTACACAGTTGACTTAAAAAATCCACTTATCAGACAACTTAAACTAATTGCGAATCTGATCGTGCTTGACCCACTCCTTGCTAAGGTAAGGAGTGTTAGCCAAAAAGTTGTTCTTTTTGGCAGCGCTGCTTCCGGAACAAATATTGAAGAAAGTGATTTTGACCTTTTTGTTTTAAGCAACAACCATAGAAAAATTCTCGACATCGTTGAAGATAGCCAATTAGCTGAGAAAATTCAATTGATTGTCAAGAAACCGATAGATGTTCCTTCCTTGAAAAAAAAGGACCCGATTTTTTATGGTGAAATCGAGAGAGGCCTGATACTTTGGGAGAGGGAAAATGAGTAGAAAATTTGATGAATGTCTTAAGAAAAAGAAGATTATTTCCTTTGAGAGAGCCAAAAAGCTTGTTTCAAAGGAAATCGGTCAAGCTAAATTTGACTACGGCGCTTCTCAAAATAGCTTTAAGGAAGGCAATTTTAAATGGAGTACAATTCAAGCATATTACTCCATGTTCCATTCGGCGAGAGCTTTACTTTACTCCAAAGGTTTTCGGGAAAGAAGTCACTACTGCTTAGTTGAGAGCATAAGAGCTTTGTTTGTCGAGAAGAGACTTATAGACCACAAATTAGTCGAAGCTCTTCAATTTGGTAAGACTTTACGGGAGAATGCTGATTATTATGGTGAGTTTTCGAAAGATGCAGCTGAAGATATGCTTGAGAGTGCCAAGGTTTTCATCGATGTGGTTAAAAAATTGTTGATTTCAACTTAAAGCAAACAATTCTTCCCGCTCAGTCCGTCAACTATCCAATATATTTTATAATTATCTTAATAAATTGCTCAAATTGCTTGGGGCCTTCTTGCAGATTGCGGTGGACTTCATTGACGTCAACCTTTATATAATCGTGGATAAGGATATTTCGAAAACCGGCTATTCCCTTCATCTCTTTTGCCAATTCTGATGGAATAACTTTTTTATCTCCCAATATCTCGATGATTTCTTTGTATGTTTTGGGACTGCCGAGGTTTTCTTCGGCGATGATGTGATTTCCGATATCAAGCACGCACTCAATTGCAAGTTGTAGTCCATGTTCAACTTTCCACAGCTCTCCCAAATTAGATTCGAGATATTCTTTGGTTAGATGTTGATATTTTTTGATTTCAAAAACATATTCTTCAAGAGCTCGAAGTCTTTCTTTGATGGTTTCCAAATCCAACATGATTGGTCCTCCTTATAGGTGGCGAGCAGCAAGAGCTTTGTATTGAGCACTCCGAATTTTTTGTGTGTCAAAGCACTCTTTTCTTGCGGCAACCTCAAAATGGATTTTATCTTTACTTGATGCTGCGTAAAGGAGTTTTCCTGAAATTGCGTTAAATTTAAACAAGGGAGTTGATATATTTAAGATTGAAATGTCGATGTCGTTTGTCTCAAAAAGGCCCATAAAGATGTTTGTTAGTTTTACTTGAGAATTTGAGTACTTCTTTGGAGAGACTGTTTTATCAAACAAAACAGCTATATCTATATCGCTAAGGAGGGTTGTTTTGTTTTTTGCCTGAGAACCCAAAAGATAAGCCAAAGCAACGCTATTTTTTTTACAGATTTGAACAATCTCTTTTTTTAGTGGCTCTAAATCTTTCACGGCAAAATCTCCTAAATGGTGGACATGGCCTGCTCAAAAGATAACACACTTGGAGAACGGAAGGCAAATTGACGTTTTGGATAAATTTGTTGTTTATATGGATAAATAATTATCCATTTTAATATTGCATTCTAAGAAACAAAATGACAAACTTCTTTCCTGATTATCGTGAGGAACAGTATACTCTTTCTACATCATCGAAGAGTGTCATATTATTTTTTCATTGGGCCTGCCCGCCGATGAATGTCTCAGGTAGGCGGGGAGGAGCGATAGCAACGCGGCAATCTCGATAAGCTGCACTTTGTTAGATGGCTGGTTTTGGTTTGTTTGTCGGTTTTTCTTATACTCCAAGCTCTCTGCTCCAAAGCTCTAAGCTCTCTGCTGTTTTCCCTGAAAGCTGATGGTTGGGGGACTGGCAGCTAACTTCTAAATTTTCCTTGACTTTAATAAAGTTTTTCCCTAACATAAATTTGTAAATGAAACTGGTTAACAAACACTTAAAGAGCGTCGAATTGTAAACTGAAGATTGCTATGCTTGAAACAGACAAGCAGTGACGGTAAAGGTGTCATTTAAACGCCTATCGGCAGGTTTTTTTATTTCCACTCCCTTGATGGGAGGGGATTAAGGGGTGTCATTGGGGGTCCCGATTTGTCAGGACAAAGCAATCTCAAACTCAATCGTCATTGCAGTGCCTATCGGCCAGGCAGGCGAAGAGATGTGGGGGACAAAGCAATCTCAAACTCAATCGTCATTGCGAGGGAGTGTAACGACCGAAGCAATCTCGGTTTTTAAAATGTTTTTTCAACTTTCACTTTAAATTTTTTTATAAAAAAATAAGTTTTTTATAAAAAAACCGTATCTTTAATAGAAGTTTTTCGTATAATAAGTTAAATTATTTTTAAATTTTGCGTAAATAGAAGGATTTTTTGCTTATATAGAGAAATAACTTTTATCAAGTGTGGTTATAAGCCCATATTGGGCTTTTAGCATAAAAAGAAAGAAATCTCCTTAAGAAGGGAGGGAAACGATATTGATTAAAAGCAATTTGAAAAATTTATCCCATTTGAAAGGGGGTGTAAATATGAGAAAATCAGTTAGCTTAATTTTAATTACCGCTATGGTTCTTACCATGGTTATCGGTATGGCCGGCACCGCTTTCGCGGATACAGCATGGACCACAAGGCTTGCTGGCGCGACAAGGATTGAAACCGCCGTTGAGATTTCAAACGTAGTTGGTTCAGCTGGAGACGTTGTTTTGGCCAGGAGCGATATGTATCCTGATGCTTTAGCTGGTGGTGTTTTGGCTCAAACGCTTTGTTGCCCGGTTCTTTTAACTTCATCTACTTCTTTGGATGCTGCAACAAAAGCTGAAATCACGAGGCTTGCTGCAAACAACGTTTATATTCTTGGTGGCACGGCCGCTATTTCTGCTGCTGTAGCAACAGAAGTTGATGCTATGACTGGCGTATCGATTACTCGTCTTGCTGGCGCCGATCGTTATGAGACCGCAACCATGATTGCTGATGCAACTCTTCTTCCTCTTGCCAACATCGTTGTTTGTACCGGTGAGAATTTTCCGGACGCGCTTTGCGCTTCTTACTATGGTCAGCCAATCATCTTAACGGGTTCAAACAGTGTTCCTCAAAAGACGATGGATTGGATTCAGGCAAATCGCGCTAATATCAGTGGCACAATGACTTTCATCGGTGGAACGGTGGCTATTTCCGATTCTGTCAAGAACTCGATGGTGAGTGAGTGCCCGAATGCTGCGAGCATCGTTCGCAAAGCCGGCGCGGATCGTTACGCGACCTGCGTTGAGGTTTTGAAGGATATGGTTGGAAACGTCGCTAATGATTTGGTTATGGCCGGTGGTGCTTGCTTTACTACCGGTACCAACTTCCCGGATGCTTTAGCCGGTGGCGCACTTAATCTTCCTGTTATCTTGACGCCGATTAGTTCAAGCGTTCAGACTTGGTTGGATACGGTTTGTCCGGATGATAGTATTGTTGATCGTCAAGGTGTATATGTCCTTGGTGGAACTAGCGCTGTTAACACTTCAACCGAGGAAGCTATCGCTAAAGAGGTATCCTGTAACGGTTGGGTAAAACCGGCTGTTCCTGTTATTACCTCTGCTGTAGTAGGAGGTACTGCTACAGGCATTGGCGGTGTATTTGTTGATGGTGATGTTGTTGAAGTTACGGTGGCTTCGAATTATGAGTTGTCAACTGATGCTTCAACTGGTGTGGCTTGTGATACTGTAAATGATGTTCAGGTTGATGTTAGGGCGCTTGGTCCTGACAACACAACTTACAAGTCAACTTGGGGTGTAGCTGAAAACATGGTTCTTGATGCTATTTCAACAGACGGAACCAAGGCTACCTGGACAGGCACAATAGCTGTTGCTGATGAAACTGTTGGCGCTGATGTTGAAACCGCTGAAACGTTTAATTGTATTGCTAAGACGCAGTATAAACAAACCAGCGCAACGGCTACATCAAACAGCATTCAGGTTTACAACTAAGCTTGGATATAGTTGTTGAATTGATTGTTGAACTTAAAGAACCCCGCAGAAATTTTGCGGGGTTCTTTTTTTGCCCTTTTTTAAGTTGTTTTACATTGGTTTTCCCGTGTCATTGTGGGCATATTGCTTACAGTAACATTCTTTTTGTCCTTTCCCTCACATCTATATATCTCCCCGCGTCATTTCCCTCGTCATTGCGCGAAGCCCCTGGTTTGTTTCGTCATTGCGAGGCTTTAGCCGAAGCAATCTCAAAGACCACAACCAGACTGCCACACTCCCTTTGGTCGCTCGCAGTGACGTCCATTTTGCAGTCATTGCGAGGCGAAGCGACTGAAGCAATCTCAAACCCATTCGTCATTGCGAGGAGCCGTAGGCGACGCGGCAATCTCAGTTTCTCTCCCACTCTCATGCTCTAAGCTCTATCAGTCGGTAGTTTGCCTGATACAGGAGCTGTGCTTTGGCCAGATTGCCGGTTTTACCATACTCCATACTCCATATTCTATACTCTATCTGCTCTCCGCTGTTTTCCCTGAAAGCTGGTGACTGGAAGCTGGCAGCTGATTTCCCAATTTCCAATGGAGCCAAACTATTCTCCCCCTCCCCCTTGACGGGGGAGGGTTGGGGTGGGGGTGACGCGGCAATCTCAAGACTACAACCAGACTGCCACACTCCCTTTGGTCGCTCGCAGTGACGTCCATTTTGCAGTCATTGCGAGGCGAAGCGACTGAAGCAATCTCAAACCCATTCGTCATTGCGAGGAGCCGTAGGCGACGCGGCAATCTCGGTTTTAATCATAACAGCTGATTTGTTTTTGTTTATTCAATTATATTTATTTTGTGGGTCGAACACGCTCCACACTCGGCCGTATCCGCGACTTTACTCGCTCCGGGCGGGCCGAGAATAACTCGCTTGCGCTCAGACAGATTCTCGGGCGCTCACTTTGTTCGCTTTCCGGCCCTCCGCTCGCTTCATCGGGGCGGCCTCAAGTTTTGCTTTGTCCGACCCACGGGTTTTTAAAAACCATAATTAGTAAAAAGTTTTTTGGCTTTCCTGGAGACTGGAAGCTGGGGCTGGAAGCTGGTTTTAGCTCTCCGCTCCAAGCTCCGCGCTCTATGCTTTCAACCATACGCCATATTCTATACTCCATACTCCAAGCTCTAAGCTCTATCAGTCGGTAGTTTGCCTGATACAGGAGCTGTGCTTTGGCCAGATTGCCGGTTTTACCATACTCCATACTCCATATTCTATACTCTATCTGCTCTTTCGTCTCTCCTGACGGCTGGAGGCTGAGGGCTGATTTCCCACTTTTCATTTTCCGGTGGAGCGCAACCCACATTTTCTGTTATAATGCTTTTTTAGTTATTTATGTTGATAATAAAAATAGAAAGGTGAATCTCATATGAAATTTTTGAAGAAAACTCTAATAGTTGTTTTACTTCTCCTTTTATGTTTTTCTTTGGCAAGTTGCGCCAACAACTCAGAGGAGAAAGCCGAAGTTGAAAAGGTTGTGAAGGAATACCTGAAAGCCATTGAAAATGACGATTTTGCCAAGCAAAAAGATTTAACGGCAAAAGAAGCTTTAGATTTTACGCTTTTTAAAGAGCTGGAAGACGAAATTGGCAAAGACCTTCCCATTAAAACAACCATTGAGATTGAAACAAAGAAATTAGCCGTAACCAAAGTCTCAAAATTGAGCGCGACCGTTGATATGCAGGCGCTTTTGATAGCGACAAACACATTGACCGAAACCGGGGAAAAAATGCGGGATGTCCGCCGAATCGACGGGCCGATGAGGCTTGAAAAAATAAACGACGATTGGAAAATCGTTGATTACTTGCGCGACAAAAAATCGCTTTCCGAAAGCATTTTTACGGTCAATGCGTCTCAAACGGAAAGAGATTTAAAAGTTGAGGTAGCAAAGGTGTTTGTTCTTCCGAGAAGAACACTTGTCGTTTTAAGGGTTGAAAATAATGGCAAAGATGATGTTTTATTAAACGCCAGACATAGCGCCGTCCTGGTTGACGAGAAGGGCATGCAGGCGAATGCGTCTACCGAGGAAGCGGCAAAGATATTTGACACCATAGGGTCAGGGAAAACTGTTGAAGGATACCTCGGTTTTGCGCCTCTTGATACCAAGAAAAATAAAAGCGTAAGATTGGTAATAGAAGGAGTTAGATCTGAGGGTAGTAGCGAAATAAGCTGGTTTTACGATATAAATTTAGATTTATCGAAGAACAAATGAGGGTTTAGTTCCCTTTTGAATGGCTGCTTCCATTTCGTGTAAGAGGTTTTCTATTTCCATATTATCCGGGTCGAGTTTTAAGGCGGTAAGCACGGCGTCTATGGCTTCGTCTTCCATATCTTTTTTGAGGTAGACAATCCCCAGTATGCAGTAAACTTTTGTATTATTTTTGTTAACCTCTATGGCCCTGTTGAGCTCAATTATCGCCCGGTCATATTCTTCTTTCTGTAGATACATCGCGCCAAGCCCTATGTAACCCTCAACCACCGACGGATTTATCTCCGTGGCCCGGCGGTAACTTTCGATGGCTTTGTCAATTAATGCCGGGTCTTCATCGGCAAAATATCTGTATATCTCTCCCTTATTTATGTGAGCGGGCACATAGTATGGGTTTAGTTTCAATGTTTGCTCATAAGCTTCCAACGATTTTTTGTAGTAGTCGTCTTTATCGCTTCCTTGCGCGGAATCCGCGAGCGTTCTGTAATAGCCGGCCAGCTTTGCGTGATAAGTATCGATTGTTTCATTTAATTCGGTCGCTTGCTCAAAAAAGGTTACTGCCTGTTCTTTTTCTCCGGTTATTTCGGCTTTCAACCCTTTTTTGTAATTATAGTCGGCAAAATAAATTTTTACTGCGGGCGCGGTTAAAAAAGATAAAAACAATAGGGTTAGTATTCCGGCCAAAACATAACTTAGAAATTTTTTGGTTTTTAAATTTAAGACGGTTTTTTTAAATCCTCGGTTTGTTGCCATGGTTGCCCCGACCGTTAGCCAGAACATTCCCCCAAGTCCTATGACGCTCACGGTAAACTGCGCTTGAATTAAATAAGCTATGCATCCTGTAAAAAGTCCTATGTGCCAAAATTTCATTTTTTCTTCTGATTTTAGCCGTTTGATATTTTCTTTAAAAAACATGAAGATAATCCAGAGATACGCGGCGAGTCCCAAAAGGCCCGTTGTCGTCGCAACCTGCAATATTTCGTTGTGGGTTCTGTCAAACGCGACCCGTGCTTCAAGTTTGTGCAATTCCTCGGAAAGATATGGTGGGTTGGCAATATCTAATGTTTCTTGCCCGAACCCAAAAATGGGTTTATCTAAAACCATCTTTACACTTGATTTCCATAGACTTAATCTCGTGCCAACTGTCCCGCTCTTTAAATTAAACGCTGAACTTATCTCGTTTTTTACCGGATTTTGAGTGAAGGTGATGATGGATATAGTTATTAACAATATGGCGCCAAGGGTATAAAGAGTCCTTTTGCTTTTTAGGATTTTGAATTTTTTTGCGGCAAAAAAGGCAATAATAATTATTCCCGCGAAGGTTCCGACCCACGCGGCGCGGGAATAAGTGATAATTATGCATACAAGACAGGATAGACCCGCGAAAATTGCAATCAATCTTTTTGGGAGAGATTTTTCCGAAAGGGCGAAACCGATGGCGACGGGAACCATCAAAGTTAAGTATGAACCCAAATAAGCCGAGTTTCCCCACGTAGAAGAGGGAAGTGGGGTGGAGGGTATTTTAAAGAAATTGAGGTTGAAGTGTTGAAGTATTCCGTATGAAGCGACAAGCGAAGAACTTGCAAGAGCAGCCATAATAAAAGTTTTAATTCTTTTCTCATTTAATATATTTACGGCCAGCCAATACAAAAGTCCGTAACTTATTATTGTAAACAATCCCTCGTAGCGTTTATATCCTCCCATGAAGCTTAATTTCGGATTAACGGAAAAGATGGTGGCAAGTATATTTGCGGCCAAGAAGGCAATTATCGGTAAATCCAAAGCGCTTCTTTTAAATGAAAACTCTCCGTTTTTCGCGAATTTGATGAGCCGGGCAATTATCGCGATGGCGATAAGTATTTGAATCGTTAGTAATTTGGCAAGGTCAAATGAATCATATGTTATCTTGCTTATCACAAGCGGCACCAAAAACGCTATGGTCAACAGCGCCCAATAAGAAATTACATCGCCGATGGGGCTCTTTTTTTTCGGTATCGTATTTTCTTCTATCTTATCCTCTGTATTTAAATCTTCAGGACTTGTGCCATTTTCCATTAATTTCTCCAAAAGCAGGTTTTAATCTTCGTAATTTTACACTAACACCAATGATTTATAAAGAAACACGACAAAAGGTGTCGCTATTCTCTGTAAAGATTACATAATAGGTGTCACTGCGAGCCCGAAGGGCGCAGCAGTCTCAAGAGGATTATATCGTTTCGACAAGTTGGGACTCGTAATGACGTGACGAGCGAGCGAGGGGATTCTGCTCTTCGCGTAACAGATAGCGCAGTATCCGATTTAAGAAACACCTATCCTTTGGTGCAGAGAAGAGCCACCACAGCACCTTCCTGCCTTATTCATTATCGGATTATCGATAATGCGTAAATGAGCAGTTAAAGGCATACATTTTATAAAAATAATGATTTGTGGAAAAATAATGGGTGAAAATTATATTTATCTTTCCGGCTCGGGTTCTATGAAGTTCTTCAACGATTGTCTTATTCTTGGGTCGAGTAACCGAGCTTCCGAATAGCTTATTAAGTATTTTTTTCCTGCAAGGTTAGATTTTAATATAGATAGAATCGATTTAGCGAAATGGTCTTGATTTGGGTTAATTGAATAATAGAGAAAAGATCCTTTTTGCCGTGCTCTTATCAGGTTGGCTCTGGTGAGAGTTGATAGATTTCGAGAAACCGTTACCAGTGGCAACTCAAGCATATCGGCAATTTCGCATACGTGAGCTTCCTTTTTTTTGAATAACAGACCCAAGATATCCAATCTCTTGTGATATGCCAATGCTTTGAGAACTTTCTCCATGTCCATTAGCTTGTTTGTCATTTTGTCTAATCCCCCTAAAGCTGTTAACCTCTTCATTATCGGATTATCGATAATCCGATAATGAATGTCAAGAGGAATTTTTGGGAAGGTTTGGTTTGTAAAGAATAAAAATCTTCTGTTAATGGTTTATTGCACAATCATTGTATAATCGATGCTATTTGGGTTACGACGGTGTTGGAGACGGCGCCGGTTCCGCCCAAAACATAGACTTTTTCAGAAGAGTACGCGTTTGTGGATAGGATGGAGTTTATGGTTTCCGGCAAAGAACCGGAGGATGTTATCAGCAACGGACTGCCGCTTTTGCATGCAAAAGCACCGCCTCCCAGCGCGTCGGGAAAATTCTCGCCCGTTGCTATGACGGGCTTGGTCCAGGAAAGGCCGTAATTTGCTTGCGCGTATTTCACGATTTCAGCGGCGGTTTTATACCGATCCGCTCCGGATAATCTTGTCGGGCCGGGAAGGTTGGCTTCCGCTTCGCTTGAAATGACCGCGAATCCTCCGACTATGATGGTTTGAGTGATTCCCAAATCGAGTAATGCCTGGTTTGTGGCCTCCGGAATGGAGTTTTTGGAAACAAGCAATATTGGTATGTTTTGGCTCGCGGCCATACTCGACGCGGCCAGAGCGTCGGGAAAATTCTCGCCGGTTGCGATTATCGCGGTGCCGCTTGCGCCGACCTCTTTGGCGATTGCCGATGCCGTTTCATATCTATCTGAACCGGATAGTCTGATGGTTACGGATAATCCGCGGGATTTCAGTTGACTAACTACCGTATCTGAAATTGCTCCCGCTCCTCCTAAAATATAGGCTGTAGTTGCGCCGAGGCGCGATATTTCATTTAAGACCTCTGTTGGCGCGGATGTTTTGGGCGTGAGCAGAATCGGACAGTTGTATTTTCCGGCAAGGGCTGCTCCGGCCAGAGCGTCAGGGAAACTTTCGCCTGTGGCTATCACAACCGTTGGTGAGGTGGCCCAGCCTTTTTTAGAGATATTTACGGCGGTTAAATATCTCATTGAGCCATATATGCGTTCGACTTTAAATACTTTTAAGGCGTTTATCCTGCCGTATCCAAAATAGTTGTCATAACCCGAGCTGCCCAAATCATCTACGCCTTGAATGATCATGTTTTCGACTTCGGCGGGAGTCAGCGTGGGGTATTTGCTCAATATGAGGGCGGCAAGGGCTGATACATAAGGAGCGGCGGCCGATGTGCCATAGTAAGAGGAACTATAAGGCATGCTTGGATTGGAAACAACCATGGTTGCCACGAAGATATTACTGCCCGGGGCCGAAACATCCACAAAAGGACCGCTGTTTGACCAGTCAGGATGACCATCGGATTCATTTGTTGCCGATACCGCGATTACACCGTCGTAGGCTGCGGGGTAACAAGTATATGGGAAAGGTTTATTTTCAAGGTAATTTCCCGCGGCTGCCACTATGACGCAGCCCTTGTCTCTGGCGTAATTTATGGCTTGTTCAATTGATGACGATGGGGTCGGGCTGCCTAAGCTTAAATTAATTACATTTGCTCCTTTGTTCGCGGCATACATTATTCCACCGATAACATTGGTACTGTTTCCCTCCCCGTTAGAGTCAAGAACTTTCACGGGCATGATTTTTGCTCCCCAGGAGAGCCCGGCGATTCCCGCGCCGTTATTTGTAAGGGCGGCGGCTATGCTTGCCACGGCTGTGCCGTGACTAACAGCATTATCATCCGAAGGGTAGGAATCGTTATTGACGAAATCATATCCCGCGACTATTTTTCCTGAAAATTCGGGGTGGCTTGCGTCTATTCCCGTATCGAGAATAGCTATAGTCATTGGCGTGGTTGAGCCGGTTTCCACGTCCCACGCCGATTCGGCTTGAATTTTGGGGAGCGCCCACTGATTGGAATAGAGGGGGTCATTTGGGACAACGCATTTTTTGTGTATGCTGTTTGGCTCGGCAAATTCAACGATTGGATTTTCATTGTATTTTTCTATGAGCGCCGGAAGAGCGTTGTTTGTAATCTTAAGGCGATAGACTTCTATAGAGGGAATTTTTTCTACAATCTTTGCCCCAAATTTTTCGTTCAATTGGTCGATTTCTTTTTGGCCGGTTCCCGCCTTGAATTTAACGAGGAGCTCGTTGGATACAAAGCAAGTCGAAAAATTGTTCTCTTCGGCTCGAAGCTCGATGTCGCGAATTGCGGGCGGGGTTGTAAAGAATTCAGCTTGAGGTGTTGCCAGAACTTGAACGGGCAGGCAAAACGTCAAAATCAAAGCAACAAAAGAGATAAATAATTTTTGTAAAGTAACTTTCAATAAGTTTTTTTTCAAAATGTATCACCTATAATTTTATCGTCAAATTTACTAGATTGCTTGAGACAAATAAAGCTTTATTTATATATAATAACGTTTCAAGGGAATTTTGGTTGCTCAATTATTGTAAGGTTTTGCGGTTATGTTATCATTTGCGTGGAAAATCTTTTTTTCGGGAGTATCCTTATGCTCGTTTCTTCGTATATTTATACAAAAACAAGAGCTTGTTCTCACGGAATATATATCTTAGAGAGGTGTTGTAGTGAAAGATAAAGACCTCTCAAAACTGGTAGAACGAGCGAGGAAGTATGACTCGGAAGCTTTTGGCCTTCTTTATGAACGGTTTGTTTCAAAAGTTTATGGTTATATTTACTATCGAATAGGCAATCGGGTTGAAGCAGAGGATTTGACCGCCCAAACTTTTTTGAAAGCATTGGATGCCATAAACAGGTTTGATGGTCAAAAAGCCTCGTTTTTAACTTGGCTGATTAGGATAGCAAACAATTTGACAATTGATTATTTTAGGTTGAAGGGCAGGCGAGTGGAAGTTCCCTTGGAACAGGCCACCGGAAATTGCGGTTTTTGCGATACCGAGGAAATTGCTTTAACAAATATTGTAAGCGAGAGGGTTATGGCGCTGACTTCGAGGCTAACGGGTGAGCAGCGGCAGGTAATGATTTTAAAATTTAATTTGCATTTTACGAACGGCGAAATCGCCAAAGTTATGGATAAAACGGAAGGCTCCGTGAAGTCATTGCAGCATAGGGCGTTGAGTAAAATAAAAAAGGTTTTAAAAGAAGAGGACGGGTTATTGTGAGACGTATGTCGGATGAACTTGAAGAGGCTCTGGAAAATTGCATAACTCTTCTTGAGAAAAGAGAAGAGAGCATGAAGAGTTGTTTGGATAGATATCCCGATTTGAGGGAATCTTTAGAGCCGTTGCTTCGCACTGCCTTGGCGATAGAAGAAGTTTTGCCGGAAGTTTCTCCTTCGGCGACGTTTAAAAAATCCCTTGGAGTCAAACTGGATATTGTGGTTAAAAACAAACGCAAAGAGCTTATTTTATCGAAGAAAGCTTCAAGGAAGGGGTTTTCTCTTCCCGCTTTTCTGTATCCGCGTAAAAATATTTTAGCACCGGCCCTGGCGGCTGTGCTGGTTTTTGCAATTTTAAGTACGGGAACCGTGGTCGCGTCCGCCAACACTTTGCCCAATAGCGTGTTTTACCCGGTGAAGCGGGCGGTTGAAAATGTGAAAGTTATTTTGTCGATAGGCGCTCAGGACAAGGCTCAAACCTATCTTGAGCTTTCAGAGAAACGTCTTAATGAAGCGATGACGATGGCAAATATAAACAACGAGAAACTTGTTGAAAACTCCATCTTATCTATGGATGCCAATCTTAAGAAAGCAACGGAGGCGGCAAATGATTTAACCGGCAGTGAGCGACAAGAATTCTTTGAGAAGTTGTCTAAATTTATCGCTCACCAGCATCTTGCTCTTGAGGAAATACACGGAGCGGTTTCCGGGCCGGCCAGAGAAGCGGTGGTTTGCTCCCTCGAGTTGAACCAAAAAGTATACGAACAGACGAATTTGGCGTTGTATCCAACATCAAGTTCGACGAGAAACGACATTCTTAAAAAAGAGAACGCGGGGTTTGTTGAGGGTAAAGAGGTTGCAACTGTTTCGGCAGGAGAGGAATTATCCGAAGGGACTCAATTGTCAGACGATAAGATTCAAGCTAAAGGGGTAACATTTTTTAAAACTGATTTGAGTTTGTTTAGCCCAAATGGTGATAGGATAAAAGATATTTGCAAAATTAACGTGAATGCGGCCCCGGAACAAGATTTATGGGTTGACATCTTTTCGGAAGAAGGGGAATCGGTGCGTTCTAACCTGAAGCCGGTTGAAAATCTTCTTTCTAAAGGTAGCTATAAAACTTCGTGGAATGGGAAGAACAATGCCGGAAAAGTTGTTTTGGACGGAATATACCTGCTTAAACTTAAGGGCGAAGATGGGAATTATGTTTCTTTGACGACGAAGGTGGGGGTAGACAATACGGCTCCCGCGTCACCGGATTTGTTAAACCCGAAAGAAAATGAGGAAATCTCGGGCTATTCTTGGGTTACGTTGTCTTGGTCAAGTGTCCCCGATGCTGAAAAATACATTTTGCAATATTCCGGGAACTCAGATTTTAAGGGAGCAAATACAATAGATGATTTAGGAATCTTTTACTCTATTTCGGTATTTGAGTTTTCTGAAGGAAAGTGGCATTGGCGGGTAAAATCCGTTGACAATGTTGGTAACGCAAGCGATTATTCGTTCCCTCGAACTTTTACTATCCAGAGAGAAACCGTCCATAATCAAACAACAAGCAGCTAAACGGTTGTTGGTCTGGACGTTTGCTTACAATCCCTTGGAGATTTTTAAGTGGAATCAGCCTCTATCCATCAGCAAAAACATAAGAAAGGCAACCAAAAGCAAAGGGCAAAACCACATCACCCCCACCCTAACCCTCCCCCTTGACGGGGGAGGGAGAGAAAAGTTTGGCTTCATTGGAAAATGAAAAATGGAAAATCAGCCACCAGCCTCCAGGAGAGACGAAAGAGCAGATAGAGTATAGAATATGGCGTATGGTTGAAAGCGTGGAGCTTAGAGCGGAGAGCTTAGAGCTAAAACCAGCTTCCAGCCGTCAGCCTCCAGGGAAAACAGCAGAAAGCAGAGAGTATGGAGCTGAGAGCGGAGAGCAGAGAGCGGAGAGCAGAGAGCCGTGTCGCTTGCGCTCCATTGGAAATTGAAGATTGGAAATTGGAAATTTTAAAGTGTAAAACCTGAGATTGCTTCGGCTAAAGCCTCGCAATGACGATTGAGTCTGAGATTGCCACGTCGCCTGCGGCTCCTCGCAACGACATCTTTACCGGCACCGTCTACCGCCGTGCCCGCCTCTGGCGGGGCAGGCAGAATAAATTTCCAATTCGATGAAGTCGCTTAGTGGTTACTACAAACTGCCAAGTTCGTTTTGAACTTTCTCGGAAATTGCTCCAAAACCACCTACTATATAAAGTCTTTTGACATAATCGGTGTAACCTATAAGGTAGTTTCGAGTTGGAGCCGGAACAATATCACTTCGGGTTAACAAGATGGGGCATGGCCCAATTTTGGCCGCGTACGGAGCGCTTGCGAGTGCATCCGGAAAGTTCTCGCCGGTAACCACAAAGATGCTCGACGCTCCAGGGAAAGGAGCAAAGTATCTTTCAGCTATCTTTTTGGCGGTATCATATCTATCGGCCCCGCCCATCCTTATTGGGTTTCGAAGATTTGCTTGAACTTCGCTTGAAATCACACCGGTCCCGCCAACAATGATGGTTTGCTCGATATTTAAATCGTTCAGCGCGTCGGTTGTTGAATCGGGGATATAATCTTTGTTTACCAAAAGTATCGGAATTTGATTATAAGCCGCGTAACTTGATATTGACAGGGCATCGGGGTAATTTGAACCGGTCGCGATTATGGCCGTTTTGCCGGGAGAGCCAACCTCAAGTGCAATTTTAGCGGCTGTTTCATATCTATCTTTGCCTCCTATGCGTTCCGAGTTAATTCCCTCCGATAAAAGTTGGGATTCTATGGTTTCGGAAATAGCGCCCTTTCCTCCTAAAATTATAACTTTATCTGGATTTAGCCTATTAATCTCATCCATTGTTTCTTGGTTTATAGTAGTTGGATCGGTAAGAAGTATCGGGGCATTATTTTTATAAGCTAAGGGTGTGCCGCTTAAGGCATCAGGGAAGTCGGTCCCTTTTGTTAAAATTATCGTTTCGGCTGAATTCCATCCCTGTTTTGAAACATCGATTGCCGTTTGATAGCGGTTCTCGCCACTCATGCGCGTTATGGGCCTAAAGTTAAACCAAGCGCTTTTCAGTTTCAAGACGTTACCGAAATCGGTTCCCGATACATCGTTGCTTCCGCCCGAACCCAAGATTCTTAACGTCTTGACACGCGGGGTTATGCCCGCTTGCAGGATTTCGAATCCTTCAAGGTTTCCCAATACGGAAGTTGTGGGATTTGAGTTTAACTTTGTTTGAAGTTCATCGGCAGAAATTGATAAGTTCCAGTTGTAATTCGATGACCAGGTGCAGTATCCGCAGGGTACGCCCCGTAAATAAGGAAGGGCGCTTCCCCCCCAGATGTTTTCGTTGTTTTCGGTGTGCCCTCCGCAGCAGGAATGATAAACGGCTGAGATGGGATTTGAGTTATAAACCAATATCTCTCCCGTTGTCTCATCTATGGCCTGTTTAAAATTCGGCGCTTGAACCTCGTAATCGTAGCCTAAGTAATATTGACAATCCGTGGTGGCGCTGAGATCAAATCCGTCTGCTTTATAAGGAGTGCTTGCGTTTAATTTTTTTTCGAGGGCATAGGTTCTTGCGGCAACGGCCAGGGCTTTAAGCGCGTTTTTTGGCCAGGAATCGGATGCTTCCGCCAAGCCATACAAGTATTCGTTTAAGGATAGTTCGTTGATTGCCCAAAGCAGATTGGAGTTTGAGGAAAACCTCACTTCCATATTTCCCCTGAAATGGTTTGGCGGCGAGAAATTTTCCAAACTTAATATTGAAGAGGCGGTAGGGGAAACCGTAATATGTGATGAAATAACTTCTATCGTTTCGGTTGGGGTTGTAATTAAGTAAGAGCTGTTTTCGATATCGTAAGAGATGGTAATCGATTGTCCGTCGGTTCCCGCCCAGAGTTTATTTTCTAAATCGTCAAAAACTTCAAAGTCGCCGTTTCCGGAGATGGTTGTGGCCAAGGTGGTTGAGTAAAGGCCGACTCTTATCAGTTGAGTTTCTTGGGTTGAGGAAGGTATCGCCGATGTATAATATTTCCTTAAAATATTTCGATATGTGTACCCGGCTTCGGCCATACCCTTGGCGCCGGATAGACACATGCCTACGCCGTGCCCGCATCCTTGTCCGTGAATAACGAAGTATTCAGTGGCATTTGCGGAAATTGGATAAATTAATATGGTTAGAAGGATGGTTGCGACTACAAATAAACTAAGTGCTTTTTTTGCCTGCATCGTTTTCTCCATTTTTTTTATTTCTTTTTTCTGCTGTAATTTCTCCGTATATTGCGCCTATTAACAATAGGGCGAGGAGCGGGACCAACATTAATATTTTTGTGGGAGTCGAAAGGGGTAGCGGATAATAAACGTTGAAAATTTGACGAAAGACATAAAAAAGCCCAAAAGCTCCTATGCTATATATCCACCCGTCTACTTTGATGTAAAAGCCCGTCCAAAACCCACAGAAGAGTATGGTTATGTAATGAGTCAGCAAAATTCCCGCATAGAAGAAGACATTTTTAGGGACGAATATTGCAACAAAAAGTCCGCTTAAAAGACGGAAAAATAACAATGAGTAAAAAGCGGCCTCCACAATTATTCTTAACCGGTGTAACATATTGCACCTCGTTGCAACTTTTAAAGAATTTGATACTTATTTGGTTGCGTCTTTTATTTGAATGAATTGATCCGTAATTAAAACCAATCTTATTTAAAAGAGTTTAAAGTGTAAAGGGTTAAAATAAAAGACCTCCTTAATATATCTTTTTCTTTGTGTTTAAAGTTTTCTTTGGCTATAATGGTCAAAAGATTTTGACTTGTGGGGTGAATTTTGAAAGTATTTCTTATCTCAAACATGTATCCATCTTCAAGCTATCCTGTTTTTGGGGGATTTGTTCAAAATCAAGTTGAAGAGTTGAAAAAGAGGGAGATTCAGTTCACCTTGGCTGTAAACCGCGTAAAAAAAGGAGGATATATATCTCTTTGGAAGTACCTTCTTCTTTTTATTAGAATTATACGGGCATCTTTTTCAAATTTTGATTTAATTCATGCGCACTATCTCTTTCCGACGGGGTTTTTAGCCCTTTTCCCTCACTTTGCGCGGCGCAAACCTCTAATTGTTACAACACATGGAAGCGACATTAATTTTGGTAAAAAATCCGGTTTATTTTGTTTTCTTATTAAGCTTGTTTGCAGAAGAGCTTCGGCTGTAATTTTTGTGAGCGAATATTTGGCAAAGGAAGCCGAACACCTTTATTCGATTTTACCTGAGAAGCTGAGTGTCATAAATTGTGGTGTGAACACCGAGGTTTTTTGCCCACAGGATAAGATCGTTTTAAGAAAAAAAATTGGCTTACCCTCGGATAAGAAAATAATTCTTTTTGTCGGAAACCTTGTAAAAGTGAAAGGAGTAAATTTTCTTTTGGAAGCCTTTCCGGATATTTTATCGCGGGAGCCGGATGTTTTGGCGGTTGTTATCGGGGAAGGTGAAGAGAAAAGCGGTCTGGAAACTTTGGCAAAAGATTTAGGAATTGAAGAATTTGTCCGTTTTGAAAAGTTTAAATCTCATCTCGAAGTGGCTTCGTGGATTAGTGCCTCCGATGTTTTTGTGTTGCCATCGCTTAAAGAAGGTTTTGGCCTGGTGGCTCTCGAAGCTTTATCTTCCGGTGTTCCCGTTGTGGCTTCGAGAACGGGAGGGCTCCCTGAGTTTGTGAAGGACGGTGAGAACGGTTTTTTGGTTGAGCCGGGTGATCCTTCTAAGATAGCCGAGAAAGTTGAGGTTTTACTTAAAGACGATAAAGAATATACAAATATATCGAAAAAGGCGAGGGAGTCGGCTTTTTTACATGACGTTGAATTACAAACCAAACGGATTGTGGAGTTATATTGCAAAATAGTTTGCAAGAGAAAAAAAGCGGAGGCTTTTTAAATTTCTTTGTCGGCTTGTTTTGCTGATGACACCGTGCTATATTATGTTTAATTTTAATAAAGCAAAGGGGAGTTTATTTTGTATACGGCGGTAGTTGTTATTCATGTTATTGTTTGCATAGGTTTAGTAATAGCAATTCTTCTTCACTCTGGAAAGGGAGCTGGTTTGTCCGCTTCGTTTGGGGGCGATGTGAGCGGTTTTTCCGGAAGCACGATGATTGAGAAAAATCTTGATCGCATCACTATAGGAATGGCAGTTGTTTTTACAATTACCTCGTTACTTTTGGCCTTTATATTATAGTTTAGTTTATTGAAAAAATTGAAGAGATAAGAGAAATATTGGCGCTCGTAGAGATTTTAAATCTTTATAAAGAGCGTCTTTTGTTTATGTGTATTTGTTCAAAATTTAGAAATTTTAAAAATTGGTCGAAAATAGTTTATTAACTAAAAAAGAAAAGCTGGAATTTAAAAAGCTTGAAAAGGAGGGGCAAAATTGAAAAAACGATTTTCCTTGAGCTTGGTTGTATTTCTTATGTTAATTTTTACGGTCGCAATGGTGGCCGGTTGTGCCAAGAAAAAGGAAGAGGCTGTAGAGAAAAAATCTGTGGTTGAAAAGTCGGTGATGGAAGAGCCCGTAAGGGGTGGAACTTTTAATGCTTTTTTGATGGAACCGGTAACTCTGGATGCGGCCAATTCTCAGGAGTCTGAGGGGATTTCTGTCGCAAAGGAGATTTACGATGGGCTGGTTGATTATGAGTCCGAGACAATGGAAATAATTCCCGCGATGGCGGAATCTTGGGAATCGAATGAGGACGCTACCGTATTTACTTTTAAACTCAAAAAGGGCGTTAAGTTTCATAACGGCAGAGAGTGCAAAGCTGAGGACTTTGTTTATTCGTGGAGCCGAGTTGCCTTAAAAGAAACTGCATCTGAGGTTTCTTATCATCTCGAACCAATCAAGGGTTTTGAGGATTGCCAGGAAGGAAAAACGGATACGCTTGCAGGCGTTAAAGCCACAGGCGACTACATCCTGGAAGTTGCTTTAAAATATCCTTATGCCGAGTTTCCTGTAACTCTCGGTCATCCGATTTTTTCTCCTGTTCCCAAAGAGGAAGTGGAGAAATGGGCGGACAAATTTTTCGAACATCCCATGGGAACCGGTCCCTTTAAATTTGCTGGATGGGACCACGACCAAAAAATTGTTCTCGAGAGATTTGATGACTACTACGAAGACGAAGCTTACCTTGACAAGCTTGTGTTCAATATTTTTGCCGATGAGGACACCGCTTTTTTAGAATTTGAGGCGGGCAATTTAGATGAGTGTCGCATCCCTTTGGGGAGGGTTAAAGAAACTCAAGAGAAGTACAAAGGGAAAACCATCATCAAACCGATGTTGGGAACCTATTTTTATGGGTTAAACATGGAAGCTGAGCCCTGGAAAGGAAACGTAAATCTCAGAAAAGCCCTAAACTATTCTATTGATCGCAAGGCGATAACCGATGCTGTTTGGGAAGGAGCTCGCGCCCCGGCCACGGGGATAGTTCCCGCGGGAATTCCCGGATTTAAAGAAAATGCCATGTCGTATGTTTTTGATCAACCTAAGACAAAAGTTCTGCTTGAGGAGGCGGGCCACTCTGGTGGGAAGGGATTGTTAAAACTTTCTTTGAGTTACAACACCGGTGTCGGGCACGATAAAGTTGCTCAAGCCATGCAGGCTCAAATGAAAGACGTGGGGGTAAATTTTGATATTGTTGGTTACGAATTTGGCACCTTTATCGACAAGATTCAAGCTGAAGAGGCTACGTTCTTTAAGGTTGATTGGGGGGCGGATTACCCCACAATGGATAATTTTCTCTATCCGCTTTTTTCCTCGGAGAGTGCAGATAATATGTTTAAATATGAAAATTCTGAGGTTGACGAGAAGCTGCTTGAGGCAAGAAAAGAAACGGATGAGACAAAGAGGCAGGTACTTTATCGAGAGGTTGAACGGATGGTGCTCGAAGATGCTCCTGTTGTCCCAATAGCATTTGATGAGACAAGTAGAGTAGTGGGCGAAGATGTTCACGGTTACACCCGCACGGCCATGGATGATACGCCGTTTGAATGCATTTGGCTCTCCAAATAAAAGTGAATATGAGGGGCTTGTGAGAAGAGTGTTTCTTACGGGCCCTTTTTATTGAAGCCATGAGCCAATGGTTTAATCAATGTGCCAGATACTTAATACAGGCCTGTACCATGCTGGTCTGACGATACGTTTTAAAGCGAAGCAATTGAAAAAAGTTTTTATCCAAAAAGTAATTGTATAATGGACAAAAATGATTGATTTGTTCATTTTCTTACTCGCCTAAGATTTTATTTTTTATGGGTCGGGCAACAGCTTTGGATTGCGCGCGCCTACTTAGTCGATTCTCTCATTGCGAAATTGCTATTTGTCCTAAAGGACACGCAATTTGCCGCAGATGTTTGAATCTTCTTCGTTTAACGGCGTGCTTATATGTCGCTGTTTACTCAACCCACGGAGGTTTTAAAAACCATAATCAGTAAAAAGCTTTTATTTTTTTCCTGAAGGCTAATGGCTGGAAGCTGGAGACTGGTAGCTGTATTTAGATGATATGGCATTTAATTTGCTGGTTTTTCGATAGAGTTAAAATTTAAATAAAACATAGGGCCGACTTAAGTCGGCAGGGCAATGACAAAATTTAACAGTCTCGAGGCCGGTACTTTATGCTAACTTAGGGTTGGTTGGATTAAAAGGGTGGTCAAATGTTTCGCTACATTGCAAAAAGGTTGCTTCAAGTGGTTCCGGTTGTAATCGGAGTTACTTTGATAATATTTTTGCTCATGTTTATTCTCCCGGGTGATCCTGCCCGCATGCTTGTTCAAAAAGGAGCCAGCCCTGAGGTTCTTCAAGTAATAAGAGAGAAATACGGGTTAAACCAACCCTGGTATGTGCAGTATGGAAAATACATGTGGAATCTTCTTCACGGTGACTTCGGAACATCCATCCGCTTTAAAAGGCCCGTTTTAGATATCATAAAGGATTATTATCCCAATTCCATTCGTCTGGCTTTAGTTGCCCTTATAATTGAAGCTGTGGCGGGAATTGCCTCCGGGATAATTTCAGCGGTAAAACGCCACTCTTTTTTAGATGTTTTGGTGACGATATCGACGACGATTTTGGTTGCGATGCCCGTCTTTTGGTTTGCAATGCTTCTTCAAGTTTCTTTTGGTTTAAAATGGGACATTTTGCCAATTTCGGGGATGGGTGATGGGAGCTGGCGTTACTATGTTCTTCCTGCCATCGCTCTTGCTTCGGTTAATACCGCTTTTACGGCACGGATTATGCGCTCGAGCATGCTTGAGGTAATTGATTGCAATTATATTTGGGTTGCGAGGGCTAAAGGGTTATCGGAGAGGAAAATTATTTTAAAGCACGCACTTAAAAATGCTCTTATACCTGTGATAACAATTCTCGGCCTGGACTTGGGAACCCTTATAGGGAGCGCTATTTTAACCGAGACCGTTTTTTCCTGGCCAGGGATAGGAAGAGTTATCTATTTGGCTATTTTGCAGAGGGATGTCCCTGTTGTGATGGGATGTACCTTAATTTTAGTTTTTATCTTCATACTGTTAAATTTAATTGTCGATGTTTCATATACTTATCTTGATCCAAGAATAAGACTCGGCGATAGAAGGGCAGTTTAATATGCTCAAAATTTCAAAGGGGTTACATTTAAGAGACATGGGAGCAAAAACCAATGAAACCTCGCTTTGGCGAGAGATTTGGCTGAGTCTGAGAAAAAATAAACCGGCTTTACTTGGCCTCGTTGTTATCATCGTTTTAGTATTTGTGGCCATATTTGCGCCCCTTATTGTCCCCTGCGAAGAGGCTATAGGTTTTTATCCAAAGGAGATATTGAGGCCCCCCGGAGCGCAGCATATCATGGGGACCGACGATCTTGGCAGAGATATCTTTGCCCGCGTTATTTGGGGCTCCCGGGTATCTGTTGAGGTCGGTATACTCGCGGTTGCTTTTGGTCTTGTAATCGGACTTTTTATGGGTGCGCTTGCGGGTTACAAGGAGGGATTGGCAGATACCCTAATAATGAGAGCGGCAGACATTTTTTTTGCCTTTCCATATATCTTAGGTGCCATTGCGGTTATGACCGTTCTTGGGCCGGGTCTGGAAAATGTGATTATCGCAATCGGTGTTTTAGAATGGGCCTACATCGCCCGATTATTTAGAAGTTCCGTTTTCTCGGTCAAGGTAAATGATTATGTTGAAGCCGCTCGGGCAATCGGAGCGGGCGATGGCAGGATTCTTTTAAAGCACATTTTTCCCAACGCCATGGCACCTGTTATCGTTTATTCTGCCATGAGCGTGGGAACGGCGATAATTACCGAAGCGGCTTTAAGTTTTCTTGGGATAGGGATGCAGCCGCCCAGTCCAAGCTGGGGATTGATGCTTGCAGATTCTCGCGCTTTTATGAGTTCTGCTCCCTGGATGATGTGTTTTCCTGGTCTTGCGATACTAATTACGGTGCTTAGTTTCGTACTCGTTGCCGATGCCTTAAGAGATAGCCTCGATCCGAAACTTAAAGGAGCGGTTTAACATGTTGTTGGGGGTTAATAACCTAAAGACCTACTTTTATATTGAGTGTGGCGTTGTAAAAGCTGTTGACGGGGTTAGTTTCTCGTTGGACAGGGGCGAAACGTTGGCCATAGTCGGCGAATCCGGTAGTGGTAAAAGCGTTACGGCTCTTTCGCTTTTAAATCTAATTTCCACGCCTCCCGGAAAGATACTGGAAGGGGAAGTTTTGCTTGAAGGTGAAAATATACTTGAATTTTCCGAGAAAAGCCTTCAAACCATTAGGGGAAACAAAATAGCTATGATTTTTCAGGATCCCACAACATCGCTTAATCCGGTTTTTACCATTGGCAATCAAGTGACGGAGACGATTTTAACTCATCAAAACATCTCCAAAAAGGAAGCTCGAGAGAAAACGGTAAAGCTTCTCAAGATGGTTGGGATACCAAATGCCAGGGGTAGGCTATATGACTATCCTCACCAGTTTAGCGGGGGGATGAGGCAAAGGGTGATGATTGCGATGGCTCTCTCGTGCGAGCCGGATATTTTAATTGCTGATGAGCCTACAACTGCTTTGGATGTAACTACTCAGGCACAGATTTTGGAGTTGATAAGCGGTCTTCAGAAGGAGTTAAACTCGGCGATAATTTTAATTACTCATGATTTTGGAATAGTTGCGGGGTTGGCGGACAGGGTTTTGGTTATGTATGCGGGAAAAGCTGTTGAATATGCTGATGTCGATGCAATTTATTACCGGCC
The DNA here is from genome assembly GCA_002366545.1 of Candidatus Oleimmundimicrobium americanum. Lineage (GTDB taxonomy): Bacteria > Actinomycetota > Aquicultoria > UBA3085 > Oleimmundimicrobiaceae > Oleimmundimicrobium > Oleimmundimicrobium americanum. The sequence continues at coordinate 13,489 of DFBH01000032.1, read as the reverse complement.
GTGTCATCCGTATACTTTGGGTTTAATGAAATCGGTTACTCGTCTGGATGAGCCCAGAAGAGAAAAATTACAGTCAATTAAGGGATCACCTCCAAGTCTTATAGACGTGCCACCCGGCTGTAGTTTTCATCCGAGGTGCGAATTTGCTATAGATGTTTGTCGTAAAAAGATTCCCAAACTTATTGAAATAGAGCCCGGACATTTTTCTGCTTGTCATCGGGTTGGTAAAGGTGGATTAGAGGTGATTTAATGAGCGTGCTTTTGAATGTAGAGAACCTAACAAAATATTTTCCAATCAAAAGAGGAGTAATTTTTCAAAAAGAAATTGGGATGGTACGCGCGGTCGATGGAATCAGCTTTTTTATAAATAAAGGTGAATCTTTTGGACTTGTGGGTGAGAGCGGTTGCGGAAAAACGACGGGTGCCCGTTCAATCTTGCGTTTAACTGAGCCCACAGGCGGAGTCGTAAATTTTAAAGGTGAAAATATTCTAACCTATGATAGAAGGAGGATGAGGAAACTAAGAAGGGAAATGCAGATAATTTTTCAAGATCCTTTCGCCTCTTTGAATCCAAGGATGACCGTAGGAAACATAGTTGGAGAGCCGTTTTTGATTCATGGAGTTGGAGATGATAAGGGGCGCAAAAGAAGGGTTGAGGAACTGCTCGATTTAGTGGGTCTTAATCCGGAGCACGCAAAGCGTTACCCGCACCAATTTAGCGGAGGTCAACGTCAAAGGATAGGCATTGCCAGAGCCCTTACTCTCAACCCCAAACTTATAATTTGTGATGAGCCGGTATCTGCCCTGGACGTCTCCGTTCAAGCTCAGATAATAAATCTTCTTGTAGATCTTCAAAAAGAATTCGGTTTAACCTATCTTTTTATAGCCCACGACCTCAGCGTAATAAGGCATTTTTGCGATAGAGTTGCCGTTATGTATCTTGGTAAAATTGTTGAACTTGCCGGCAACGAAGATTTATATAGTCAGCCCCAACATCCTTATACACAGTCCTTGCTTTCTGCGGTGCCTCTTCCTGATCCGAAGAAAGAAAAAAAGAGGAAGCGGATTATTTTAAAAGGAGATGTTCCCTGTCCCATTAACCCTCCCTCTGGTTGCAGGTTTCATGCTCGCTGTCCCATTGCTCAAGACATTTGTTCAAAAGTTGAGCCGGAGCTTCGAGAAGTTAAAAAAGGTCAGTGGGCCGCGTGTCATTTTGCGAAACCAAATCCCATACCTGTTGGCTGATAGAGCATAGAGCATAGAGCATAGAGCACAGAGAGTATAGAGCATGGAGAAAACCAACAAACTAACCAACAATAAACTACCGACTCCCCACTCCCCACTTCAAACTACTGACTAATGGAGCATGGAGCAGAGAGATTAGGCGATAATTAAGTAGAAATTAAATGGAAATTGGGAAGAGATTAAGTGGAGATTTCGAATAAATTACCATAAATTACAATGAATCTCTATAAATTACTATTAGTTTTAACGAAGTAATCTATCGAGATCACCACGGGCTAAAGTCCTCGTGATGACAAGAAAAAAAGAAAGGTCATTGAGAGCCTTGTTTTTCAAGGCGTGGCAATCTAAAAGAACCGTTAACTAATAACTCCCTGTTTTTAACTAACGAACTTTCAGATAAGTGTTTTGTGCGCAAATTGTGCTAAAATAAATCTGGACTAAGCTTTCCTCTTTTTGTAATATTTATTGAGTTAATTAAATATTTTGTGTCGGAGTGGCGGAATTGGTAGACGCGCTAGGTTGAGGGCCTAGTGAACATTTAGTTCATGGGGGTTCAAGTCCCCCCTCCGACACCATTTTATAAATTCGGAGCATATATTATTGTTCTGAATTTTTGTTTATTTGTGAGCCCTCCACCTTATAGTTTGTTTTTTATTAGACAAATTGCCCCATGGTATGTCACTCTATCAATATATTTAAGCAATTTAAATAAATTAAATAAGGGGATATAATCCATCATTATGTCGGTTGTTAAAACATTTAAAAGAGAGATTGGGTTTTGTAAGAGGGAAGCGCAGTCAGGTGCCACAAATAAGCTCTTTTTTGCGGATGCAGTTGTTATTATTCTTGCCCTTTTATTCTTGAAATTTTTTAGACCCGATTATATTGTAATCGTTGCATATTTTTTTGCTATTCTCTATTTGATTTTCACAAAACGTAAGTCTCAAATCTATTGTCTTGCAGTTGCTTCTGCGGTGGCGCTTATCTGGATGCTCATAGCAAGGAATGAGTATGGGTATAATTCCAATTTTTTGACAGTTTTGGGCATTAACTTATTTCCGCTGTTTGCCTGGGCATTGGGGTTATTTGCGTTATATATCGTGTATTCTCACTGTGAGCGTTTTTTAAAGGAGCGGGGATTTACAAGAAAGCTCTTGCTGTTTATCGCCCTCTACTGGCCAATTCTTATCATCATCGAAACCATTGGGTACAGGTTTTTTAATATTCACAATCTTTCAGCTGCCACATATCAAGGATTACCAATACTCGGATGCATTCATGCTCCGCGCTGGATGCAGATTGTTTATTTTGCAATGGGCCCCATCTTTTTCGTTACTTACTCTATGTTAAAGCCCGAATATCCCCATTCAAAATAGATAAAAAACAAAAAATTTAGAACATCTTTTTTGGTATCATTTTGTGATCCTGTTTGTCTTGTTACATCGGTTATGAAGATTTGCTGCAAACATGTTGAAAAAAACCTCTTGGTTGACGAAATAATAGCTGGCTATGAGAAGGCGGTTCGGAAGACTTTTTAATTAGTGCTCTAAACCACTGGTTTATGCGGCTGTTAAATATTTATTTTCTATTATCAATCTTTGTACCGGGAGATCCGTCTTGCTTTATTTCATTCCGCTTGCGATGATATCGGAGTGGTTGGTTACTCATGATAGCTTGACTGCCTAAAAGTAAGTGTTATTATTAGGTTATGAACATATGCTCAAAACAAGGTGGATAATGCCAAGACCAAAAAAAATTCGATGTGTGAGGTTTTTGCCTCAAGTTAATTATTTTAAGCCCAAGGGAATTCCTCTGATGGATTTGGAAGAAGTTGTTTTAAATGTTGATGAGTTTGAAGCTTTGAATTTGGTTGATTTAGAGGATAAAGACCAGGAAACTGCCGCAAACAAGATGGGAGTTTCTCGCTCCACCTTTCAGCGCATACTTTCCTCAGCAAGAAAAAAGGTGGCTGAGGCTATAATCCAAGGGAAGGCATTAAGAATAAAAGGAGGTAATTATGTTATGGCAACGATGAGAAAGTTTGAATGTGCTGATTGTGGACATGTCTGGGAGATTCCGTTTGGTACCGGCAGGCCGACTACTTGTCCTTCTTGTGGAAGCACTAATTTCCATCGGGCTGCCGAACAAAGGGGACCTGGTGTGGGACGCGGGTTAGGTCCTTGCGGAAAAGGCAAGCGTTCCAGATAAGCGAATATTTAAAAGGAAGGGTGTGTTTGTATGAAGATAGCGGTTGCAACGAACGGGAAAGAAGTTTCCCTCCACTTTGGGCATTGCGAGAGTTTTACAATTGCTGAAATCGAGGGCGGTAAGGTTTTGAATAAAAAAGAGGTACCCAACCCGGGGCATCAACCCGGTTTTCTTCCCAAGTTTTTAGCACAGCAAGGTGTGAATTGTATCATTGCCGGAGGTATGGGCCAAAGTGCAAAAATGCTGTTTGCTCAAGATGGAATCGAAGTAATTACCGGTGCTTGCGGATTGGTGGACGATGTAATTAATGGCTATGTCGAAGGCAGTTTAGTTTTAGGCGAAAATATTTGTGACCATTAAGGATTAAGGTCAAAAATCCAGCTCCCAGCCGCCAGCTTTCAGCCTTCAGGAAAATCAAAATATGAGCAAGGAGCGCAGGATTAAGAGATAAGGATTAAGGTTAAAAGCAGAAAGCAAGAATAGAGAGCGGGAAACAAACTAGCAATCTGACCAACAAACTACCGACTCCCAACTAAGGGACTCTCGACTGATAGGAGTAAGGATAAGGGATAAAAAAGGGGGTTTACATGAAAATAGCAATTAGTTCTACGGGAAATGACCTTTTGAGTCAAGTTGACCCACGGTTTGGAAGGTGTCAGAAGTTTTTAATTTTCGACTCTGAGACGTTGGGGTTTGAGGCAGTTCCAAACGAGGCCGTAAACGCCGCCGGTGGTGCGGGTATAAAGGCTGCTCAACTGGCTGTTGATAACGGCGCAAAAGTTGTAATTACGGGAAGTATTGGCCCGAACGCTTTTAACGTTTTATCGGGTGCCGGTGTTCAGGTTTTTGCTGGTGCAACCAGGAATATTCAAAGCGCGATAGATGATTATAAAGCCGGGAAACTGCAAAAGGTAAATCAGGCTACAAATGGCCCCGGCGCTAGAGGATAAATTTAATTGAGGCAGAGATGATTATTTCAATTGCAAGTGGAAAAGGTGGCACAGGAAAGACAACAATAGCTACTAACATGGCTTTTTCCTTGGCCCAAAAAGATAATTGCCCTGCCTGCGAGCAGGCAGGCGTTCAATTGTTAGATTGTGACGTTGAGGAACCAAACGGATATATTTTTATTAAGCCTAAAGTTGAATTGAGAGAAACAGTTTTTCTTGACGTGCCTCAAATTGACGAAGAAAAGTGCACTCATTGCGGGGAATGCGCAAAGGTTTGTGCTTACAACGCCATTTTTGTTGCCGATAATAAGGTAATATTATTTCCTCAACTTTGTCATTCCTGTGGCGGATGCTCATATTTTTGTCCGCAGAATGCAATTTCCGAAGTTGGCCATGAAATAGGTGAGATAGCGGCGGGGAGCGCTTATGGCATCGAATTTGCCTACGGGAAACTAAATATCGGGGAAATAGTAGCTCCACCTTTAATAAAGAAGTTGAAGGAGCGTATCAATGAAGATAAAGTGGTGATAATAGATGCACCGCCCGGGACATCTTGCCCCGTAATTGAGGCCGTTAAAGGAAGCGATTTTTGTCTTCTTGTGACGGAACCAACCCCCTTTGGATTAAACGATTTAAAACTTGCTGTTGAAATGCTTAAGGTTTTAAAAGTACCTTTCGCCGTTTTAATTAATAGGTGGAATGAAGAATATTTTGAAATTGATTCTTACTGCAATAAGGAAAATATCCCAATTTTAATAAGGATACCTTTAGAGCGAAAGATTGCCGAGGTTTATTCCGAAGGTAGTCTTTTTTCAAAAGAATTACCTGAGTGGCAGGAGACGTTTTGTAAGCTTTTTGACTCTATTGTGGAGTTGAGTAAATAATGAAGGAATTAACTGTTTTAAGTGGGAAAGGTGGAACCGGAAAGACCAGCTTGGTTGGGGCGTTTGCTGTTCTTGCCGAGAATAAGGTTATGATTGATTGTGACGTTGATGCCGCTGATCTTCACTTAATTTTAAAACCGGAAGTAAAAGAAACCAATGATTTTTATGGCTTAAATGAATATTTGATAAATAGGGATATTTGTATCGAATGCGGTAAATGCGAAGAACTTTGTCGTTTTAAAGCGATAGATAATTTTCAGATAGATGTGATCTCTTGCGAGGGTTGTGGCATATGTTTTTTGGCATGCCCAGTTTCAGCTATTGAAACCAAGGGGAGAATCTGTGGCCAATGGTTTATTTCTAAGACTAAATATGGCCCGCTTGTTCATGCTAAACTTGGGATTGCTCAGGAAAATTCAGGAAAACTTGTTGCGGAAGTAAGAAAAGCTGCCAAAAAAATGGCTCAAAAAAAGGGCATCTCTTTAGTCATAACAGATGGGTCACCCGGGATAGGGTGTCCTGTAATAGCATCGCTTAGTGGCACAGATCTTGTTTTGATAGTAACCGAACCAACCGTTTCGGGAGTACATGACCTGGAAAGAATTTTGGACTTGTGCGCTCACTTTAAGATTAAATCTTTGGTTTGTATAAATAAATTCGACTTAAATTTAAAAAAAACACGCGAGATTGAAGAGCTTTGTAAAGAGCGAAAGGTGGAGGTTGCGGGAAAGATTGATTATGATCCCATTTTTACCAAGGCGCTGATAAAAGGGATGCCGGTTGTTGAATTCTCGGATGGAGAAACTAGTCGGCGAATAAAAACTCTTTGGGAAAATATATATGAAAAACTAAATGTTTGATTACTCTGCTGCAATGTTAACAGGTGAAATTAAATTTCAAAGTCATAAAAGTAGCCGGGTGAAGAATCAAATTGAGAATATCTATAATTTTCTCTAAGAACGTCGATTCCTTCTTTTGTTTGAAGGCCCATCTTTATCGTATGATTTCCATAAATTGGTTTCAGCACGTTCTGTATTTTAGTAGCTATGCCGTTTGATGAAGTAAAGAGATTTTCTGTGCCGGCAAAATCGTTGGAGAGAATATTTTTTAGTTTTTCCTCGTTTAAAGTTACTCTTTTGTCATCTCCTATTTCTGCGCCTATGCTTTTTAAGTTGTATATTTTTCCGTTTGAAACAGTGGTGGTATTTACGGCTTGAAGAAGATTGCTTTGCATACTTTCCAATTTTTTATTTCCAAAGAGAGCTCCTTTTTGGTTGGTGGCTTTATTTTTATATAGCGAGTTATTTAATTCAGACATCGAGTTGTTAAACTCGGAAAATAAATCTTGAATTGATTTTGCTATACTTTTTACATCCTCTTTTGTTCTAAGATTCGGTGGAATTATCTCAAGCGTTGTAAAATTGGAACTATCTTCATTGGTTGGGGAAACACTTTTTAGCTCAAGGATTAGATTTGAAATTGCGTTATCTACGGTGTTAGTAAAGCTTGTAAATGTTTCTGTTCCACCTCCTGCTTGAACGAGGCCCGCTGATTTATCCCTTGTATCTAAGTTTTTTCCTCTGCTGAGCCCCAAACCGCCAAGCTGACTTAAACCACCGGTGGTGTTGTCGGTTATTTTAAATTCATTTGTGTCATTGGCGTTTGTTATAAGAACGAGACGGTTCTCTTTAATTTCTGCTCTGGCTCCGGTATCCGCGTTGTTTATCGTTTCTTTTATGTTATTTAATGTGTCTGTACTTTCGGTGACTCCCATGATGAATACGGTATTGTTTATGGTAAGTGTTCCCGAAAGACTGGTAAGTCGCGTGTTTGCGGTCGCGTTTTCGTCTCCCGAAATTAAAGCTGCCGTATAGGAACTATTTATCTGCCTTTGGTATACGGTAAATTGAGCGTCTTGAGGAGAAATTACCATTCCGGCGGTTGTATCCGTACTCCCGGAATTTGCGCTTCTGGTTAACCCCAACCCCCCGGGTCCTCCGGCAGAACCACCCGTCGTGTTATCTTCTATATCGATATCTGTCGCAAGTTCACCATTGCTTGTTACAATGATGCGGTTTCCTGCTAAGGAAGCTTCAACTCCAATATCTTTTGTCTCATTAATTTTATACATTATATTTCTCAACGTATCGGTTTCTCCGGAAACACCGATTTCGATGGTTTTATTGTTTATTGTAAGATTGCCTGATACACCCGTTAAAACGGTGTCATAATCCGTATCTCCGTCGCCGGTTATTAGCGAGGTCTCAAAAGACCGGTTTTTTTGGGCAACGGCCAGGCTGTCAACTTTTATTTCATGAATTGTCTTGGAAGCGCCGGAACCCGCGGTTGCTGTAACTATATGTTTATTGCTCGAAACTACCTTTAAATTTTGAAATACACTCTTATTTCCTTTGGCTAAGTTTTCTGCAGCTTTTTTGAGTGAGATAAATTTGAAATTAAGTGCGGTTAGGGCTTTATCATACTTATTAATCTTTTGCAGATTTAATCGTTGCTGCATTTGTTGGAGGGCGAGGGAAGGTTTGTTTTTGGTTTTTGTTGTTTGCGCAGCATTAAAAATTTGATACAAATTAAAATTGCTCAAATTCTTTATTTGCATCTTTTTTATCCTCGTTTAAGCTCTTTTTTTTAATATCGGGATTATGAAAAAAAACTTTAATTTTCAACGTATCTTTATTGACTTTTAAGGCGGGGAGGGTTAATAATAAATGAGAATAGTTCTCAATTAAGGATTTATAAAAAGATGAAATCGGAATTAAAGAAACTTAAAGAAGCAGGTTTTAAACTTACACCTCAAAGACGGGCTATTTTAGAAGTTTTGAGAAGTTCCGGTATACATATGAGCGTTGATGAGATACATGAAAAAGTTAAAAAAAAATGTCCGCAGGCGGGACTTGCCACCACTTACAGGACTTTGGACTTGTTTAGGGGATTGGGCTTGGTGACGAATATAAATTTAGGCGAGGGGCACAAACATTATGAGCTAAGAAGAAAAAATCACTATCATTTGGTGTGTCTTGGGTGCGGAAATGTTACGGAGTTTAGACCAAGTATTTCTAATGAAATAGAAAGAGAGTTGTCGGGAGATTGTGGTTTTAAGGTAATAGATTATCATGTAGAATTTTACGGTTATTGTTCAAAATGTCTGGAGAAGGGAGAGAACTGATGGTTTCACTGGTGGACATGAAAATTAATCAGTCCGGGATAGTTATAAAAATAAATGGAGGGGCAGAGCTTGTACGCAGGCTTGAGGCTTTGGATGTTAGGGTTGGAAAGAAAATCACCAAATTGAGCAGTATGATAATGCGAGGCCCAATTGTAGTTAAAGTTAACGGGTGTCAAGTGGCTGTTGGTCGAGGAATGGCTAAAAAAATTATGGTTGAGGTTAATAAATGAAAATTCTTTTAATGGGGAACCCCAATGTTGGAAAAAGTGTGATATTTTCCAGGTTAACGGGAGTATATGTGACGGCCTCCAATTATCCCGGTACTACCGTGGAGTTTACGAAAGGGACTCTGAAGTTTAAAGGTGAAAAGGCCGAGTTGATAGATGTACCCGGAACGTATACCCTCGAGCCCACCTGTGAGGCGGAACGAGTTGCAACGGAGATGGTGAAAGAGGGCGATTTAATTGTAAATGTTGTGGATGCAACCAATCTTGAGCGAAATCTTTATCTTACGTTTCAAATTCTTGCTTTGAAGAAGCCCATGATTATTGCTTTAAATATATGGGATGATGCTAAACATCGGGGAATAAATATAGATTTGGGAAAGTTGGAAGAACTTTTGGGCGTTCCCGTAGTTCCCACGGTAGCGGTATCCGGAGAAGGGATTAAAGAGCTTTTTAATCGGTTAGAGGAGGCAATGGTGCCGTCCCGTCCAACTTATACCAAGGAGGAACGCTGGGTACAGATAGGACGGATTATAGATGAGGTTCAATGTGTAACTCACCGTCACCATACTCTTATAGAGAAGCTTGAAGATGCAAGTGTTCAACCACTTTTCGGGGCGTTTTTGTTTTTGGCGGTATTGACCGCTTCATTTTCAATCATAAGGTTTATCGGGGAGGGCTTAATCGGTTACGTTTTTGATCCATTTTTTGAAGGAATTTATGCTCCTTTAATAATGAAGCTTAGTTCTGTTTTGGGTTCGGGAGGAATTTTTCACGACATATTAATTGGGAAGTTGATCAATGGCTCCATCGATTTTGGACAGTCGTTTGGGTTGCTTACTACGGGCTTATACGTTCCTTTTGCTATGGTCTTGCCTTATATATTCTCCTTTTATTTAATACTGGGAGTTTTGGAAGATGTAGGTTATTTGCCACGTTTGGCGGTATTGATAGATAATGTGATGCATAAATTGGGACTTCACGGCGCGGCAATTATTCCTATGATTTTAGGTCTCGGATGTAATGTGCCCGGGGCTCTGTCAACCAGAATTTTGGAGAGTAAGCGGGAGAAGTTTATTGCGGCAACAATCATGGCCATAGGAATTCCGTGTATGGCACAAACGGCGATGATTATCGGGCTTGTTGGAAGTTACGGAGGAAGGCATCTTACCATCGTCTTTGGCACGCTTTTTATTGTTTGGTTTAGTTTGGGGCTAATTTTAAATAAGATAATAAAAGGGGAAAGCCCGGAGATATTTTTAGAGATACCGCATTATCGTATACCTAACATAAGCGCTTTGGTTAAAAAACTCTGGATGAGGTTATCGGGATTTTTGCTTGAAGCAATTCCGCTCGTTTTGATAGGAGTTCTTTTTGTTAATATCTTATATATGGTAGGGTTTATTAAACTTATCTCAAATATAGCGGCTCCGGTTGTTACGTATTTATGGGGATTGCCCGAATCTGCTGTATCTGCCCTTATAGTGGGTTTTTTGAGAAAAGATGTGGCTGTGGGAATGCTTGCACCCCTTGGTTTAACCGCTAAACAAGCAGTTATCGGGAGCACGGTTCTCGCCGTCTATTTCCCATGTATAGCAACTTTTGTTGTTTTAATAAAAGAATTAGGTATAAAGGATACATTTAAATCGGCGGTGATGATGATAACGGTTGCTTTGTTAATAGGCTCTATTTTAAATTTAATTATTTAGGAAAACTATAACGGAAGGGGTATGAAACATGGTTTCAAATGATTCAAACAAGGCTTGCAAAACTTGTGGCGACGAGGCAGATTCTTCTGAAAAGAATCCTCAGGAAAACGTCAAATGTTGTGTGGCGGTAATGAGCGGTAAAGGCGGGGTTGGAAAGTCATTGGTTACCGGGCTTTTGGCGGTTGCTTTGAGAAACGCGGGGCATAAGGTTGGAATTTTAGATGCCGATTTAACGGGCCCAAGCATTCCCAAAATGTTTGGAATAAAGAAAAAAGCTACGGGAACAGGAGGAAAGATTCTTCCGATTGAGAGCTCTAACGGAATTAAGATAATGTCGCTTAATCTTCTATTAGATAAAGAAGATGATGCTGTTATCTGGAGAGGCCCGATTATCGCGGGAGCCATAAAACAATTTTGGACCGATGTTGCCTGGGGGGACTTGGATTGCCTCTTAATAGATTTACCTCCGGGAACAGCCGATGCGCCTTTAACGGTGATGCAATCTATCCCTTTAGATGGGGTTGTGGTTGTATCTTCACCGCAGGACTTGGCGGTTATGATTGTTAAAAAGGCTCTTCAGATGGTAAGAAAACTAAATATTCCTATCCTTGGAATAGTTGAAAATATGAGCTATGCTCATTGTCCAAAATGTGGAGAGAAGATAAATTTCTTCGGAAAAAGCAACATTGGCGAGATAACAAAAGATTATGATGTAGATATTTTAGCTGAGATTCCAATAGATACTCAAATAGCTAATCTTTGCGATAAAGGAAAAATTGAAAGTTATGATGTCGGGCTTTTAAGCAAGGCAAAAGACGTTTTGGAAAAAGCTTTGAAAGGCAAAAAATAAAAAGATTGCAATTAATCACCTAACAGGTTGTGATTAAAATGTTTAAGGAGCTGGATTTAGAAAGAAAGGCCCGGTTTATTTTAGGTGTTCCGAAAAATGCGACCGTCTTTCAGATTAAGAAGGCATATTGGAGACTGGCGATGGAGTTTCACCCGGATAGAAATCCGGGGGATAAGCTATTGGAGGAAAAGTTTAAGCTTGTTTCCGATGCTTACGGAGTTTTAACTAACGGCAAAAATCGAGGAACGATGCTTCTTGCCATAGTTGGCGAAAAAATGCGAACAGAGAATCGGGAAAAAACTCAATCATATAGCAAGTGGTGGAGAGAAAATTTCTTTGGGCAATTTTTGGGAAGAAGTTAGAATTATTCGGAGTGTGTATATGAAAATTGATATCCCGGGACATAAAGCATTTGATATTGAGAATTTAGTTTTAGATTTAAATGGGACGATGGCAGTTGATGGGAGACTGCGCGCCGATGTAGTTGAAAAAATTGGTGAGTTAAATCGCAGAGGGATTAGGATATATATAGCTACCGCTGGAACTCATGGCGGAGTCGACGAGTTAAAAGACAATATGGGGATAAAAGTTCTTCTTATTAAACGAGGAAATGAAGCTGAGCAAAAAAGGGATTTAATTGAGAAAATAGGGAATGGGGTTACGGCTGCAATCGGTAACGGAGCTAACGACTATTTAATGTTAGAGAGAGCTGCGTTGAGTATTGCGGTGTTGGAAGAAGAAGGGATTTATTCAAAGAATTTACTGGTGGCGAATATGGTTGTGAGGAGTTCGGAGAGCGCTTTGGACTTATTTTTAAATCCCAAAAGAATAATAGCCACTCTTAGGAAATAAAAATTTTTGGAAATTGTTCATAAAAATCAATGTTTTTGTCGAAATAATATACAATGGATATTCAAAATTCCTTAATAAATGTTCTTCAAAATATATCTTGGTTTACCTATGTTGTTGTCTTTTTAGGCGGGGCAATTTTGAGTTTGGGCTCATGTACCATAGTGCGTTTACCTGTCATTATTGGGTATATTGGCGGGACCGCTTCTTCATCCAAGAGAGCTTTTATTGCAACCGTTCTTTTCGTGATGGGTCTCATTACAACCTACTCTTTGCTGGGTGTTTTTTTGGGCAGCATCGGCTCTCTTTTACCAAATTTGTTGATTTGGAGTACCTGTCTTTATTTAGCAATAGGAGTCGCTGCCATCATAATCGGCCTTTATTTGCTGGGTTTCGTTCATTTTAAACTCCCTTTTCAAATCAAAGAGAAAGGACTCGTTAAACGTTCAGATTTATTGGGTGCCTTTATTTTGGGGGCTACTTTTACTTTTTTTGAAGCTCCGACCTGTCCATGTTGCGGTCCGGTTATGTTGTTGATAGCAGGTTATACGGTTGCTAAGGGGAAGATGTTATTTGGGCTAACGCTTTTTATGACTTATGCTTTAGGGCAAAGCATCCCCATTTTGATACTTGGTAGTTTTACGGGGTTTTTGAAATTTGCGGAAAAACGGATGCATTATCTTGAGGAGTATATAAAAATAACGGCAGGAATTTTGTTGTTTTTAATAGGTGTGTATTTTGTTTGGATTGCTTAATGGAGAGGTTTGTATGGGTTGCGACTGTTGCGATAAATTAAAACACGAACACAACCGGGTTTCGAAAAAAGACCGTTTTTTAATGTTGCTGATGGTTCTAATTTTAGCGGCTATATTTTTGCGGCCTTTTGTTGTGATGCAGAACATGAACAGGGGAGACTCTTTTTTAAATTACGGTTTTTACAACCGGGCTATTTTGCAATACAGGAAAGCCGCATTGCTATCTTCAAATGAAAATAGTGCTTACAGTTGGCTTGGTTATACTTATAATAAAATTGGAGATAAGGATAAAGCCATGACATCCTATGAAAAAGCTATAGAGATTGACTCTACCGATAATGCGGTAAATTTTGAGTTGGGAAATATATATTACCGCAGTTACCAAGATGGAGACGGAGAAGATTTTTATGAGAAGGCAATCAAATGTTTTGAAAGAATACTTGAGAACGATCCTTCCAATAAGAATGCAAAGTTGATGTTGGATAGCTTGAATAGAAAATCCAGGGTAAAGGGTAACGGGTAAAGTTGCGTATGGCAGATGGCTGATGGTAAAAGCTTAGAGCGTAGAGCAGAGAGCAAAAGAAGGGTATATGTAAGGGGCAGGCACGGTGTACAGGTTAAGAGCTTATCG
>DFBH01000018.1 GCA_002366545.1 Candidatus Oleimmundimicrobium americanum | reverse complement strand
ATTAGTTCGAATATATAATTATACTCCGTTATTTTCCTAAAAATATTTTTTATCTTGTAAAAGTTACTGGTATGACATATAGTAATACCAGAGGTGATTAAAGTGAGAACGGCAAAAATAGCTGTTAGCATTGACCAAAAGCTATTAGCAAAGCTGGATAGACTTGTGAAGTCTCACATATTCCCAAGTAGAAGCCGAGCTGTGCAAGATGCGGTTAAAGAAAAGTTGGCGCGTTTAGAGCATGGGCGTCTTGCGGAAGAGTGTGCAAAGCTTGACCCGGATTTTGAAAAGTCAATGGCTGAAGAGGGCATGTCAGAGGAGCTGAGCGAATGGCCCGAATATTAAGAGGTGAAATTCGCTGGGCTGACTTAAATCCCGTGCGTGGTCATGAACAAGCGGGATTAAGACCGGTTTTAATTATAAGCCAAGATGTTTTTAACGAGAGGTCAGGCACAGTTATAGCAATGGCAATTACAAGCAAACCCCAAAGAGCGGGTTTCCCCCTAACCATGGAGCTAAAATCAGAAAATTTACCAAAACGTTCTTGGATAAAAATCAGTCAAATTAGAACACTTTCCGTAGAGAGAATCGGGAAGAAGATGGGTATAGTCACACCGGAAGAATTAGTTCAAGCGGTTGAAGGCCTAAACGAAATAATGGGGAGCTAAAGAAACAGGGCCAGGCTTGACTATGAGCGGGGGCCAGGTCTTGCAATATGACATTTACCGGCTCATCGACCAAATCACTCCAAATTCTACAACCCATCAATGAAAAAAATTGAAATATATTGGTTAACTAATTTAAGAGTTACAAACTTGCACGCGGGACTCCATGTGCTTATCCTTGACGAAAAAGCGATATCGCGTAACACAATCCACAACGGAGGTACGAACTGGAAATTAATGTCAGGGGGAATTGATTATAAACTTGGATTTCTAACAGGAAGGTTAAGAGGTTTTAAGAAAGAAGAAGATTTGTTGGAAATGGTAAAGAAGGGTTAAGATATAAGTATGATGGATTCAAATCTTTTGCAAAGGTTAAAAGACTGGAGAAAGGTTGTGGGGCAAAAAGAAGGCGTTGCTCTTTTTCGTGTTTTATCCAATAAAGCGATTGAAGATATTGCTACAGTTAAGCCAAAAACAAAAGAAGATTTGATGCTTATTAAGGGTATTAAAGAAAAAAAGTTTGCAAAGTATGGCATGAGTATATTGTTCATGGTGAATGAAGATATTAAAGAAGGTGTGCATCAAGAGATGGAAGAAAAAACCAATGATAACAAAAAGCCATTTACTGTTAGCGCATATTTGAATTTCCTTAACATAAAACTCCGAACCTACAAGGCACGTGTACTGGGGGAAATTAGCAGCATAGGCATTAGCAACAAATGTTTATATTTTTCGATTAAGGATAAAGAAGAGAGTGTTCTTAATTGTTTTATGTGGAAGAGCGATTATGAATTATGCGGCATTTCTCTTGAGGAGGGTATGGAGATAATTGCCGACGGCTTTCCTGAAATATATAAACCAAACGGGCGGTTAAGCTTTAAGGTCTCAACCATAGAACTTATCGGCGAGGGCGCCCTTAAAGATGCTTACAATAAGTTGAAAAAGAAGCTAGAGAATGAAGGGTTGTTTGCAGTTGAAAGAAAAAAAATCATTCCAGATTTTCCTCAAAAAATCGGTCTTATTACTTCAGAAGCTGGAGCGGTAATTCATGATTTTTTGAATAATCTGGGGAAATATGGGTATCATATAAAACTTATTGATTCCCGGGTCGAGGGACAAATTGCGATTCAAGACCTGGTCTCAGCCATTGATTACTTTAATAAACAAGAGATAGATTCTTTAGTAATTATAAGAGGCGGTGGGAGCATGGAAAGCTTGCAGGCCTTTAATAATGAAGTCTTGGTACGTAAAATTGCAGCTTTTAACGTTCCTGTGATTTGCGGTGTTGGTCATGACAAAGATGTACCACTGGCCTGTTTAGCAGCCGATAAGGCGGTCTCGACGGCTACAGCAGTTGCGGTTTTCCTTAATAGATCGTGGGATAAAGCCTCGGATGATATTGCAATTTTTGAAAAAGATATAGTTTATAAGTACAAAGAGTTATTGGAGAAAACTCGGTTTTATCTTGAATCATTGTCGAATCAATTAGGGGAAAGATTTGGTGTTATTGTTAATAAATGTGATGATTTGAAACACAAACTGAGAAATGCTTCAATGAGCATAGAATATACAATTGAGAACACCAAAAAGACTTTGGATAGTTATTACCAATCATTCTTTGCCAGCCTAAAAAGAAATCTTGAAAAAGACAATGATATTTTGAATGATATAGAAGGACGCTTGAAGGTTGCTGATCCTGCCCGCCAACTCCAGCTTGGTTACAGTATCGTTTCGGCAGGAGGGAAAATAATAAAAAGCATTAATCAGGTAAGCAAAGGGGAAGAGCTTGATACCCAAATATCTGACGGCAGAATCAAATCACAAGTAAAGGATATTAGTAATCAGAAAGGATAAAACTTATGACAACAAGCATTAGCTTAAAAGAAACATTAAGAAAGCTCAAAGGGATTGTGGAATGGTTTGATCAGCAGGAAGAAGTCGACGTAGAGGCAGGACTCGAGAAAGTGAAAGAAGGAACGGCTCTTATTAAGGAAAGCAAAAAACGACTTAGAGAACTTGAAAATGAATTCGAAAAGGTGAAAAAAGAGATTGATGTTGAGGATGCAGATATGGGACTGGGGTCAGATCTTGCAATATAACATTTTCGGATTGTAGATGACTCCAAAGCTCATTTGTCTTAACTCGAAAATTTAATTACGTATTATAAAATTTAGTATATTAATTAGCTCTTAAAAAGGAAAAGGTATGGGGAAAATATTAATTCCGGCATCTAGCCCAGAGGATTGGAAAAGGTTTCTTGCTGAACCGGAGAAGCAATGGAGGCGTGGATATTCGGCTCGTTCATTAGTGTATTGCTGGCAGGAAGCCGGTGGTATCCCGCAGGAAGTTCTATCTGTGCTTGAGCAAATACCGTCTCTTAGGGGTTTAAACACAATTTTTGCTATTCCTGAGCACAAAGTTCCGTTGCCTGGTGGAAACAGGTCCTCCCAGAATGATGTTTGGGTTCTCGGAGAAACAAAAAATGGTTTGGTATCTATTGCGGTAGAGGGCAAGGTATCTGAGCATTTTGGTCCCACTGTTGGAGAATGGTTTTCTGAATGTATGCCCTGAAAAGAAAAAAAACTCAAATTCTTGTGTGGTGAACTTGGTTTGACTTTTCCTCCACCGGAGGGAATTCGTTATCAATTATTGCATCGCACGGTTTCTGCGATTATCGAAGCAAAAAGGTTTCGTGCTAAAGATGCGGTTATGGTAGTCCATTCATTTAGCAAAAATAACGAGTGGCTGGAAGATTATCAGGTATTCCTGTCTCTTTTTGGGTTAGAAGCAGGGGTAAACCAAGCAGTATCAACAAGTATCGAGCTTGACCTTACCCTTCACTTTGCATGGGTGCATGGTGAGTCAAGCCCTCAAAGTTCTGTA
>DFBH01000031.1 GCA_002366545.1 Candidatus Oleimmundimicrobium americanum | reverse complement strand
CGTAAGTCCGTGGTAGTTCATTAGTTAAAATAGGAGCGCAATGGGTGTAAAAGATTTAATTTTAGAAATAGGAACAGAAGAGATGCCATCTATGGCACTTAATATAGGAATTGAACAGCTGAAAAAAAATGCTGTGAAGTTATTTGAGGCGAACAGACTCCTCTTCTCTGAAATAAAGGTGCATGGTACGCCGCGGCGCTTAATTTTAAACGTAATTGATTTACAAGTGCGACAACAGGAAAAAGTAAAAGAAATTAAAGGTCCTCCCGCAAAAGTTGCATTTACCGATGATAAAACGGCAACTGCTGCCGCAGAGGGTTTTGCCAGTGTGCAAGGGGTAAAGGTTGCCGATTTAAAGATACGTGAAATTTTAGGAGGAACTTATGTTTATGCTATTAAGAGAGAAAAAGGCGAAGAAACGTCAAAAATTCTTTCTAAAATTTTGCCCGAATTAATAATGTCCATCTCTTTTACCAGGCCGATGAGGTGGCAAGGCGACAATATTCGTTTTGCTCGGCCTATTCGTTGGCTCTTGGCCATATATGGGGAAAAAGTTGTGCGGTTTTCACTTGGTAACTTAAAATCCGGCAACTTAACGTGGGGACACCGTTTTCTTGCAAAGAATCCGATTGAAGTTAAAAGTTGTAAGGAATATTTTTCTTTAATGGAAAAAGCAAAAGTTATTGTAGATCAAAAGAAACGGGAAAAAATTATTAAAGATGGCATAAAAAGATTTTTAAAAAACGAAGAAGAAGTTGTCGTAAATCCTAAAACGTTTGCTGAGGTAATAAATCTGATAGAATCACCCCATGTTGTTCGGGGCGCCTTCTCAAGTGATTACTTAACATTGCCACGTGAAGTGTTGACAACTGCCATGGAATCCCATCAACGTTATTTTCCAATTGAGGACGTTCACGGCAAACTTAAACCGGGGTTTTTTGTGGTTCATAATGGTGACCCGGATTATGATGAAATTATTAGAAAAGGGCATGAAAGGGTTTTGAAAGCTCGGTTGGCTGATGCAAAATTCTTTTTTGAGGAAGATCAAAAGAAGCCCCTTATTCAGAGGGTGGAAGAACTCAAGGGTATTATTTTTCAAGAAAGACTTGGGACGGTTTACAGTAAGATTAAGCGGGTTGAGAAGCTCGCTGAGTTTTTAGCTGAAAAATTAAAGGTTGAAGAATCCATAAAAAAATATGCAAAGAGAGCTGTTTATTTAAGCAAAGCTGATTTAGTAACCGAGATGGTTGTAGAATTTCCCGACCTTCAAGGAGTAATGGGTAGAGAGTATGCTTTATTGTCCGGAGAAGACAAAGTTGTTTCTGAGGGCATTTATGAACATTATCTTCCATGTCGTTCTGATGGAATTTTGCCAAAAACATGCGTTGGAAGCATTGTGAGTATCGTGGATAAAATTGATACCATTGTAGGTTGTTTTTCCGTAGGTCTTTTGCCTACCGGCTCAGAGGATCCGTATGCTCTTCGTCGTCAAGCGCAGGGTATAATAAATATCATTCTTGAAAGGAAATTAAATTTATCGCTTATTGGGCTTTTTAAATTTGCATTAAAGGAATACGAGAAGGAAAACGTAGAATTTTATCGAGATAAAGAATGTATATTAAAAGAGCTTGAAGTTTTCTTTCTTGGTCGATTAAGGCAGCAATTTTTGAAAGCCGGATTTCAGTATGACATAGTGGATTCCGTTTTGGCATTGGGGCTAAATAATTTAGCGGTTCTTAGAGAAAAAGTTAAGATTATATCCAAATATAGAGAAGAAAGTTTGATAAAGGATTTATTTACAGCTTTTGTTAGATGTAAAAATTTATCGAAACTTAATTTAGGAATAGCTGTTGATGAAAATTTATTTGAGCAAGAAGAGGAAGGGACATTGTTTTGGACGGTTTTACAGTCGGAAAAGGCCATGAGAAAAGCTTTTAAAGATGATGATTATGAAAAGGTTATGAAGATTTTGGCTGATTTAAGGCCGGTTGTAGATAAATTTTTTGATGAAGTTTTGGTAATGACCAAAGAAGAAGAATTACAAAACAACAGGATTAAATTGTTGAATAAGTGTGTCCGGGTATTTGAATCTGTTGCGGATTTTTCTAAACTTGCTATAGCAGCTGGATAGTTTTAAAAAAAGAGAAGCATTTTGGTTAAATAAATTTAAAGATATCAAGAGGAATTCTTATGGTGGCAGGAACAACAATTTATGTGCTTTCTGACTCTTTGGGTGATACTGCTGAACAGGTGGCTAAAGCTGCTGTTAGTCAATTTAGTGATAATTTTAAAATAGTAAAGTGGTCGAAAATTACTAATATCGAACAGATAAAAGCAGCTATTGATAAGGCCAAAAATGGTCACAGTGTTATGTTTTATACTTTGGTTGCTCCCGAGTTAAGTAAATTTTTGAAATCTAAAGCGGATGAGTTTCGAATTCCCAGATTAGATGTATTGGGTCCCGCAATTAGGACGCTGGAGGAGGTTTCCGAAGTTTCGCCCGAACTGAAACCAGGAGCTTCCAGGCAAATGACTCGTGGTTACTTTCAAAAAATTGAGGCTCTGAATTTTGCAGTTAAACATGATGACGGGAGAAATATAAATGACATTAAAGAGGCAGAGATAGTTCTTCTCGGAGTTTCCAGGACATCTAAAACTCCACTTTCTGTATATTTAGCTTATCGTGGCTGGAAGGTTGCAAATGTACCATTAATTTATGGGATAGAACCGCCCAAGCAACTTTTTGATATATTCCCCGAAAAGATTGTTGGCCTTGATATAGGAGTTGACTTATTGAGGGTAATTAGGGAACAACGGCTTGAATCGGTGGGTTCTCCTCGGAACGGTTATGCAAATACAAGCTATATCTCAAAGGAACTTGATTACGCTCGTTCGGTAATGAAGAAAATTGGTTGTAGAATTATAGATAATACGCACAAGGCTATTGAGGAAACGGCCAGTGAAATATTAAAATACTATAACAATCATATTTGAGGGGGTAGTGATGTCGAGCAAGAAATATGTTTATTCTTTCGAAGAAGGAAACGCTGGTATGAAATTTATATTGGGTGGGAAGGGCTCCAATTTAGCGGAGATGACGAGGCTTGGATTTCCCGTACCTGCAGGTTATACAATTTCTACCGAGGCCTGCAATTTTTATTCTAAAACAGGAAAGCCCCCGGAGGGACTGAATGGGGAGATCGGAAAACACCAGAAAGAATTGGAGTCAAAGCTTTCCAAAAAATTGGGAGATTCACATGATCCATTGCTGGTTTCAGTTCGTTCAGGTGCCCCTTTTTCAATGCCGGGGATGATGGATACCATCTTGAACCTGGGATTAAATGATGACTCGGTTAAAGGGCTTATTGAACAGACAAAAAATGAAAGATTTGTTTACGACGCATACAGACGATTTATCATGATGTATTCAGATATTGTACTTAAAGTGAAACGGGGTAAGTTTGATCGCGAGCTTAGGGAAATGAAAAGAAAACGAGGAGTTAAACAAGATACTGAGCTTACCGCGGGTAATTTGAAAGAATTAGTAGAAATTTATAAAGATATTGTGAAAAAAGAGACGGGGGAAGAATTTCCGAGAGAACCTGAATTACAGCTGAAAAAAGCAGTAATGGCTGTTTTTGAATCGTGGGACAACCCTCGTGCAAAAACTTATCGAAAAGAATATAAAATTTCAGATGATTTAGGCACCGCTGTAAATATTCAAACGATGGTTTTTGGAAATAAAGGCAATGATTCTGCTACCGGGGTTGCATTTACAAGAGATCCTTCAACTGGTGAAAAGAAAATCTTTGGGGAGTACCTAACCAATGCTCAAGGGGAAGATGTTGTAGCGGGCGTACGTACCCCTAAAACCCTTTCTGATCTTAGAAAAGAATTGCCTGATGCTTATGATGAGTTAATAGCGTCCATGGGGAATTTGGAGAAACATTATCGCGATATGCAAGATGTGGAGTTTACCATTGAGCAAGGTAAACTTTATATGCTTCAGACTAGGACGGGCAAACGGACGGCTGCTGCTGCATTAAGAATTGCCGTCGATATGGTCGGCGAAGGTTTAATCACTGAAGAAATGGCGCTTAAAAGAATTGACCCTCTTCAATTAGACCAACTTCTTCACCCTCGCATTAATCCAAACGCAAAACTTGATGTTCTTGCGAGCGGTTTGCCTGCTTCTCCGGGAGCGGCAACAGGGGAAGTTGTTTTTGACGCGGATACTGCTGAAGAAGAAGAGAAAGCGGGCAAAAAAGTTATTTTGGTTAGGTGGGAAACTACGCCCGATGATATTCACGGTGTAATAGCTGCCCAGGGGGTCATAACTGTACACGGGGGGATGACGAGTCACGCGGCGGTGGTAGCTCGAGGTATGGGTAAACCATGTGTCTGTGGGTGTGAAGAAATAAAGTTGGATATGGAAAATCAACTATTTAAGGTTAATGGAACAACAGTTAAAGCGGGCGATATTATAAGTATCGATGGAAGTAGCGCCAGGGTAATTTTAGGAGAAGCTCCGCTGATTGCTCCAAGCATTAACCCTGAGTTTCAAAAGATTCTCGGGTGGGCAGATAAATATCGAAGACTTGGTGTCAGGACCAATGCTGATACTCCGGAAGATGCCGGCAAGGCCAGGGAATTTGGAGCGGAAGGCATTGGACTTTGCCGAACTGAACACATGTTCTTTGGTGAGGAGCGCCTTTCTTTGGTGCAAAATATGATTTTGGCTGAATCAGATGAGGAAAGGGAAGGGGTAACAGAAAAACTTTTGCCGTTCCAAAGGGGAGATTTTGAAGGTATTTTTAAGGCAATGACGGGATTGCCCGTAACTATCAGACTTTTAGATCCTCCGCTCCATGAGTTTTTACCGAATTTTACCGATTTAAAAGTTGAGCTTGCTGAAATGAAACTCAAGGGCGTAAATAAAGATGAAATTATGGCCAAAGAAAGGCTTTTGCATAAAGTAAGAGCTGAAGTAGAGATGAACCCGATGTTGGGTCTGAGGGGTTGCCGGCTGGGCATAGTTTATCCTCAAATATACAAAATGCAGGTTCGAGCTATTATGGAAGCAGCGTGTAATGTTAAGAAAGAAGGATTTGACCCCAAAGTTGAAATAATGATTCCGTTGGTATCGCATGTGAATGAACTTATGGTTATGCGCGAAAAAACGGAAGAAACCATAAAGGAAGTTCTTGCGGCTAAGGAGATGAATATTTTATATAAAGTAGGAACGATGATTGAACTTCCACGTGCGGCGATTACGGCAAACGAAATTGCAGAATATGCCGACTTTTTTTCATTTGGGACAAATGATTTAACTCAAACAACTTTTGGTTTTAGTCGTGATGATGCTGAAGCAAAGTTTTTAGCGAAGTATCTTGAAGATAAAATTTTGCCGGTTAATCCGTTTGAAGCTCTCGATCAAAGCGGTGTTGGCTATCTTGTTGATACGGCTTGTAAGCTTGCTCGAAAAACTAAACCCGGTATTAAGTTGGGCATTTGCGGTGAGCATGGCGGCGAGCCGTCATCAATTGAATTTTGTCACAAAGAAGGTCTTACTTACGTAAGCTGTTCTCCTTACCGTGTTCCACTGGCGCGTCTCGCCGCCGCTCAAGCTGCAATCGGTGCAGGAGAAGATACTACTAAGTAATAGATGGCAGATAGCAGATGGCTGATAGCAAAAAGCACAGAGCAGAGAGAATAGAGCAGTTCTTTCCCGTTGTACAGGTTAAGAGCTTATC
>DFBH01000017.1 GCA_002366545.1 Candidatus Oleimmundimicrobium americanum | reverse complement strand
AAGAACTTTGTTGCGCTTCAAAAAGACGGGTCAACAGCCTGCGGTAACTGGCTCTTCTCCGGTACATTTACTCCCGATGGTGAAAATCTCATGAAGAGAAGAATCCCTGAGGCTGAGGGTATCGGAAACAACCTTGAGTGGTCGTTCGCATGGCCGGTCAATAGAAGAATCGTTTACAATCGCGCTTCTGCCGACCTCAATGGAAAACCGTGGAATCCGGAAATTCCTGAGATTTTGTGGGATGAGGCTCAAGGCAAATGGGTTGGCAACGATATCCCCGACTTCGGTGGAACCAAAGCACCGAGTGCTGCAGGCGGAAACTTGCCGGCCATCATGATAAACGAGGGTGTTTTCAGACTCTTTGCTCCGCGTGCCGAGGGTCCATTCCCCGAGCACTACGAGCCCATTGAGAGCCCTGTTGATAACATCATGTCCGGTCAGCAAAACAATCCGGCCGTTGTGCTCTGGCATGAAATTAACCCGGATACCAAGATTGGAACGGCTGACGAGTATCCAATTATTGGTTCCACTTACAGGGTTACCGAGCATTGGCAGACCGGGATTATGACCAGGAACCAACCGTGGCTTGTAGATTTGATGCCCGAGATGTTTGTTGAAATCAGCAAGGAACTTGCCGATGAAAAGGGTATTGATCCCGGAGAAACGGTCGAGGTGTTTAACGCTCGAGGTTCTTTGCAAGCGGTAGCCATAGTTACCGGACGTGTAAAACCACAAAACATCAACGGCAAGACGGTTCATTTTGCCGGTCTTCCCTGGTGTTACGGTTACGCCGGATTATGTACCGGTGGTTCGTGTCCGACAATTAACTATTCAGCTAACCAACTTACTCCACACGTGGGCGATGCCAACACAATGATTCCTGAATATAAGACGTTCCTCGTGGATATAAGGAAGGTGAAGTAAGATGGCAAAAGCGATACTTTACGATGAATCAAAGTGCACCGCGTGTCGGGCTTGTTACGTTGCCTGCAAGCAGTGGAACGTATTGTCGGCAGCCGAGAACAAGAAATTGGGAACTTATTACAATGCTTTGACTCTTGGTGGAACTACTTGGAACCTGATTGACTTTATCGAAAAGGATGACCCGGATCGTTTCAGGTGGCACTTCATAACTCAGAGGTGTATGCACTGCGGAGATCCGAGTTGTGCTAAGGTTTGTGCCGCCGGGGCCATCAGTAAAGATGAGGAAACCGGTTTTGTCCTGATCGATAACGACAAGTGCTTGGGTTGCAAAAACTGTCACTATGCCTGTCCGTTCTGGGAAGGCGTTCCTCGCTTTAGAGAGGAAATCTCTGAGTCGGAAAAAGAATGGATGGACGAAGGCAACGAGGTACCCGGAAAGAGAGTTGCGGGCACCATGTTTAAGTGCCGTGGCTGTATTGACAGAGTTCAAAATGGTCTTGAACCGGCTTGTGTTACAACTTGTCCCCCGGATGCTCTTCAATTCGGAGACAGGGCTGAGATGCTTGCTGTTGCTGACGCTCGCGTGGCACTTCTTAAAGAGCGCGGCGAAGCCAAAGCTCAGATCTATAATCCTGAAGGCGTCGGTGGAACGGGTGTAATTTACGTTCTAACTGATGACCCGGAGGTTTACGGTTTACCGGCAGATCCAAAGGTATCTACGGCTGATATGGTCACCAAGTGGCTAACCGGCCTCATCACCGCGGGTATACTTACCATCGTTCCGTTCTGGATGGTATTTAAAGCCGCGGAAGCCGAAGGAAAGGGGGGTGAGTAAGGATGCATGAAGTAACTCATTACTGGCACTGGTTGTTGGCCATATATCTCTTTCTTGGAGGTTTGGCTGGAGCTTGTGGATTTACGGGTCATTTTGCTGAGGTATTCAGCAAAGGTCGGCTTAAAAAACTTGCTGAGATAGGGTCATATTGTGTACTTCCCATCATCGTGTTGAGTCTAATTATTTTAGTTGCGGACTTAGCTCGACCCCTATACTTCTGGCGATTTATAATCACGTTCAGGCCAAGTTCGCTCATGAGCCAAGGAACATGGCTGCTTACTCTCTTTGCCATATTTGGTGGGGTGATTACTCCCGCCTTCTTCTTGTCAGAGAAGGTTGATGCGTTATCTTTCCTAAAAGGAAAAGATGGGGCAAGGAAAGTCTGCCAGTGGATAGGGGCCATTTTAGGAATTGGTGTCGCGGGTTATACGGGTGTACTTCTTTCGGTGAAATCTTTGCCGATGTGGGGCGCAACATCATTTCTACCTGCGGTCTTTGTGGCTTCTGCTACGTCCACCGGAATTGCCTTGATTCTTCTTATTGCCAATTTACAGGCAAAGAAAGATGAAGTGGCGATAGGGGCATTAGAGAAGGCTGACGCGATAGTTATAGCTTTTGAGGCTATAGCTTTTGCGGTTTTGATTTTTGCCTTGAAAAGCGCCGGTGGTTCTGCTGCCGATGCAGCTGCTGTTTTACTTAGCGGCGAATATGCCATGATGTTTTGGATAGGAGTAGTTATTGTTGCATTGCTTGGGCCTCTTGCGCTTGAGCTTTATGGCATAAGTGCTGCCAAGAAGGCACATCCTCCGGCATCACTCACTACTTTGGCCTGCATTTCGGTTTTAGTTGGTGGGTTCATTGTAAGATGGATGTTTATGTATGGAGGACAAGTAGTAAGGTAAGTTAGACTAAGAAGTGAAAATAGCCCCGCAGTAATTCTGCGGGGCTATTTTTTTTGCCAATCCTCAAAATTTGGGATATAATCGCAAAAGTTAAAGAAGATAAAAACTCAATTTTATGTGCTCGAAAGGAGTGTTTACAATTCTTAAGTTAGAACAAAAAATGCCTTCGAAAAAAGATATTGAAGAGGAAATCAGTTATTACAAAAAGAAATTTCCGACTTTAGGAGGATTGCTTAATTTATTTGGGTCAATTTTTGAGTTGCAGTCTGAATATATAGAAAAAATTGATGTTTCCGGGTTTGGTCTATCAGAAGAAGAAGTAAATGAAACCTTGAAAAAAGGAAGCCCTGTTTTAGCTCTCAAAAGAGGGGAAATTTCTGCTACTTTGTTTAAAGAGGTTTTAGTTGAATTAATTAAGATAGTGGAAGATAAAAGTCCTAAAAAAATGGAAGGACTTAATAAGGTTTTAGATATTGATGAATTAAAAGAAGAAAACATAAATTTATTTATTGAGAAATTTGAAAGAGGGGATGACTCTTTTTTTGAGAATTTGAGCAAAGAGAAAGGCGTTAATAAAGAGGCGCTTTTATTTATAGTAACTCATGCTCTTAGTCCTTTTTATGAAGCGTATGCAAAAAATTTGAGACCTAAGATTAATCACCATTTATGGGGGAAAGAGTTCTGTCCGATATGCGGGAATCGTCCTTATATAACGAGGCTAAGAAAAGAGGATGGTTTGAAGCTTTTAAGTTGCTCCGTTTGTAAAACTGAATGGTGGACACAGCGCATCCGTTGTGCTTTTTGCGGAAACGTTGACAGTGAAACACTTTCGATTTTTTATCCGGAAGACGATAAAGGGCATCAAGTTGAATTATGCGATAAATGCAAAAAATATTCAAAGTTGTCAAATGAGAAAGAACTGGGACGCAACGTTATTTTGAGGGTGGAAGACATTGCAACCATTCATCTTGATGCGGTTGCCAAAAAGAGAGGTTATTTGCCTACGGCGCAGTCACCCATTGAAATGAATTAAACAAAAGATGGAAAAAATAGCCGGAATTATTCTTACGGGAGGCAGAAGTTCCAGGATAGGCACCGACAAGTGCCTTCTAAAATTGGGGACAAAGACAATTCTTCAAGATTTGGTCGATAAGCTTTCTTTGTTGTGCGAAGAAGTCATTTTAGTTTCCAATACACCTGATTTGCATCAAATAAATGGAACAGATGTTGTGAAGGATGAAGTCCCGTATCAAGGGCCATTGGGAGGAATATTAGCCGGCCTCAAGGCTTCGAATCGTTTTCATAACTTTGTTGTTTCCTGTGATACGCCTTTTTTAAATCTCAATCTTGTCAAGCATCTAATTGCAGAGGCAGGGGGTTTTGATGTCGTTATTCCCGAATCAAAAGCTGGATTTGAACCACTTCAAGCTATATACTCCAAGGATTGCATAAGTCACATTGAAGAGGCATTAAATGGTCAAAATTTTAGAGTTATTTCTTTCTTTGAAAAGGTCAAGGTTAAAAGGATAAATAAGAACAAGGTCGCTGAGTTTGATCCGGATATTCTTTCTTTTTACAATGTAAATACTGAAGATGATTTTAAACAAGCGAGAGAGATTTATGCTAAATTGCGGGAGCTAAATGTTGACCGATAAGCAGTTTAGGGTAATAAAATATGACGGGAGCGTTGAGGAGATTTTTATGACGGCCCCCGAGGAAAAAACCATCGCTGTTTTTCTTAATGGTGAAGAATTGGTTGCTCTCATGGCGACTCCCACAAATATTAGAGAATTAGCGGTCGGTTTTCTTTACGCGGAGGGTTTTATCTCTGATATGACAAGCATAAAAGAGATATCTTTCGATGAGAAGAACGGAATAGTTAGAGTGAAGGTTGACCCTGTTTTATCGAAACCGAAAGGCAAGATATTTACTTCAGGATTTGGTAAAGGAGTAACCTTTTCGAATCCGTTGAAGGGGGAAAGTTTACGACCTATTGTTTCTTCAGAGATTTTTTCTGCAAAGGAAATCATTAATTTAATGGCGAAATTTTTAAAGTCCACAGAGGTTCATCGTTCTACGGGGGGAGTTCATTGTTCCGCACTATGCAGTAAAGACGAAATTATTTCCATTCAAGAGGACATTGGTCGTCACAATACAATTGATAAAGTTTTGGGATATGCGCTGTTAAATGACATTTCCACTAAAGATAAGATGATTTTTACAACCGGCCGTATTTCCTCGGAAATGCTTCGCAAGTTGGTGAAAGCGGGCATCCCCGTCGCGGTTTCTCGTTCTACTCCAACGGATGCTTCGATTAAAATCGGGAAGCAGTTTGGAGTTTCCGTAGCAGGTTATGTGAGAGCCGGGAAGATGTGTATTTACACACATCCGGAGAGGATAGCTTGGTAGAAGGGCATTGGGTAAAGTTAAAAATGAAGAACTATAATGTAGAATTAAAAATGTTTTTAAATCTTTTTTCATTTTTCTATATAGTTTTTATTTTTTCATTCTTAGTTCTTAATTTGCAATAGCTGGAGGCTGTAAATATTGAACAGACCGCAAATTATATCAATTGTGGGTAAATCAAATAGCGGGAAAACTACTTTAATCGAGAAGCTTATACCTGAAATTAAAAAGCGTGGTTATAAAGTTGCCACTATTAAGCATGATGTTCACGGGTTTGACATAGATGTTCCGGGTAAAGATTCTTGGAAGCACGCTCAGGCAGGAGTTGACAGCGTAGTTGTTTCATCGGCCGGTAAGATAGCAGTAATAAAAAAGCTGGAGGACGAACTCTCTTTAGACGAGATAGCTGAATG
Organism: Candidatus Oleimmundimicrobium americanum; assembly: GCA_002366545.1. Taxonomy (GTDB): domain Bacteria; phylum Actinomycetota; class Aquicultoria; order UBA3085; family Oleimmundimicrobiaceae; genus Oleimmundimicrobium; species Oleimmundimicrobium americanum. Next base: position 3,406 of record DFBH01000017.1, on the reverse strand, counting down.
TTACTTAAATGATGTCGATATCATAATTACTGAGGGTTTTAAGAAGGAAGATAAACCAAAAATAGAAGTTTTTCGGAGGACGGTTCACAAAGCGTCTTTATGTTTGCCCAAAGAACCGGTTGCGATTGTAAGTGATGATGATGTGGATGTGAAAGCAAGGCAATTTGGTTTGAACGAAATTGGAAAATTGGCAGATTATATTGAAGAAGAATTTATTGTTAAGTAACTCCTGTGGTTTAAGTTTTTCTTTGACATATATTTCTTTTTCGTGTATATATAATTTTGTATCGTTTAATAATATTTTATGGGGGAAAGTGGTGTAAATGATGGTATTGGGCACTGGATTGTTTGGTTTGGGTCCCACTGAGCTTATAATAATTTTAGCCATAGTTCTTCTGCTTTTTGGTCCTAAAAAATTACCTGAAATTGGTAAAGCAATTGGTTCTGGCGTTAGAGAGCTGAAAAAAGGAGTGGAAGGCAAGGAAGAAGAATCGGCAAAAGCTAAGGAAGAGCCCAAAGAAAAAGAAAAAACCAAGGAAGAAGTTAAAGAAACCGATAAGGAAGCATAATTTGTTCATCAAAATAAGTTTGTTTTGTCAAAAGACCGGAATTTTCCGGTCTTTTTTATTTTGCATTAAAGAAAGCAACCAGCTAATCCGATAATATATTATATGTTGATGTTGTTTTTCTAAAGGGGCATTTATATGAGCAAGGTTGATAAAAAAATCCGAATCTTGGCTCTTTTGCTTTTTGTTTTCTGGGTAGCCTTGAGCGAGAGTTTTAATTTTTTAAATTTGTTTTTAGGTTTTTTTGCCGCATTGTTTGTTTCTTATTGTTCTTGGTTTTTGCTTAAAGAACACTTCTTAGATATAAATATAAATTTTCGAATATTTTGGCGTTTTTGTATATGTACCGGGCAAATAATAAAGGATATTTTTCGGGCAAATACCGATGTGGGAGAAAGAGTTATGGATCCAAGGTTGCCCATTAGCCCCGCCGTAGTTAAATTCAAGTCAAGCTTGTCCGGTGTATTCCCTAAGGTTATTTTAGCTGCTTTTATTACTTTAAAACCCGGAACGTTGGCGGTAGATTTTGAGGATGACGTCATATACGTTCATTGTATTGCGGATGAATTTGCTAAAGAACTTATGGAAAGGAAATTGGAAAATTTAGTTAAATGGATATTTGAGGAGGATAAATAGGTGATTCCTTTTTTTATTGGTGCGAGCATAGCTTTACTGATGGGGGTTTTTGCCGCTCTTTATCGAGCCTTCAAGGGTCCCAATATCTTAGACAGGGTTTTGGCTGTAAATCTTATAGGCACAAATGCTTTGGTGGTTTTGATATTGATTGCTTATATCCGTGGGTATAACGCTTATTTAGATGTGGCTTTGGCATATGCTCTATTGAGCTTCATCTCAATAGTTGTTATAGCAAGGTATGTTGAAAGCAAAGAGGAGCTTTAAATGTTTGAAGTTATGACCAAATCTTTGGCGGTTCTATTTTTAAGTGTGGGAGTTTTCTTTTTATGGGTAGGTGTTGTTGGCATCATAAGGCTTCCGGATGTTTACTCTCGCCTTCACGCTGCTACCAAATGCGATATTTTGGGTGCGGGCTTAACGCTTATGGGACTCATAATTTATGAGGGTTTTTCCTTTAATGTGTTGAAACTTATAGCTGTGGCATTGCTTCTTTTGAGCTCAAGCTTGGTCACAGGGCATGCTGTTGCCAGGGCGGCCATGAGAACGGACTTGATACCTTGGCAGGAAAATCGCGAAGACAGACTTCGGGTTGAAAAGGAAAAATTGTTTAGGGAGATTTTTAAGGTATGACAATTCTCACCACCTTATTGATTCTATGTTTAATTATTTTATCTATCGCTGTGGTGTTAAACAGGGATATGCTTGCGTCAATTGTGCTTTTTTCAGCTTATGGACTTGTTATGGCGGTGATGTGGCAACAGTTGGGCGCGCCCATGCTTGCCTTGGCGGAAGTGATAATTGAATCGGGGATAATTTCCGTTCTTTTTGTGGTGGCGGTCTTTAGAACTTCAAGGGATGATGTGGAATGAAAAAGATGTTTACCCCGCTGCTTTTGACGTTGTTGGGGATATTTTTTTTGTTGGCGGTTTTTAAGATGCCGCCTATGGGGAATCCGGATAATCCAACTAACGTTGTTGCTGCCCCCCGATATATAACTCAGGGGCCACAGGAAACCGGGTGCAGTAATTTGGTCTCAGCTATCATATTGAACTATCGTATTTATGACACCATGGGTGAGATGGTGGTCATTTTCGGTGCTCTTGCCGCTGCCTTGGCAATTTTGGGGAGAGAGCATGTTAAAGAGGGGCTGTCTCCATTAAAGGTTGAACCCAGTCCCCTGGTAAGGATAATGATGGTTATTTACATACCATTTTTTATAATTTTTGCCCTTTACGTAATAATTAATGGAGGCTTTTCCGTTGGCGGAGGTTTTCAAGGCGGCGCCATTTTGGCTTCCGTTATAATTATTTACGCTCTCATATTTGGTTTTGATAACGCTGTTAAAAGATTGCCTGCGAAAAAGAGGGTATTTTTTGAAGGAATGGCGATTCTTTATTTTACGGTTATTGGTTTTATGTCCGTATTTATGGGCAAAAATTTCTTAGATCTGAATTTTCTTGGCATCTCCATGTTTCAAAAATTTTTAACTCTGGGATTGGAGATTAGCATTGGTCTTGCTAGTGGAGTTACCATTGCTTCTTTGTTTTACATTTTAAAGAAAGTGGAGAGGGGATAATGCTTAATTCGGCCTCGTCAAATTTGATATATATCGCTTCCATAATCCTTTTTTTAGTTGGGTTTTATGCTGTGGCGGCGCGTCCAAACCTAATTAAAAAAATTATCGGTATAAATATAATGGAAACTTCCGTTTTTCTTTTTTTAATAGGCATCGGCACTAAAAAAAATGGGGCGGTGCCCATCATTGTTGAAGGTGTTAAAAATTATATTAATCCTCTTCCTCAGGCTGTAGTTCTTATGGCTCTTGTGGTGGGGGTGGGGACCACGGCTCTATCGTTAATCTTGGCTGTTAGGTTATCTGAATCTGAAAAAGAGGAAAGACAATGAATTTTGTTTCTCAACTACCAATATCTATAGTAATTGTTCCTTTGACGGTCGCTGTTTTAATTTCTGTTTTGTTGTCTTCGAACAAGAAGGCTGCTTTTACGGTATCTTTTTTAGCGATGCTCTTTTGCTTCGTTTCTGCTCTTCTTATAACTATTACCGTGTCGATGAAAGGTTCTTTTGCGTATAACGTGAGCGGTTGGGCTCCTCCTTGGGGAATAGAAATAGTTGTCGATCGTCTTTCTTCTTTCATGGTTCTTTTAATAAATCTTGTCGGTTTGCTTGCGGTTATATTTTCAAAG
>DFBH01000066.1 GCA_002366545.1 Candidatus Oleimmundimicrobium americanum | reverse complement strand
AGCTCTGCTGCGGGGTGATTCACTATTATCTGGGAGGGTTTAATCCACAATGGAAGCATTTAAGCGTGGGAACAATTCTTACGGGTGAGGTGATTCATGATTCAATATCGAAAGGACTATCTTATTTTGATTTTTTAAGGGGTGACGAAGATTATAAATTTAAATGGGGAGCGACTCCTCGTAAAAACTTTCGTTTGCTGTTTTATAAAGAAGAATGTTCAAATCGTATTTGTTCGATTACAAATTTGACCATGAAGCTTTTAAACTGTGAAAATGAGTTTTATAAGGAAGCTAAGAAGAAACTGCGAGCAATTTAAAAGATTTGATACTTTAAACAAGTTTTAAAAAATTAGCATCTTCCAAAAAGTCCAACTCTTCTCGGATGGCTTCTTCAAGATTGTCAACATATTCATCGTCGAACGACTGGCGCAAAAGATCAACCTGTTCTTTTATCAAGTTTAAAAGACTTTTTAAATTTTTTTCGCTTTTTTCGATTAACCAATGTCTCAACTTTGTTTCTATCGTGATGACGGTTTCATCGTATTTCCTAAGAGTAATAACTTCAAATATTTTAGAATTTCTCACCGCGCGTTTGATGACCATAATGATTTCTCCTATTTGGAGCTCTAATTGCTTCGTTCTTGCCAAGTGAGCAAACTGGTTGCTATTAATATGGCTCTCAGTAAATTGTCTCATGTTTTATCCCCGTTCAATTAATAATTTTTATGAGTATAACTATTTTATAAATACTACAAAAAATTAAAATCTCCTGTCTAAAATCTAAAATTTATTTTAATTGAAATATCATAGGAGGAAGTTTTTTTTTCTTGGAGAATACATTATTGATACATGATATTTAGATGGGCATTTTTGAATTGTGAGGAACAAAGGGGGTTTCATGGCGAAAGAAAAGATTCTTGTTGTGGATGATGAACCGGATATAGTTAAATTAGTTACGTTGAAGTTAGCAAATGAAGGTTTTAGGGTTATTGGAGCGGGGGATGGGGAAGAGGCCCTCAAAAAAGTCGAGGAGGAAAAACCGGACTTAATAATCTTGGATATTAGTATGCCGAAGATGGATGGTTGGGAAGTTTGCGAGAAAATAAAAGCAAAACCTGAAAGCAAAGATATACCAATAATAATGTTAACTGCGCTAGGTTATATATCTGAAGAGTTTAAAGGGTTACGTCTGGGAGCTGTTAAATACATCAAAAAGCCCTTTGACGCAGATGAATTAATCAATGTTGTTTATCAGGTGATAGAACAAAAGAAGCATTAAATGGTTACTTTAGTTCTGCTTTTTTAGTATTGTCCAAATTAAGGATAAGTTCCACTTCACCGATTCCCATTTCTAATCTTTGCGCTATTTCGTTTATACTCAGCCCTTGGTTTGCAAGATGGTAAACCTTAAGATGCTTAGGGGTTTTTATTTGTTTTACGGTTTTATTTATTATCGCGGTTTTTATTTTGCATCTGTTTGTTTCCTCTTCTGTTTGGGATTTATCTAACTTTTCTATTTTTTCCTCTGCCTTTTTTAGGGCTAAATCTAACCTGCTTATGATAGTTTCTGCATCTTTTAATGATTTTTCGGAAGTTTCCTGCAATTCGGCTAAGAGATGGCTTAATGAGTTTTCTAATTCTTTTAACTCTTCGTGCTTTTTTATCTCCTGCGCAGAGACGGAAGCTTTTTTAAAGCCTTTAATGATAAAATAAGGCAGAGTTACCAGAATTGCCAGTAGAACTAAAGCTAAAAAATTCACGTTAACACCCCTTTAAATTTTAATGTCGATATTATGTCCGAACTCAGCATCTTCAAAATCTCTTTCTTCATTTTCTTTCTTATTTCTATTTCTCTCTCTTTTTTTCCTCTCCCTTTCTTCTTTTTCCCTGATTTTTACATCCTCTGATTTTGGCGCCTCATTTACATCTTTTTCTTTGTTTTTATAAATCTTTTCCATTTGTTGGGCAAATTGCTGTTGTTGCACCTTTGACTGTTGCTGTTGAACTTGCTGAATCTTTTCAACATCCTGGGTTTTTTGTATAATTATTTGTAAGTCAGCTGGTCGAATGGACATTTAAATCGCCTCTTTTATTACTCGTAAGGGCCCAGCCTTATCTCTCCTTCTTCTTCGTAAAGACTACAGCGATCTAACTCATCTTTTACCTGCATTGTAGCATCTCTGATATTTACTTTCACTCCCGGATATAGTTTACTGGCTACTAGTATTCTTGCGTGTTTTGAGGCAAATAACGAGGTAGCCAATTCATCTCTTTTTGTTGCCAGATCGTCTGCTTTGTTTTGTAAAATCGGGTAAGTCATCTTTAACTTTTCTAACAACTCCTTGCGTTTTTTTATGAGAAACCCCTTTTCTTTTTTCTCGCTTTCAATTAAAACAATGGCTTTTTGAGCTTCATCGGCATCTCTTCCAGCCTCTTCAAGCTCTCCTTCGGTTTTTGTTAATTCTTCGCGAATTTCCGGGATGACTCCGACCTCTATCTCGGTTTCGGTTCCAAGATGTGAGCCTATCACTTTTGCCTCAATGTTTTCTCCGGCTTTAAGTATGCCACCGGATATAACGCCTTTTCCGCTTTTGGCAATTATTTTCCCAACGGCAAAAACTTCACTATGCAAAACACCGTCACTTACAATTATGTTTCCTTTGGAATGAACTTTTGCTGCGCTTAAATATTTAGATTTTATATCTCCATTGGCTTTAATTAAGCCTTTGTTGCGGCCTTGAACGCCGCTTCTAATGGTTATATCTCCCCCTGCCTCAAGGTTAGCTCCCTCTACTCCCCCGTGTATTTCGATATCTCCCCTTGCATTTATACTGAAACCGTCTCTAACCCATCCCCCGACTATTACCATTCCAACAAAATCGATATTCCCTACTGAATAGTCGACATCGCTCCTTGTTTCATATATCGGCAAAACATAAATTTTTCCACCCTTTATTTGAGGACGGCCATCAATTTCTGCGACGATAAAGGTGCCTTTATCGGTTTCCTTAGGGCTTACGTTCTTGCCGAGGGGGAGTTTTATATCCTTTCCGGATTTTTGAGGAATTTCTTCCCCCTTTACATTTATCCCGGGTTCACCGGCGGTAGGCGGTATCTTTTTAGCAAGTTCTTGGTCTTTGGACACATTTACTATTAAATTAAATTCACGAAAATCAATATTTTGGTTTTCTGAGTTTTCAAAAAGTGGTTTTTCCTCCCCGTCTTTTTCAAAAAGGTATTCAATGCGGCTATTTTCTCCATTTACAGGGGGCTTGCCCCGAGCAATTAAAATAGGTTTTTCGTAGCCGAATTCTTTGGGAGCCAACGATATTTTTTCAATTACTTCTTGGTTCACTCCGTAAACGATTTCTCCCTTTTTCAGTAACGCATTAATGTCGTCTTCGCTAAGCGGTTTTCCGTTTCCCCATGGTTCTATAAGTATAATGAACGCTTCTGATTTATCTTTTGAGATCTCGACCGTTGCTTTGCCGTCTTTTGAGACTATTTCCTGAACGGGTGCTATCCATGTTTGAGCTCCGGCAGCTTCTCTAGCCACCTCGGCTACTCTTTTTAATTCAAAATCCTTTATTTCACAGAACTTTAATCGGGAAGTAATGTTTTCGAGTTTGACTTTTTTGCCTTTCCCTTCAGGGGGGTTAACCGTTAAATAAATACCATCTTCTTTTGCGGTTGTCTCATAAGAACCATCTTTATCCTGAACTTCTTTTTTGCTTTCCGTGCTCTCTTGTTTTGGGAGTAGGGTGGCTTTAATTTTACATGAGCCGCCCATTCCCCAAAAGGGTTTTTTCTCGCTTAGCACATCGATTTTTACCTCATCTTTACTAACATTCAATTTCCTTAAGGCTTCTTTGGTTGCCTCATCTTTAGTTGAAGCTTCAACCTCTACAAATTTTGGCTTATCCATATATCCCTCTCTTTTTAAATTTAAAGCGTGTCTTCCTTGCGTAAATGTCTCAATTGCTCCCGCAATCGCAAAACAGCTTTTGTGCGAATTTGAGATACCCTTGATTCTGAGAGATTTAGCACCTTACTCGTTTCTTTTAATGTAAGCCCGTCATAATAATAGAGTGATATTACCAACTGTTCTTGCTCTGTAAGATTTTCAATGCCTTTTGCTAGAGTTTCCTTAACATCTTTTATTTCTATGGTTGTTGAAGGGTTCTCTGCCCTTTTGTCTTCTAAGCTATCTCCTATGGTGACCTTTGAATCCCCGCTCCTGATTATAAACTCATCCAGCGAGATAAGCGATAGCTTGCTTACGTCGTAAAGTAAGCTATTGAAATTTTCCATAGTCATATTGAGTTCTTTGGCTATCTCTTCATTTTTTGCAGAGCGTCCCAAGCACTTCTCAATTTGCGAACACGCTGCCATCAACCGTTTTGCTTTTTGTCTAAGTGACCGGGGGGCGTGGTCACTTATTCTCAACTCGTCTACAATGGCTCCCCTTATGCGTGGTATTGCGTATGTTTCAAACTTAAATCCTCTGTTGTAATCATATTTTTCTATTGCGCTTATTAAACCAATAATTCCATAACTTACAAGGTCATTTTGCTCTATTTCCGAGGGAAGAGTATATTTCATTCGCTCGACCACATATTTAACCAATGGTACATATTGTAAAATTAATTTTTCGCGAGCATCTTTATCTCCGTATACTTTATATCGGATCCATTCGCTTTGTGGCTTAAATTTTTTCACTTCTCGCTCCAGTTTTTGCAGCATATTTATTACCAAAATAAAAAGTTATGGTTTTTGATTGATTACATTTTCCGTCGATTTATCCAATTTTATGGGATTTAACGGCTCTAATTTTTTTTCTTCCCGAGTTTCATTAAGAATATCGGGAGAGGCCTCCGAAGTAAAATCCAAATTACTACCTTTCTCCTTTTGCGTGACTGTCTTCTCGGAGACGTAATCAGTTAGTGCGGCCTTTATTATTACCGAATTTATAATTTTCAATGTCATCCATATTAAAAAAGCTGATATCAGGAAAGTAATTAACAGTCTTTCAAAAAAGATTACGAGGATGTCGGCCCCGGAGAGAAATGCAAATAAGGCTGAGAGTACACTTAAGAAAAGACTAAAATATAAGGTGATTTTTAGAGTAGTTTCTTTTGACACGAGCATTCCTCCTTAAATTCTTTGCCTTCCTCTTTTGGCTTGCTCTTTAAAAAGGTAACCTATTATCTTATCTCTGTCCTTTTCTTCAATTACTATATAATGAAGACAAATTTTTAAGGTTCCGCATTCTTGTTCCATGCATCGTATGGCTTTCCCGACGGCATTAATCGTTGTGTCGATATCCGATATGTGAATTTGCAGTTTAATTTTTGTCTCGGGTTTTACCATTTCTTCTTTGGGCAATTCAATTGCGATTCCGCTTCCGCTTAGGTCAATCACGTTAGCGTCTTTTAAATTTTTTGAATAATAATCATCTGAGGTATTGATTATTATATATTTCAAGTTTATGTCGGGGTTTTTAAGGCGAAAGAATTGCCGTCTTTGAATCGCGGAGATCTCGTCTGAAGGTTGTATAACTAAAACAAAAGGCCCTTTTCTGTTTTCAATTGCTTTTGCCGGTATTCTATACATTCCGGCTTCTGAAGCGGCTACGATTATTAGGGGAGTATCCGGTTTTATGAAGACGTAGTTCATTTCTTCCATTGGCGAAGCCACCAGAACATTGCCGTTTTCAAAGTCAAAAATGCTTGAGTTCCAGGATTTATTCATGGTTTTGCACTCAAGGTTTATTTGTTGGCCGGGTTTTAAGATCTTATGCACATCCATCATTTTCACCTATTTTAAATAGTCGGGAAAAGAAGCCTCGGAAACCATCACTCTTTGAATTTTTTGGAGCTATGTCATCAAATTTATTTGCAATATTGTTAATGCATTTTGAGGCGTTAGAATAAGGAAAACTTATGATAAAAGGTTGCTGTTTCCTGACTGCCTGGTTTATGGCATTATCTTTCAAGATAAACCCAAAATCTTCGACGTGTTTGTTTAAAAATTGTTTTGAAACGAGTACTATTCTTTCTGATATTTCTTTTGCCTCCCTTTCATTAGAAGCCATATTAATAAGAAGTTCGATATCAATATCTATATTCCTTTGGTTTATTACTTTTATGAGTCCATATGCGTCTGTTATAGCGGTGGGTTCGGGTGTTGTTATGATGAGGGCCTCTTTAGCGGCTAAAATAAAACTTAAGACGTTTTTGGATATGCCGGCTCCAGTATCGATTAAAGTTATGTCTGATTGGTTTTCTATCTCAATGAACCCTGAGATTAATCGTCCTCTTTTTTCATCGGTGATGTCTGCAAGTTCGGATATTCCGGAGCCGCCGGGAACTATTTTTATTTGGTTTGGGCCCTCGACAATTATGTCTGCCAGCGATTTTTGACCCGAAAGAAGGTGTTGTAGATTGTACTTCGGGCTTATATCCATCAAAACATCCACATTTGCCATGCCTAAATCGGCATCAAGGATTAATACTTTTTTACCTTTTTTTGCGAGGGCTATGCCCAAATTAATTACAAGGTTTGTTTTTCCTACGCCGCCCTTGCCGCTGGCCACGGCGACCACCCTCTTATTGGAATTACCGGGTATTTTATTTTGGATTTTCTTCGGCCCCTTTTTTGCTTTTTCAGCTAACTCGCGAAGTTTCTTTGCTTGATCCTTCTGTTGTTTCAAATGGCACACCTACAATCATTTTTGATATTTTTTTGGAATCAGCAATCTCTATATCCTCGGGTACATTTTGGCCTGTGGTAATATACGATAAATGTTTTTTGGTTTTAGCTAAAATGTTTAGCATTGTTCCGGGGGTTGTTGTTTCATCGAGTTTTGTGAATATAAACTTATCGATTGGTACTCCGGAAAACCTGTCTATTGCATCCATCTGGTCTGTAAGTTTTGTGGTCATGCTGAGAACAAGGTAAATTTCATCGGGGGAGCATGATTTCATGAGGTCCACCAGCTCATCTAACTGTTCTTTGTTATGGGGATTTCGACCTGCGGTATCAATAAGAACTAAATCTTTGTCGAGATGCTTGTCCAGAGCTTCCCTTGCCTCTTCGTTTGTGAAAATGACTTCGATGGGGGCATCGATTATTTCGGCATAGGTTTTTAATTGCTCAACAGCGGCTATTCGGTATGTGTCGGCGGTAACCAAAGCTACTTTTTTGTTCTTAAACAAACTAAATTGTGCAGCCAACTTGGCAATTGTTGTTGTTTTTCCTCCCCCGGTTGGGCCGATGAGCGCTATCACTTTCCTTTTTCCTTTGGGAACGTCTAAGGGGCCGCTTGTATAAATTAAATTTGAAATCTGTTCATATACTGCTTCCCGGAGTTTTTCTATATTTTGTAATTCTCCTTTGTTTAGTTGTTTCTTTGCGGACAGAAGAATTTCTTTGGCGAGTTCTTCGCAAACTTTGTTTCCGAGTAAATGGTTGTAGGTTTCCAAAACGCTGTCCGGAGCGTTTTGGAGAAGAGGGTCGGCAAGTTGATGAGCAATTGCCTTAACCAGGGATTTTACATCATCAATCTCGCTTTTTAGTATCCCTATTTTTTCCTCGAATCGCGGGGGTACGGAATCAGATGAAATTGTGGGTGGTTTTGGAATTAACTTTGATTTTATGTTGGGGTCTATTAAGTTTATGTCTAAGGCTGCTGTAATTTCCACTCTTTCTTTTTTTAAGAATCCGAAAAGACCCTTTGGGGGCAATTTCCTTGTATGAAGTATAACTGCGTCTTTTCCGAGGTCTGCTTTTACTTGCGATAGAGCACTTTCTATTGTTGACGCTTCATATTTTTTAACTTTCATTTGTTAACCACCCCAATGATTTTAAGCTCCGTTTCCGGGACTATTTCGTTATAAGAGAGTACTATGAGCTCTGGAATAAATCGTTCTAAAAGATTTTTAACAGGGGACCTGGTGTTTGGGGAACAAAGTAAAATGGGATTGTGCCCTTGTGATAAAAGTTTTTCTAATTTAACCGATAGGTTTGACACCAACTTCTGAATTTCGTTTGGCTCCAGTGCTATTGTGGTTCTTCTATCAGTTTGCTGGATGGCGTCACTAATCTTTTTTTCCAGTTCAGGGTCGAGTGTTACCACATATAGCTTTCCTTCAGTCTGATGTTGGTTGCAGATATTTCTACCAAGTGCTTGTCGTACGTATTCTGTGAGAATGCCGGTATCTTTGATGGTAGCAACGTGGTCTCCTAAAGTTTCAAGGATGGTTAGCATGTCGCGAATTGATACTTTTTCTCGCAGTAAGTTTTGTAGTACTTTCTGAATTTCTCCGACCGTCATCATGTTGGGGACGAGTTCATCTACTACAATAGGGTAATTTTGTTTTATGTTTTCAAGAAGAGCTTGAACATCTTGACGTCCGATGAGTTCATAGGAGTGTTTTTTAATTAATTCTGAGATGTGCGTTATGACCGCTGAAGCAGGGTCTACTACCATGTAACCAAGAATTTCAGCTCTCTCCTTTTGCGTTTCCGTAATCCAAATTGCCGGTAATCCAAATGCGGGTTCTTTTGTGGGTATTCCCTCAACTTTTTCTTTGATGAGGCCACTTTCTATAGCTAAAAAGTGGTCGAGCATCAGGTTGTCCTTGGCAATTTTTACCCCTTTTATCTTTACGACATATTCATGGGGGCCAAGTTGAATATCGTCTCTTATTCTAATCGGAGGAACCACATATCCCAATTCCAAAGCGATTTGTCTGCGCATCAACGTGATCCTATCGAGGAGCTCCCCCCCCTGATCGGGGTCAACCAAAGGAATCAATCCGTAACCGATGTCTAATTCGATGGGATCAAATTGAAGGGTTTCAATTAAATTTTCAGGCGACTTGGCTCTGGCTTCCTCCTCCTCCCGTCTCTCTTCTTCAAGCTCCTCTGAGGTGGGTACGGTTGGCTTGCCAACAAAATAATAGATCATTCCTGCAAGAGCGGCGATGGTAAAAAAGGGAAGTTTTGGCAGCCCCGGCACTAAACCGAAAAGGACCAAAAGAATAGCGGCAATTGCCACAGATTTTGGTCTTCCGATAAGTTGAGTTGTAAGCTCTTCCCCAAATGGTTTTTCGGAAGCAGCCCTTGTTACAATGGTGCCGGCGGCGGTGGAAAATAAAAGAGCCGGTACTTGAATGGCTAAGCCGGCTCCTATGGCGAGTATGCCAAAAGTTTGAAGCGAAGTAAGCACATCCATATTGAATTGAAGCGCTCCAATGGCAAAACCGCCAATCAGATTGACTACCACTATAATGATGCCCGCTATGGCATCTCCCTTAACAAATTTGCTGGCACCATCCATGGCTCCAAAAAAATCAGCCTCTGCTTCTATTGCTCTCCTTCTTTGTCTTGCAACCTCCTCTGTTATGAGGCCGGAGTTTAAATCGGCATCGATGGCCATTTGTTTTCCCGGCATTGCATCCAATGTAAATCTGGCAGCGACCTCCGAAACTCTCGTGGTGCCTTGGGTTACAACAACAAATTGTATTATTACCAAAATGGTGAAGATGATGATGCCTACTATGTAGTTGCCTCCTATGACGGCTGAACCGAAGGCCTGTATGACTACACCCGCTTCGCCCTTGGATAATATTAAACGGGTGGCTCCGATGTATAAAGACAATCTAAAGACGGTTGTAATCAAAAGCAAACTGGGGAAAATAGAAAGTTCCAACGACTGCTCTGAATAAAGTGTTAGAAGTAGAACAACGACGCTTAGAGTTAAATTGAACGAGAGGAGAATATCTAACACTAAAGAAGGGATGGGAACTATGAGCATTATAACAATAATTGCTAAAATTACGGCAACTATGGCATCATTATATTTATTTGTTTTTGAAGTCAAATTTGGAGCTCCCTCGTAGGCCATTAATTTTTTAGTCTCCTTTTGTCATAAATTTCTAAATAGCTTTTTTGCGGCTTATTTGATAAACGTATGCCAATATTTCAGCAACTGCTTGATATAAATTCATCGGAATTTCTTGACCAACGTCTGTTGAGCGATAGAGAGTTTGAGCAAGCATTCTGTCCTCAACTATTGGTATTTTATGTTCGGCCGCAATTTCCTTTATTTTTTCCGCTATCAGGCGAGCTCCTTTTGCGATAACTTTTGGAGCGGCCATTACATTTGTATCATATTTTAAAGCAATTGCCAGATGGGTTGGGTTGGTAATTATCACATCGGCTTTGGGGACATCCAACATCATTCGTTGCATGGCCATCTGCCGCTGTTTCTGTTTTATTTTTGCTTTTATTTTAGGATCACCTTCAGATTGTTTGTACTCCTCCTTTATCTCGTGTTTAGACATCCGCATACTTTTCTCATGCTCATATTTTTGATAGGCGAAGTCGAAAATTGCCAAGATAAAAAGGGCTATACCAATTTTTATTGCTATTTCATAAGCTATGCCTGACAAAATTATAAGAATTTGATTTATATCTGAATCCATCAGTTTAATTAGGTTTGAAAAATTCTTTGTTGCTACAGAGTAACCGATAGATCCCAAAATGATTAATTTGATGAAGGATTTTATGAGCTCAACAAAAGAACGTGCTGAAAACAAATTTTTTACCCCATTTATGGGATTTAATTTATCTAAACTTGGTTTAAGTGACTCAAAAGAAAGTAGTAAGCCCACTTGGCCAAAACCTACCGTGAGACCGGTTATTAAAACTATTATAAAGATTGGAAGCAGCATTTTTGCGGACAACATCAAAAGGTAAAGGAAAAAACTCGGCAAATTTTCCGGAGTTATGATGGTTGAGTTTAAAGATGTGAAAATTTCTTCGAATAAACTCTTTAAAGTACAGAATATAGATGGCCCAAAGGTCTTTAACCCAAGGAAAACCGCGAGAATAATTATGGCTGAGTTTAACTCTGTGCTCTTTGCAACCTGCCCTTTTTTCCGGGATTCTTGTCTTCTTTTAGGTGTGGCTTTTTCGGTTTTACCTGGATCTGCCATTCTTACTCCTTGTTGTTAACTTGCTTGTTGGTTTTTCCATACTCCATACTCTCCGCTCTACCAGTCGGTAGTTAGGAGTAAATTCAAATTAAAAACTAAAAATGCCGTGCCTACCGCCGTGTCCACCTTTGGCGAGGCAGGCAGGTAGAAAACTATATAGAAAAATTTAAAATTGAAAACCAAACAATAAAAGATAAAATTCTAAAATGCTTTCAATCTAAAAGATTATCCTCTGGATAAAAGCTTTCTTAATTTTTAATTACCGTGTCTACCGGCAGGCAAGTCGTTTTATTTCTGCACTCTCCATTTTTCATTTCTTCTATTCTCCCTGCTCTCAGCTTTATTCTATCCGCTCCGCGCTCTCAGCTTTACCCTTCTTTTCCCATCTGCTCTAAGCTCAGTGCTCCAGTTTACCTTATCGCATTAAGTATTTCTAAAGGTATTGTTTGGATTATCCGATTTAAAAACAGGAAAAAGAAAGGCAAGGTAATTATTAATATTGCAAAACCCACACCTATTTTCAACGGTATGCCTACGATAAAAACATTCATCTGTGGCATCGTTCTTGCAATAATTCCGAGAATTAAACTTGCCATCAAAAGAGCTCCCATTACCGGGGCACCTATTTTTATGCCAATTACAAATGTTTCACTAAAAAGTTGGTTTATGTTTCCAATTAAATGAGGAGATATTTCAAATGTGGTTAGTGGGACTACTTCAAAGCTTCTTGCGAGTGCAGAAAATAGATGGTGGTGTCCGTTGATAATCAAAAAAAACAACATGGCTAAAATATATTGAAATTGGCCCGTGACAGAAACTTGAACGTTGGTAAGAGGATCGACAACATTTGCTATTGCAAAACCCATTTGAAAATCTATTACTTTAGCAGCAATGAGGATTCCTATAAACATTAGATTTGCGATATATCCGATGGTTAGTCCCACAAGAAGTTCTTTACCTATTAAGAGAGCGTAGTGGATTAGCTGCTCTGGAATTTCAGGGGTGCCAATAAAAGGGAACAATATTAAGGAAGTAAAAAACGCCAGTCCTATTTTTGCTTTCGGAGGGATATTTCTGCTGGCCAGAATTGGCGCGGTGACCAAAACACCCGAAACTCTCGTTAAAATCAGGAGGAAACATAAAAATTCAATTTTAGTAGGTGAAAATATGTTCATCATAATCACTCGCCGTCGGTATTTTTTAAGCAACTTTTTGTTGCTTATTTCACGTAATTTGGAAGATTGATTAATATTCTTGATGTAAAGTTCAAAAGCATGGTTAGCATCCAAGGTCCTAAAAAGAGTAGGGCCAAAATTGCCGCTAAAATTTTTGGTATGAATGTTAAGGTAAACTCTTGGACTTGGGTTACGGCTTGGAATATGCTAATTGTAAGCCCTGCTATAAGAGTTAATGTAAGAATTGGTAATGTAACTTTCATGGTTACCATCAAAGTTTGCTTGGCTAATTCTAAAGCCACTGCCTCAGTCATGTTTTTTGCCTCCAGTTTCCAGCCATCAGCTGTCAGCTGAACCTATATGTTCCTTCTTGTTTTTAACTTTGTCCCATACCCGTTACCCTTGTTTTTATATATCCAACCAACCAACTACCTAAATCCCATAACCAAAGATCTTGCGATTAAATGCCATCCATCGACCAAAACAAATAGTAAAAGTTTAAAAGGTAGCGATATCATAATTGGAGGAAGCATCATCATTCCCATGGACATTAAGATGCTTGCTATTACCATATCAATTACAAGAAATGGAATGTAAATTAAAAAGCCCATAGTAAAGGCAGTTTTTAGTTCGCTTATAATGAAAGCGGGGATTAAGACGGATGTGGGTACATCTTTTGAGGTTTTGGGCCGTGGTATCTTTGCTATGCTAACAAAGAGAGCTAAATCTTTTTCCCTGGCTTGTTTGAACATAAATTGACGTAGTGGTTCCGATGCTTTTTGGAAGGTTTCCTGCTGACTGATTTCTCCGGCCATATATGGTTGAATTGCTTGATTGTTTATCTGAGTAAACACGGGAGTCATTACAAAAAAAGTTAAAAACAAAGCCAGTCCTACAACAACTTGATTTGGGGGAACCTGCTGTGTTCCGAGTGCGTTTCGTATAAAAGACAGAACGATAGCTATGCGGACAAATGAAGTAGTCATAATTAGGATTGAGGGCGCTAACGAAAGTATTGTAAGAAGGAGTATTATTTGAAGGGAAACCGCTACATCCTGCGGTCCTTGCGCAGTTCCTATCCCAAAGTTGATGGCCGGTATGGGGATTTCTGGATTTTGGGGAGCCGCAAGTGCTGTTTTTAGGGAACAGCCGAATATCATAATTGCTATTATCAAACCCAAAGTAAGCAACCCCAAATTTTTTATGGACGGCTTAATCATTTTCTTTCTCCCAAGAAGGATTTAAAGTCGGCCAGTTTTTTACCAATGGATTCAGTGGTACTCTCAACTTTATTTTTTGTTTTTTCCGATGAAGTTTTGTATGGCATATTTAAATTTTTTGTAAATTTTTTCAGATAGTTTTGAAAGGGCGGGTTGGTTACACTTGTTTTTGCGTGTGATTTTATGTCTAAAATTTCTTTAGGTTCTGTTATTTCTGATAGCAAATTAATGTTGTTTCCGCCGACCCCTAAGAGAAAAACTTTCCCTCCTAATTCAATTAAACAAAGCGCTTTGTTTGGAGCGAGGTATTTTAGCTCAAGGATGTTTATTAATTCCTTTTCGTTTTTAAGAAGGGCATTGTTTTTGCTCATAAATAATTTTAGCCCTCGTATGGATAGGTATCCTAAGATTAAAACAAAAGCTAAACTAAATGCATACTTTAAGATGGTTAGAACAGCTCCTGTGGCACTTTCAAATATGCTTTTTTTCTCAGGTTTCTCCGCCGGATCATCGTATTCATCAATAAAGAAATTTTGCTCTTCTTCTGTTGTTTTTAAAGAAGAGTTTTTATCGTTAGGGGATGTATCGCTCTGTGGATTTTCAGAGGCGATGCTCTCTTTTGCCCAAGCCGTTTTGATTGCTATCTCATTTTTTGTTGAGTTAAAAGAGAGCGATTTAAGGGGTAGAATACCTACCATCCCCAAAACGAGGAAAACTAAAAAGAAATAAAAAAATAACTCTCCTCTTGACCAGCGGGTTATACGTACCCCTCCCAAGGAATTAATATTAAATTAATATTACCTTAGACACAAAATATGTCAAGAGAATTATTAAAAAATACAAGATGTTGTGGTGGCCGATAGTCGGAGAGCTGATGCTTGCCCGCCTCTGGCGGGGCTTATGGGAAAGAGAGCTGGTGACATAGTAACATAGCTACGTAACCAAGAAACTAAGAAACCAGATGACTCCCGACTCCCAACTCCCGACTAATGGAGCTAAGAGCGCGGAGCGTAGAGCAGAGA
>DFBH01000077.1 GCA_002366545.1 Candidatus Oleimmundimicrobium americanum | reverse complement strand
GCTTTAGCTAGGTGAGGATGTCAAGCGGTGCTGATTTAGCATTAAACAAAAACTAAGTAGCAATTGAGGTTTTAATGTCTTTTTCAACACAGATTAAAAATGAGTTAGCGAGAATTTATCCAAACGGTAAATGTTGCAGAATGGCGGAGTTGTCCGCTCTTCTTAAACTTGACGGCTCGTTTCATATTTTAGGTAAAGGAAAATTTGCTATTCATGCATCCACTGAAAACGCAGCGGTAGCTCGCAAAATCGTTAAACTTACCTCAGAGTTGTTTAATTTAAAACACGAAGTATTGGTCAGGCGCTCTGTTCTTAGGAAAAACAATAATTATGTTATTTATATTCCTTCTCAGTCTCATTTAAATCAAACTCTAAATGAAATTGGTATTTTGGACGATAAGATGATTATTGCTCCCGGGATTGTTCCAAGACTTGTAAGAAAAGATTGCTGTGCCGCCTCGTATTTGCGGGGTGCTTTTATGGGAGGTGGCTCTATGGGAAATCCCGCGAAAGGTTACCATTTTGAGCTCGATACAGATAATGAGCAGCTTGCTTTGGATTTGCTTTCGTTGTGCAAACGGTTTAAATTGAGCGTGAAGTTGAGCTCAAGAAAGAAGAATTATCTTATTTACATAAAAGATGGTGAAGGAATTGTAAATCTTTTGGCTTTAATTGGGGCTCATAAGACGCTTTTGAATCTTGAAGACCTTCGAATAGTTAAAGATATGCGTAATAAGGTTAATCGGTTGGTTAATTGCGATACTGCTAATATAGATAAAACCGTTAAAGCTGCCCTTTTGCAGCTTAAGGATATAGCTTTTTTAGATGAGGAGGTGGGATTATCTCGTTTACCCGGAAGTCTCCAAGAAGTTGCGTGTAAAAGACTTCAATTTCCGCAGGCCAATGTTAGGGAGTTGGGGGAGCTGTGTGAGCCACCGCTTAGCAAGTCTGCCATATATCATCGAATAAGACGAATAAGAAAGTTGTCAGAAAAATTAGGAAGATAAGTTGTCTAATTATCAAAGGGGGTTTGTTATGGCTATTAAAGTTGGTATTAATGGTTTTGGAAGAATAGGGAGAAATGTTTTTAGAGATGCTTTTGAGGATGAAGATATTGAAATTGTAGCAATTAACGATTTGGCAGATGCGAAAACTTTGGCACATTTGCTAAAGTACGACTCCGTATTCGGTATTTTTGATGTGGAAATTGGAACCACCGATGACAGCATAATTGTGGAAGGGGAAAAAGTAAAAGTGTTGTCGGAAAGAGATCCTGCGAATCTCCCCTGGAAAGATTTAGGGGTTGAGGTTGTAATTGAAGCCACGGGAAGGTTTAGAGCCAGAGAGGATGCGGCAAAACATCTTTCTGCAGGAGCAAAGAAGGTAATTATAAGCGCTCCGGCAAAAAATCCGGACGTAACAATTGTGTTGGGTGTAAATGAAGAGAAATATGAGCCGGAAAATCACCATATAATTTCAAATGCTTCATGTACCACTAATTGCTTAGCTCCTGTTGCTAAGGTTCTTTTAGATAATTTTGGAATTAAACACGCTTTTATGACTACCATTCATGCCTATACCGGTGACCAAAAAATATTGGACTTAGTCCACAGCGATTTAAGGAGAGCTCGGGCAGCTGCTTTATCCATGATACCGACTTCCACCGGAGCCGCAAAGGCTATAGGAGAAGTTATTCCTGAGTTAAAAGGCAAAATGGAAGGAATGGCTATTCGTGTGCCGGTTCCGGATGGTTCTTTGGTGGATTTGGTTGTTGAGCTTGAAAAGGAAGTAACGGCAGCTGAGGTAAATGAGACATTGAAAAAAGCAGCCGATACAGGCAGGTTTGAAGGAATTTTGGATTATACCGAGGAGCCCATAGTTTCCGTGGATATAGTTGGAAACTCATATTCCTCTATAGTTGACGGGCTTTCCACGATGGCGAGCGGAAAAACGGTGAAGGTTCTTTCCTGGTACGACAATGAAATGGGTTATTCTTGCAGGTTGGTTGATTTGGTTAAATATATTTTAAGATAGATAAAAGCGCGCAAGACAGAAAAAAATTGTAATTTTGACGGGGGTTTGTATGTTCAAAAAAAGAACAATTCGCGATGTCGATGTGGCGGGCAAGCGGGTGTTAGCAAGGGTCGATTTCAATGTGCCTCTTACAGAGGACGGGAAAGTAGCCGATGACACCAGGATAAAGGCGGTTTTGCCGACAATTAGTTATTTAATTGAGATGGGGGCCAAGGTAATTCTGATATCGCATTTAGGAAGGCCTAAAGGGAAAGTGGATAATGCGGTTCGCATGGACCCCGTTGCAAAACGTCTTTCAGGGTTAATTGGAAGGAAGGTTCAAAAAACGAATGAAACTGTAACGAATAAAGTTACCGAGGCGGTAGCTCATCTTCAAAACGGAGATGTGTTGCTTCTCGAAAATGTTCGCTTTAATCCAGGGGAAAATAAAAATAACCCTAAGTTTGCTAAACAATTAGCATCCCTCGCCGATATTTTTGTAAACGATGCTTTTGGAACGGCTCACAGAAATCATGCTTCAACGGTTGGGGTTACGAACTATCTTCCCGCTTATAGTGGTTTTTTGCTTGAGAAGGAAGTATGTGAGCTGAGCAAGCTTCTTGAGAATCCAAATAAACCGTTTATGGCTGTTTTGGGGGGGAATAAGGTTTCAGATAAAATTGGTGTAATCGATAAATTTCTTGATACGGTGGATGCCATCCTGACGGGTGGGGGCATGTGCTTTACTTTTCTAAAAGCTAAAGGGTTTAATATCGGTAGCTCAATTTGCCAGGAGAATGAACTTGAACATTCTTTGAAAATGTTTGAAAAAGCGAAAAGAAACGGTGTAGATTTTTTATTGCCGGTTGACGTTGTTGTCGCGGAATCACTTGCAAGTGATGCTAAATACAAGGTTGTCTCGGTTGAGAATATACCGGCTGGCTGGATGGGCTTAGATATTGGTCCAGATACGGTTAAGATTTACAAAGATATGCTTAATAGAGCTAAAACCATTTTTTGGAATGGNNGCAACTGCCATGGCTAAGTCTCAAGCTACAACCATTGTAGGTGGTGGAGATTCGGATGCTGCTTTAAAAAAATATGGTCTTGGAGACGAAATTTCCTTTGTTTCCACCGGTGGCGGGGCTTCATTAAAACTTTTGGGAGGAGAACTTCTCCCCGGGGTAGAGTCGTTGCTCGATAAATAAATTGAAGTCTGCATAATTAAAGGAGATTAAAAATGCGAAAACCAATGATTGCGGGTAACTGGAAGATGTACAAAACGGCGGGACAAGCTGTTTTTCTTGTGCAGGATTTAGCTATGTTGGTTAAGGATGTAAAAGATGTTGAAATTCTTGTTTGCCCACCTTGCATTGCATTGAAAAGCGTCTCAACTGTAATTGAGGTAGATAAGTTAAGAATAAAATTGGGTGCTCAAAATGTTTACTGGGAGGAAGAGGGCGCATTTACCGGTGAAATTTCTCCGGTGATGTTGAAAGATTTAAGGGTAGATTATGTGATTGCGGGTCATTCGGAACGTCGGCATATATTTGGCGAAACTAACGAGATGGTGAATAAGAAGCTGAGAGCGGTTCTTGCTCATGGCATGAAATCAATTCTCTGCGTTGGGGAAACTTTAGATGAAAGAGAAGAGGAGAAAACAGCCGACATTATTAAAGAACAAATATTTGAGGGTTTGGCAGGCGTGTCTTTCGAAGAGATGAAAGATGTAGTTATGGCATATGAACCTGTATGGGCGATTGGAACAGGCCTTACGGCTACTCCTGAGCAAGCTAACGATGTTATCGGGGATATAAGGGGTTTAGTTGGTTCACTATATAATGAGGAAATCGCGATGGACATTCGTATACTGTATGGTGGCAGTGTTAAGCCGGGAAATATTGCCGAACTTATGGCGGAGCCGGAAATAGATGGAGCATTGGTCGGAGGAGCAAGCCTCAATGCGGAAAGTTTTGCAAAAATTGTAAAATATGAAAAGGTTGAGGAATAATTTAGCATGATACAAAGATTTTTTGGTTCTCGGCCAAAACCATTGGCTCTTATCATTCTC
Organism: Candidatus Oleimmundimicrobium americanum; assembly: GCA_002366545.1. Classification (GTDB taxonomy): domain Bacteria; phylum Actinomycetota; class Aquicultoria; order UBA3085; family Oleimmundimicrobiaceae; genus Oleimmundimicrobium; species Oleimmundimicrobium americanum. The sequence continues at coordinate 19,361 of DFBH01000077.1, read as the reverse complement.
GACGGTTGGGGTATTGGTGAAACCACAAAAGGGAATGCAATTGCTTTCGCGAAAACCCCGAATATGGATAAGTTTATGGCAGACTACCCTTGCACTTTTTTATGCGCTTCCGGGGAATCGGTTGGTTTGCCCGAGGGGCAGATGGGGAATTCCGAGGTTGGACACCTTAATATGGGAGCGGGAAGGATTGTATATCAGGATTATACCCGTATAAATCACGCCATAAAAAATAGAAGTTTATTCTCAAACAAGGTTTTATTGAAAGCCATAAATAACACAAAGGAAAATTCCTCCGCCCTTCATTTAATGGGGCTTTTATCCGATGGGGGGGTTCATAGTCATAATACTCATCTTTATTCTCTGCTGGAATTGGCGAAAAGCGAGGGTGCTAACGAAGTTTTTTTGCATCTGTTTTTAGATGGGCGAGATGTTCCTCCTCAAAGCGCTTCCAAATATATCAAGGAGCTTGAAAAAGAGATTTCGAAGATAGGAATAGGCAAAATCGCAACTATCGCGGGGCGTTATTACGGGATGGATAGAGACAAGAGATGGGATAGAACTAAGCTTGCATATGATGCGATGGTTTACGGGAGAGGGGAGGTTGCGCCAACTGCCGAAAAGGCAATTGAACAATCTTATGAGAAAAATGTGGCTGACGAGTTTGTTAAGCCAACTGTAATTCAGCCTCCAGCCTCCAGCCTCCAGCCTCCAACTGGTCTTGTGAAAGATGATGATTCTGTCATCTTTTTTAATTTCAGACCGGATAGGGCCAGGCAAATTACACGGGCTTTCATTAAGTCCGATTTTAAAGAGTTCAATAGAGGAGAAAACCCCCCAAAAGTTTTCTTTGTCTGTATGACCGAATACGATGCGACTTTTGATGTGCCAATTGCTTTTCCGTCTCTTGAATTAGCCAATGTTTTAGCGGATATGTTAGCGGAAAACAAATTAAGGCAACTTCATATAGCGGAAACTGAAAAATACGCCCACGTAACTTTCTTTTTCAACGGCGGGGTAGAAAAACCCAAGGAGGGGGAAGAGCGTATATTGATACCATCTCCAAAAGTTGCCACCTACGATTTGAAGCCGGAGATGAGCGCATATGAAGTAACAGATGCGGTAATAAAAGAAATAGACAAAGGTATTTATGGTGTAATTATTTTAAATTTTGCGAATCCTGATATGGTAGGTCATACCGGAATTTTTGAGGCAGCGGTAAAAGCTGTTGAGACTGTCGATGAATGTGTGGGCAAAGTAGTTGACCGAGTGTGCTCAAAGGACGGAGAATGCTTCATTACCGCAGATCATGGAAATGTCGAAAAGATGATCGATTTGGAGACAAATGAGCCGTTTACGGCTCATACCACTAATCAGGTGCCTTTTATTTATATGACCAACAAAAATGTTTCTTTGAGGAAAGGCGGAATACTTGCCGATATTGCTCCAACGATGCTTGATGTTTTGGGAATCCCTCGTCCCAAAGAGATGACCGGGAAGAGCTTGATTGTGAAATAGGTTTTTGCTTCTCCATCATTGTGAGGCGAAGCAATCTCATAGTATTATTACAGTTAAAATTTTTATAATGAAGAGAAAGAACGAAGTCATCGCGAGCGGAGTAAAACGAAGCGCGGCGATCTCGAAGCCCCTGGTAAACAGAGATTGCTTCGTCATCCAACGTAACGTTGGAATCCTCGCAATGACAAAATTCAACAGTCTCGTCATTGGTTGTTAGCTGTCATGCTCTAAACTCCACGCTTCCTCCTAAGCAACAAGCTCACCACTCTCCATACCAAACACCTTGTTTCTTTCTTAAATCACCCCAGTTAGACTGGGGTGATATGCTCGCAATGACCATGCTGGTTGGCTTTTTTTCTCTATGCTCTCCGCTCCGTGCTCTATGCTCCATGCTCTTCACTTATGTTTTGTTTTTCCTGGAGGCTGAGGGCTGGAGTCTGGTAGCTGACAATCAAAACCATCGACTACCCTTCCTTCGCATGTTAAAATATATTGGTTGATTTTGTGACATAATTTAAGATATTAAGGGGTTAATAATGCTAAATTTATTGGGAAAAGTTCTTCGTGCAGGCGAAGGCAAAAAGTTAAGAAAATTACAGGAAAGAGTCCAAGAAGTAAGTGATTTGGAATCACAAGTTAGAGCTTTTTCCGATGATGAGTTGAGTAAAAAGACGGACGAATTTAAGAGACGCCTTAAAGACGGAGAGACTCTGGATGAACTTTTGCCCGAAGCTTTTGCGGTAGTTAGGGAGGTTGCCGAGCGGAAGATAAGTATGCGCCACTTTGATGTGCAAATTATGGGCGGAATTGTTCTTCATGAGGGAAAAATTGTCGAGATGGCAACCGGCGAAGGAAAAACTCTGGTGGCGACGTTATCCGTCTACCTAAATGCTCTTGAGGAAAAAGGTGTTCATGTTGTTACGGTAAATGACTATCTTGCAAAACGAGACGCTCAGTGGATGGGCCCGGTTTATCATTTTTTGGGGCTCTCGGTAGGCGTCATTCAGCATGACGCGGCTTTTCTTTATGATCCGGATTACGAAATAGACGATGAAAGTCTTAAAAACCTTCGGCCAATAAGCAGACGGGAAGCTTATGAAGCGGATGTTACTTATGGGACCAACAACGAATTTGGGTTTGATTATCTACGTGACAATATGGCCTCAGACTTTAACCAATTGGTTCAGCGAGGACATTGCTACGCTATTGTCGATGAAGTGGATAGTATTCTTGTAGACGAGGCTAGGACTCCTCTTATCATTTCCGGGCCAACGGAAGATAGGAGCAGTATATGCAAAAAAGTTGAGCAAGATGTCCGCCGCATGAAATGGTTGTTGATAGCAAAAGAGAGCAAGGACGAGGAAGAACTTGATTTCAACGAGCAGAACTATGATTTTGTAGCCAATGAAAAAGAAAATACCATAAAGATAACCCCCCGCGGTGAATCAAAAATAGCGAGGGCTATCAACGTTCCCGTCGATGATATAAGTGACCCCGACCAGTTGCCTTATGGTGTGCCAATGCTTGAGTGGATGAGTCGGTTTAAACAAAGCATGAAGGCACATTCGCTCTTTAAGAAAGATGTGGATTATCTCGTAAAAGATGGTCAGGTAGTAATAGTTGATGATTTTACCGGTCGTCTCATGCCCGGGAGAAGATACAGTGAGGGTCTCCACGAAGCAATTGAGGCGAAAGAACGAGTTCATGTAAGACAAGAAAATCAAACATTGGCCACAATAACCTTACAGAATTATTTCAGGATGTATGAGAAGCTTGCGGGTATGACCGGAACCGCGGCAACTGAAGCAGACGAGTTCATTCACATATATGAGCTCGAAACAGTAGTGATTCCTACCAATAAACCACTTGTACGTGATAACCTGCACGATGTTATCTATAAGACGGAAGAAGCAAAATTTAAGGCCATTGTGGAAGATATAGTTGAGCGTCACAAGAAAGATCAACCTGTTCTTGTTGGCACAATCTCTGTTGAGAAATCTGAACGATTAAGCAAGATGCTTAGAAGAAGAGGGGTTAATCACGAAGTTCTAAATGCTAAGTATCATGAGCGGGAGGCGCACATCGTGGCACAAGCCGGTAGGAGAGGGGCGGTAACGATTGCCACGAACATGGCTGGTAGAGGAACCGATATTATTCTGGGTGGCAATCCTCCCAACCCAAAAGAGGCCGAGGGAGTGAAGAATGTTGGTGGACTTCATGTAATTGGCACTGAGCGGCACGAATCCAGAAGAATTGACAATCAGTTGAGAGGTCGCTCAGGAAGGCAAGGCGACCCGGGTTCGTCTCAATTTTACATCTCCATTGAAGATAATCTTATGAGACTTTTTGGCGGTGATAGGATTGGGGGCATAATGCAAAAACTGGGTTTACCCGATGATATGCCCATTGAGCATTCGATGATTTCCAAATCAGTTGAGAGGGCACAACGCCAAGTTGAAGATCAGAATTTTCAAATTAGAAAACATATTTTGGAATATGACGATGTAATGAACAAACAGCGCGAGGTCATTTACGAGCAAAGAAAAAGTTGTCTCGAAAAAGATGATCTCCACAATCAGGTATTGGATATCATTGAGGGTGTGGTTGGGGGAACAGTTGAGATTTATACCAACAAAAATACTTTTCCTGAGCAGTGGGACTTAGATGGCCTTTTTTCCGATATTTCTAAAGTAATCCCCATTTCGTGGAGTAAAAATGATTTGGATTTACATTCTTTAAAACAAGAAGAGTTGTATCAAAAATTACTTGATTCAGCGAAGCAGATATATAACGAAAGAGAAAAAGAATTAGGTTCTGATGTACTGCATGAGCTTGAACGTCAAATTATGCTTCAGGTAGTTGACCACAGATGGAGAGAGCATCTCTATGAGATGGATTATCTCAAAGAGGGTATTGGGCTTCGAGCTATAGGACAGAGAGATCCCCTTGTAGAATACAAACGTGAGGCATTTGGAATGTGGAAAACAACCATGTATGGGATAAAGGAGGATTTTGTCAAATATATTTTTCATGCGCGTGTCGTACAAAAACCGCGTCGTGAAGATAATTTAAAAGTATTTTCTAATCAAAGAGATGTCGTGTCTGCCGGCAAGCAGAGTGCTGAGGTTAAAAAACCGATTAAAAGTGGTAAAAAGATTGGAAGGAATGAACCGTGTCCTTGTGGGAGTGGGAAAAAATATAAGAAATGTTGTGGTAGATAAGGTTTTGAAATAGAAGAATGAACAAGGTTATCGGGTTTTTGTAAGTTAAAATTTCTTTTTAAGGTGGGATGATTAAGTGATAATTAATTACAGTGAAGAGTTGCGGAGCTTAGGTGAAAAAATACAAAAAGTAAGAGAGTATCTTTGACATAGATTTTAAACGCAAGGAAATTGGTGAGTTGGAACTCAGAACGAGCAAATTAGGATTTTGGGACGATGCTGCCAAAGCTCAAAAAATAATGGGAAAATTAAACAGTCTAAAAGAAGATGTCTCTATGTGGGATAAAATCTATTGTGAATATGAAGACTTATGTTTACTAAATGAGCTTGCAGTTTCCGAGAAAGATAAAGGACTAAGTCGCGAAACCGAAGAAAATTTAAAAAAGTTCAAAAAAGACGTTGAACAAATTGAGTTAAGAAGCTGGTTTACGGAGGAATTTGACCACCATGATGCCATTGTATCGGTACATCCCGGTGCCGGAGGAATTGAATCGCAAGATTGGGCGGAGATGCTTCTTAGAATGTATCTTAGGTGGGTCGGAAAAAAGGGTTTTAAGTCAGAAATAAGTGATATTCAAGCCGGAGAAGAAGCGGGAATTAAAAGTGTTACTTTTATCGTTAAAGGAAAAAATGCTTGCGGTTTTTTGAGAGCTGAAAAAGGCGTTCATAGGCTGGTGAGAATATCTCCTTTTGATGCCGCGCATCGTCGACACACTTCCTTTTCCTCGGTTGATGTTATCCCTATGGTAGAGGAAGATATTGAAATAGTTATTAATCCTAAGGATTTGCGGATTGAAACCTACAGGGCAAGCGGAGCCGGTGGGCAACACGTTAATGTAACCGATTCGGCTGTTAGAATTACCCATGTACCCACGGGTACTGTTGCTCAATGTCAAAGCGAACGTTCTCAGTTTCAAAACAAGGATACGGCAATGAAGATTTTGCGGGCCAGGCTTTTTGAAAGAGAACAAAAGCAGAAAAGAGAAAAATTAGCGAAACTTAGGGGCGAGAAAAAAGAAATTGCTTGGGGTAGTCAGATAAGATCGTATGTTCTTCATCCTTACAGTTTGGCCAAGGATCACAGAACCGGAGTTGAAAAAGGCAATGTTCGGGCTGTGCTGGACGGAGAGTTGGACGATTTTGTTATTGCCTATCACAGAAAAAGAGTGGCAGATAGCATATAGCGTATGGCTGATAGCTTATGGCAGATAGCAGATAGCTTAGAGCAGGTGTCTGCCCGCCGCTGGCGGGGAGGGGCTGATGAAACAAGAAGGCAAAAGGTAATGGGGAAAGTAAGGATTAAAGGGATAAGGATTACAAATAGAGCAGAGAGCGTAGAGAAAAACCAACGATCTCAGCTTCCTCCTCCTTGATGGGGGAGGATTAAGGTGGGGGTGAACGGTCAACTTCTGACTACTGGTAGGCAGGGGCTATACTAGCCAAGAGTCAAAAAAGCTGATAGTTAAGCATGATGGAGTTGGAAAGACTGCTCGTCATTGTGAGCATCCCACCCCAGTCTAACTGGAGTGATTTAAGAAAGAAACCAGGTTTTGGTATGGAGAGTGGTGAGCTTGTTTCTTAGGAGGGAGCGTAAGGCTATTGTTCCGTCATTGCGAGGCGAAGACGCGGCAATCTCAATTAGTTTTAATTTTTTTAATTTGCACAGTCGTTTAATAACAGGTTTTTAATCGTTTGGATTAATTATAAAGAGGTTGATAGATGTGAAATTAGTAGTTGACTTACATACTCACACTGTGGCCAGTGGCCATGCTTATAGTACAGTGATGGAGATGGCTGAAGCCGCTAAAGAAAAGGGGCTTAAAGTTCTTGCTATAACCGATCATGGACCCGCATTACCCGGTGGGGCACACCCTTTTCATTTTTGGAATTTAAGAGTAGTGCCCAAGGAAATATACGGTGTGAGAATTTTAAGAGGAGTGGAAGCCAATATAGTTAATTCAAAAGGTGAACTCGATTTAGAAGATGAGCTTCTTGAGACCCTGGACATTGTGCTTGCGGCCTTTCATCCGGGGTGTGGTTACGAGGATAAAGGAGTTGTAAAAAATACGAAGACGATGATTGCGGCGATGCAAAACCCCAACGTTCGCATCGTTGCTCATCCTGGAAATCCGACATTTTTGGTAGATGCGGGTGAAATAATTGCCGCCGCCAAAGAGTTTGATGTTTTAATTGAACTCAATAACAGCTCTCTTCTTCCAAACACCAGTCGATTTGGGAGTTGCGAGAGTTGTTTATCTGTTGCAACCAAGGCATATAAATCCGGGTTAGATGTTGTTGTAAGTAGCGACGCGCACATAGCGACCGGTGTCGGAAATTTTAATGAAGCAATTAATCTTGCTTTAAAAGCGGGATTTACCGAAGAAAGGGTGCTAAACAGCTCTGTTGATAAGGTATTAAATTTTTTAAAAATAAAGTCTCCATCTTAAATGGCATTGAATAAATTAAATTTAAGTGTTATTTCTATAAAAAGCGGTTTTATGGTTTATGTTGTTAGGCCGGTATCTAAAATTATTTTAGGAAAGGATTGCTGATTTTGAAGCGAGAGGAACTGGAAAGCTTTTTAAAGGAAAAAGCTCGAATTCTTAGACGGGATATTATAAAGATGATAGGCGAAGCGGGCTCGGGTCATCCGGGAGGCTCACTTTCTGCGGCCGATATAATCGCGACTCTTTACTTTTATCATATGCAACACGATGCTAAAAATCCTTCTTGGCCGGATAGAGACAGGTTTGTTCTAAGCAAGGGTCATGCCTGCCCTGTTTTGTACGCGGCTTTGGCAGAATGTGGTTATTTTGAAAGAGAGGTTTTGTGGACTTTACGAAAACTTGGTAGCATCCTTCAAGGTCATCCCGATATGAAAAAGGTGCCGGGTATTGAGATTTCTTCAGGTTCCTTGGGACAGGGGCTCGCTGCAGCTAATGGAATGGCTTTAGCTTCCAGACTTACGGGTCGAGATTACAAAGTTTATACAATGATAGGGGACGGGGAATCGCAAGAAGGTGAAATTTGGGAAGCTGCAATGCTTGCCGCTCATTACAAGTTGGATAATTTGGTGGCATTTCTTGATTGCAACAACCTTCAAATTGACGGTCCTGTATGTGAAATAATGAATATTAAGCCCGTGGTAAATAAATGGCGGGCCTTTGGATGGCATGTTTTTGATATAGACGGACATGACGTTTTGCAAATTGTAGATACATTGAAAGCTGTCGATGAGGTTAAGGGAAGGCCAAGCATGATAGTTGCTCATACAATTAAAGGGAAAGGCGTGTCTTTTATGGAGAACGTATGTGGTTTTCACGGGAAAGCTCCCAACAGAGAACAGATGGAGATAGCCCTGAAAGAGCTTAGTTAAGTAAGGAGTAAGAAAGTAGAAATTGATGGAGATTAAATAGAAATTAAGTTAAAATTTCAAGTTAATTACAATCAGTTACCATAAATTACTATTAGTCTCAATGAATTACCATATTAGCACTCACTAGAAATTAAGTGGAGAGACTGGGTAGAGATTGATAAAGGGGTAAGGAGAGTAAGGATTAAGGGAGCTGGCGACATAGTAACATAGTAACGTAGAAACCAAGTAGCTACGTAGCCAGAAACTAAGGAGCCAGATAACTATCGACTCCCCACTAAGAGACTCCCGACTAGATAGGATTAAGGGGTAAGGAAAAGTTGATAGTAAGCATTATGGTTAACTTTAATTAAGACCAATAAACTTGAAATTCTAAAAAGTGGTGAATGGTTTGGAAAAAGAAACGGTTAAAAAAGCAACAAGGGAAGGGTATGGAGACGCTCTTTTGGAATTGGGCAAGGAATATCAAAATGTTGTAGTGCTTGATGCTGACCTTGCAAAGTCTACACAGAGCTATAAATTCAAAGAAACTTACCCCGATAGATTTTTTGATTGTGGTGTGGCTGAGCAAAGTATGATGGGAACAGCTGCCGGGCTTGCTGCCTCAGGCATGATTTGTTATACGGGTTCTTTTGCTATTTTTGCAACCGGTAGGGCCTTTGAACAAGTGAGAAACACGATTGCTTACTCAAACTTAAATGTGAAAATATGCCCAAGTCACGCCGGTATTACGGTAGGGGAAGATGGCGCTTCTCATCAAACGGTCGAGGACATTGCTTTAATGAGGGCTATCCCCGACCTCAAAGTAATTGTTCCTGCTGATTATTATGAAGCAAAGGCGGCCGTTAAGGCGGCAGCCAAGATAGACGGTCCTATTTTTATAAGGATGGGAAGACCTAAAATTCCAATGATATTTAATGAAAATTATGAGTTTGAATTTGGGAAAGTTCTTAAGCTAAGAGAAGGGAAAGATGTAACTATTTGTGCTATTGGAATTATGGTTGGAACCGGTCTTGAAGCAGCCGATAAGTTGGCTAAAGAGGGAATAGAAGCCGAGGTTTTAAACATTCATACCATAAAACCTCTTGACGAAGAGGCCATTTTAAAGTCAGTCAAGAAAACAGGAGTTGTGGTGACCGTTGAAGAACATAGTGTAATAGGCGGCCTGGGAGGAGCAATAGCTGAAATTTTAGGCAAAAGAATGCCCTCACCAATGGAAATGGTTGGGATAAAAGATACATTCGGAACATCTGGAAGCCCGGCCGAATTAATTAATTATTTTGGTCTCTCAAGCAAAGATATTGTTGCTGCCGTAAAATCGGTTTTAATGCGGAAAGCTTAAGCCTTCCTTTGATTAAAAACCTCTTTTTTGTTACTATTTGTTACCGGGAGCGAATGCCATATGATTAAGATTAAGAATGTAACAATGATTTATAACGGGGGAAAGCCTGCTCTTGAAGATATTAATCTCCAAGTAGACAGGGGAGATTTTTTGTTTTTAGTGGGCCCAAGCGGTTCCGGGAAATCGACACTAATCAAGCTTTTAATTAGAGAGCTAGTGCCCACTAAAGGGGAAATATATATAGCCGGTCGTGATTTAGTTCATATGCGTTTGAGGAAAGTTCACCTTCTTAGAAGAGATATAGGTTGCGTTTTTCAAGATTTTAAGCTTTTGCCGAATAAAACCATTTATGAGAACGTTGCCTTTGCGTTGGAAGTTATAGGAAAATCGGAACGCGCAATAAAGATTCAGGTTCCGGAGGCCTTAAAGTTAGTTGGTTTAGGTGGAAAATTTGACAGATATCCCGGCGAGCTTTCCGGTGGAGAACAACAAAGGGTATCTTTAGCCAGGGCCTTTGTTAACAGACCGCCATTACTTTTAGCAGATGAACCGACAGGTAATTTAGATCCAAGTATTTCCATGGAAATAATGAGTTTGTTGGATAGAATCAATAAAACGGGAACCACCGTTTTAATGGCTACTCATGATAGAGAAATGGTAAACAATTTAAGGAAAAGAGTTATTGCGTTGGAACACGGTAAATTAGTTCGAGATCAAGCTCGCGGGGTATATGGATATGGCGACTAGGCCCTTTTATTTTATGCGTGAAGCAATTGAAAACATGCGGAAAAATTTTGCAATGAGTAGCGCAGCTATTAGCACTACCGCTCTTTCCTTATTTTTAGTTGGAATATTTTTGCTCATGTTTTTTGTATGGAGTTCTTTTGCAGTCGAGACCCTTTCAAAATTAGAAGTTGAGGTTTTTTTGAAGGACTCTGCTGCTCCTAAACAGGTACAAAATTTTCAAAACAAGATACTTTCCTGGAATGAAGTTAAAACCATTAAGTATGTTTCAAAAGAAGAAGCTCTGGATATATTTAAAGAAAAACTGAAAGATAATCCGGGGATATTGCAGGCAATGACGGGAAATCCTCTTCCTTCTTCGATAAGGATATTTTTAAAAGATCCTCATCAAACAAAGACGGTTGTAAATAAAATTAATAATTACACAGGTTTAAACGAATTAGTGGAAGACCCCAAGGTAGATATAAAATATGGTGCAGATTATATTGAGAAACTATTTTCGGTAATTAAAATGATTGGTTGGATGGGACTTTCGGCCGCAGCCTTGCTTTGTTTTGCTTCAATTATTTTGGTGAGCAATACGATAAGACTCAATATCTTTGCGAGGAGAAAAGAAGTGGCTATAATGAGATTGGTCGGTGCCTCCAAGTGGTTTGTGCGCTGGCCGTTTCTTTTTGAGGGTATGTTTCAAGGGCTAATTGGTTCCTTGGTAGCAATTGGATTAGTTTATTTTGTTAAAGTTTGGGCATTACGTAAAGTGGTCGAGACGATACCTTTTCTAAACCTTTCCATTAATGAAGCGTTGTTTCTTCGTCTTATTTTGGGTATGGTTTTAGGAGGGGTTTTAATTGGAGCGACCGGGAGTGTCATAGCGCTGAGACGTTTCTTGAAAGTATAGATAAAAAGTCAGACATTCAGGCGGTAGTTATGCTCCGGATAAGTCGCAAAACCAGCGTTTTAATGATTTTTTTGGCGGTTATTACCGTCATTCTTTTTACTTATCCTGCCCTGGCTTCCCCGATTAATACGGCCGAAGATGAACTTGAGTCCATAAATAATCAAATTGAAGAAAACCAGCAAAAAACAGAAGAAGTAAAACGGAAAGAATCCAACCTGTTAAAGGAAATTTCAGATGTCGATGGCAAGCTTAGGGTTAGCGAGGACGAGCTTGTTGAATTAAATGACCAATTGAATGAGACGGTGAATAAATGCGAAGAGGTTGAAGGTGAGTTAGATATAACTCAAAAAGAACTTCAAAAAATCGAGAGGGAACTTGAGGAGCTCGAGAGAGAGGTTGATAGACAGAAAAACGTTTTAGATGATAGGTTAATAAATGCTTATAAACAAGGAGAGTTAATTTACCTTGAGGTTGTACTTGACGCAAACGACTTTTCTGATTTGTTAAACCGTCTGTTTTTTATTTCTTTAATTGCAAATCAAGATGCGGCGCTTCTTTCCAATATAGAACTTACCAAGAAAGAGACAGATGCTAAAAAGCTTAAAGTAAAGGAGCATAAAGACGAGATTACAGAGAAGCGGAATGTTTTGGATAAGGAAGAAGTGAGGTTAAAAAGTCTAAAGAGTACGGAAGAATTAAAAGAGAAGGAAATTCAGTCCGAAAGGGACAATAAAAAGAAATTGCTCGAAAAAGTTTACCTCGACAAGATTGCTTTAAAAGAAGCAGAAGAGGAACTTAAAAAGTCTTCTCAAGAGATAACAGAATATATTAAACGCCTTGAGGGTAATTTAAATCCTTCGCAGAATGTCGGCTCGTTACAATGGCCGACGGTTGGACCGGTGACATCAGGTTTTGGGATGAGATGGCATCCCATTCTTCATGTGTATAGGATGCACACAGGAATTGATATAGGAGCTCCATACGGACAAAAAATCGTTGCGGCTCAAAATGGAACGGTAATTTTTGTTGGCTGGAAAGGCGGTTATGGCCGGACTTTGATGATTGCTCATGGTGAGCAGATAATTACCCTTTATGCTCATACATCGACTATATATGTTTATGAGGGCCAAGAAGTAAGCAAAGGACAAAAGGTGGCTGCAATCGGAGTTACGGGGTATAGCACGGGCCCGCATTTACATTTTGAAGTTCGGGTTAAAGGGGAACCAAAAAATCCAATGAATTGGTTTTAGAATAGGAGCGCTTAAGTGATAAAAAAGATTTTAATTGCAGTTGGGGTTATTTTGCTGATAACATTTTTTTTAGCGGGAATTTTTACGGCGGGATTTTATACCCACAAAAAATTGATTGAAATTAAGACCGCGAATGTTCCGTCTTTCGATCTTTTAAAGGAAGCGGTCTCTGAAATTAAACAAAGTTATGTTAAAGATGTATCTGATAAAAAACTTATTCAAGGGGCCATTAAAGGTGCGGTTGAATCTCTTGATGATCCTTACACAAAATATTTGACTGAGGAAGAAGCAAAAATGCTGGGTGAGGAAATGCATGGTGAGTTTGATGGCGTTGGTTTATATATTGGTCTGAAGGAGAACAAAGTAACTGTTATTACTCCAATCGAGGGAGCTCCCGCTGATAAAGCCGGGCTTAAGGCCGGGGATGTAATTATAAAGGTTGATGGAAAATCAACCGAGGGAATGTCGCTTGAGGAAGCGGTATCTTTAATTAAAGGAGAAAAAGGAACAAAGGTTGTGTTGACAATTGTGAGAATTGATGTCGACAAGCCAATTGATTTTGAGGTTGTTCGAGACAAGATTGTAATCCCGAATGTGGTTACCAAACTTTTAGATGAAGATATCGGTTATATCAGAGCTCATGTATTTAATCAAAGGATTGACTCGGATATGGATTCTGCTCTTAAAGAAATGAAAGACCTGAACGTAAAGGGCATAATTCTTGATTTACGCAATAATCCGGGCGGTATTTTAGAAGGAGCGGTCGATGTTGTAAGTAAATTTGTTGATGCCGGGGTTGTGGTCACGGTAAGAGACAAAAATGGTGAAATTGAGACGCACAACACAAAAGGGGGAGCGGATTCGGATATCCCTCTTGTTATTTTAGTAAATGGTGGTAGTGCAAGTGCTTCGGAAATTGTCGCTGGTGCTATTCAAGATTATGACAGAGGTGTTTTGGTCGGGGAACAAACTTTTGGTAAAGCATCTGTTCAATCGGTAATAGAACTCTCGGATGACTCACGTTTGGTTGTAACAACTGCTCATTATTTCACGCCTAACGGAAGAGACATCCAAGAAAAAGGCATAAAGCCCGATGTTGTCGTAAAGATAGAAGAGAAGGAAGAAACGGAAGAGGATTTACAGCTTGAGAAGGCAAAATCAATTTTAAGAGGGATGTTTAAGAAAGAGGAAGCCGCGTAAAAACTATGGATATTAAGTCTAAGATTGTTAATTTGATGCATAATAAAAAATATCGGCCACTAACTTTACCGGAATTTGCCGGGAAGCTTGGGGAACCCGACTTTATCTTAATTCAAGAGGCCCTTAATCAACTTGAGGGCGAAGGAAGAATCGTAAAGACAAAAAAAGATAAATATGATTTACCTGAGCGGTTGGATATCGTGGTAGGGCATCTTCAGGTCAACAGAAGGGGTTACGGATTTGTTTTGGCGGAACCGCGCGACATTTTTGTTCCCAAAACAGGCATGAATGGTGCGTTGAATAACGATAAGGTAATGGTCCGTTTGCTTGGCCGCAGGTTTAAGGATGGCAATATCGAGGGTAAAATTATAAAAGTTATCGAAAGAGCAAATTTTATAATTACCGGTAAATTTAGGGTCAAAAGAAAAACAGCTTACGTTGTTCCCTCTGATAAGAAAATATCTTGCAGTATTGTTATTCCTCCGAAGTCAACACTTGACGCAAGAGATGGGCAATTGGTTGTATGCGAAATTGAACGCTGGCCGGCAGGGAAAAGACCCGCGAAGGCAAGGGTAATTGAAATCGTAGGGGACGAATCAACCCCAAATATTGAGGTTGAGATTGTGATTAGAGAACATAACCTTCCGCTAAGCTTTTCGCCGGCTGCAATTGAAGAATCTAAATTTATTTCCGACGCAATTTCAACTGACGATATATCCGGGAGAAGCGATTATCGTGATGTTTTTACGGTAACGATTGATGGAGCAGATGCCAAAGATTTTGATGATGCCATCTCCATTTCCAAGGATGATAAAGGTAATTTTAACTTAATTGTCCACATAGCCGATGTTTCGCACTACGTTAAGTTTAATGCTGCATTGGATGAGGAATCAAGGGAACGGGGGAACAGCGTTTATTTAGTGGATAGGGTGATTCCGATGTTGCCATCGAGACTCTCTAATGGGATTTGCAGTCTTAATCCAAAAGTTGATAGATTATCCTTCTCCGTTGAGATGGTTGTCGATACTGCCGGTGAAGTAAAAGATTTTAATATATTTGAGGGTGTCATAAGAAGCGATGCCCGGCTTACTTACGAAGGAGTAGATGAGCAAGTTAAGAAAGGAGAGTTTGAAGATAAGAGGGTTGGAAAGTTAATTGGCGATTTAAAAGAGCTTAGCGATATTTTAGAAGCAAAGCGGTTAAAGAGGGGAAGCTTAAATTTTGAAACCGTTGAGCCCAAGGTTCTGTTGGATGAAAATTTGAAGCCTGTTGATGTGGTTGTGAGAGAGCGGACGGTTGCGACAAAGCTCATTGAAGAGGCAATGATTCTTACCAATGAGGTCGTTGCCGGTTTTATGTATCATCAGGAAGCCCCCATGATTTATCGTATACACGAGGAGCCCGATTATGAAGTTTTAATGCAGCTTGCGGAGTTGCTAAAGGAAATGAACTATCCCATAAAAGGGAAAATCAATCATCCGAAAAATCTTCAAAAGATAATTGCTTTTGCTCACGACAGGCCGGAAAAACTGCTTATAAACTCGATTCTTTTAAGAGCTATGAAGCAGGCTAAATATTATCCGGAATGTGTGCCGCATTTTGGTTTGGCATCTCCTCATTATACTCACTTTACTTCTCCTATAAGGCGATATTCCGACTTAATCGTTCATCGACTCGTTAAGAGAATATTAAAAACACAATGTGAGCAGGAACAGTTAACTAAATTAATCGAAGAGCTTTATGATATATGTGAGCACATTTCCATTTGTGAGCGTGAAGCCGAAGACGCGGAAAGAGAATCGGTTAATGTCAAACTTTGCGAGCTGATGAGCGAACATGTTGGAGAAGTATTTAAGGGCACAATTACCGGAGTTACGGGCTTTGGTTTTTTTGTACAACTTAGCAATTCCATAGAAGGTCTGGTTCACGTTAAATCATTAAACGACGATTTTTATGTTTACGATTCAGAGCATTTTCTCTTGCGTGGCGAGCGGTTGGGTAAAATATACCGATTGGGCGAAGGGGTAATGGTTAAATTGGTAGATGTTAATATTGAAGAAAGAAGAATGGACCTTGTGGTAGCGTAAATTGGCTGATAGCAGATGCTTGCCCGCCTCTGGCGGGGCGTATGGCTTGATAGCAAGATAGCAGATGGTTTATAGCTTATGGCTTAAGTTCCTCCCATAAATGGAAGAGAATTGCTTCATTAAATCCCCTCCCCCTTGATGGGGGAGGGTTAGGGTGGGGGTGATTTAGAATAAGCGATAATCTCACTAATATAGCTAAAAATCTTAGAAATAGATCCACAGAAGTCGAGAGACTTTTGTGGAAACACTTAAGATACAAGCAATTAGATGGATTTAAATTCAGGAGACAACAACCAATTGGAAAATATATAGTGGATTTTGTTTGTTTCGAAAAAAATATAGTGGTAGAAGTAGATGGTGGACAACACGCAACAGAAATAGTTAAAGATAAAGAAAGAGACAAGTGGTTAAAAGGGCAAGGTTTTAAAGTTTTAAGGTTCTGGAACAATGAAGTATTAATAAATATAGATGGGGTATTGGAAGTGATAAAGAAGAATTGTTTGTTTCACCCTCCCCCAACCCCTCCCATCGAGGGAGGGGAAGAATAAAGGAAGCTCAACTACTGGGTTTCAGCGATTAGTTTTTGATCGGAGATTAGTATTATGGCTGAAAATAAAATTGTGGCGCAAAACAAAAAAGCATATCACGATTATTTTATAGACGAGACCTATGAAGCCGGGCTTGTTCTTCAGGGCAATGAGGTTAAGTCAATTAGGGCCGGTAAAGTAAGTTTAAAAGAAAGCTTTGCCCACATTAAGAACAGTGAAATCTTTCTCCATAATATGCATATTTCACCTTATTCTTTTGGAAGGCAGGAAGAACAAGATCCGCGAAGGACCAGAAAGCTTCTTCTGCGGAAGATGGAGATAAAGCGTCTTATAGGCAAAACAAAGGAGAAGGGCTATACTCTCATACCCCTTAAGGTTTACTTTTCCAATAATTTTGTTAAAATAGAGTTAGGGCTTGCCAGGGGTAAAAAACTTTACGATAAACGAAAAACAATTGCTGAAAAAACAGCTAAGCGTGAAGTAGAGCGGGCCTTGAAGGAAAGATTAAAGGGTAGAAATAGTTGATGGCTTATGGCGTATAGCTGATGGTAGACAGCAAGTGTTAATGTTTTGTTTATGCTATCGGCTATCGAGGCCGCCCGGTACGGGCTAGTATCTGGTGAGGCAGGGCTATAAGGTGACGCCGCGATTAGCGGGGGAACGAGCTATTAGCTGACAATTTGGGGGTGAACGGTTTCGACTGGAATGTTGAGGTAAGAGAAGCGAGTCGAGGTTCTGGTTCCTCGTAAAACTGCCGGAGCGTTTAAACTAAACGCCGATAATTACGCACTGGCTGCTTAATTAAGCGGTCACGTCCCCTAAGATTTGCTTACGGTCTTAGGTGTGGCGTCGCAAGTAAGCTACTTTAGCTCCTATTCCTGTAAGAGTTAGGGGAACGTAACGGGATAGCTTTCAAGAAATCCACGCTCATTGGGTTCTTGAGGGCGAATAACAAAAATGAGCTACACTCGTAGAAGTCTTATTTAGATATTTCAGGACCGGAGTTCGATTCTCCGCACCTCCACCATTCTTCGCCCTTCGGGCTTCGAATGGCAAGCCACTTTTTTGAGGCGAAGAATGCCCTTCCGTAGCTTTCAAGCGAAGGAGGGCTCTTTTTATAACATTGGGCTACTTTTATCCAGCTTCGAATGGCAAGCCACAATTCGCCCTAATGGGCTACGAATGGCAGGCTACTTTTTTTGGGGCGAAGAATTTAGGAGTTTAATTTAACAAAATGCATTATGTATACATATTAAGACTCTCAAATAACACATATTATGTTGGGTTAACAAAAAATCTTGAGCAGAGAATAAAGAAACACAATGAAGGAGGAGTTCCTTCAACTGCTAAGTACGGGCCTCAACAACTAGTCTGGTACAGTGTTTTTACAAACAAAGAGAAAGCCATTGCATTTGAAAAATATCTGAAAACTGCTTCCGGTAAAGCTTTTCGAAATAAAAGGTTTCTGTAATAAACCTACAGGGTTTTACAAAAATTTGCATAAGCAAATTTTCCCCTAATTCCTCATCCTCTCCCTAATCCTATTTTTTGATTATTAGCTTATGGTTGATAGTTAAAGATTCAAATTAAAAAAACAGGCCTTCGGGTCTGCTTTTTTCGCTTCCTCAAGAACTTAACTAAAATTTTTAGAGCAGGAAAGTTGTCTGATTAAGGAGAATAGAAAAGTAGATTTATCTGGAACAATACAAGGAGTATAAATATGGAGAAGGACCCTTGGAAAGAAATGTTAGATTATTTACTGAAGAAGCTCAAGTCAGAGGAAATTTCTGAAAGTGAGCATAAACAGCTAAAGTTCTGTATTCATATTGATAAACTTCTCGAATATTTAAAAGTAGCTAATCGATATTTAGAAAATCCTCTAGAAATACAGGAAAAAGTAGAACAGATTTATCCTTTCTGGACTGGCTATGAAAATATGTACCTGATTTTCTATCACTATGATACTTTTGCGAACTTCCTATATGCCTATAAAGAAGCGTGGGCCAATTTTTTAAGAGAATTGTATTTGATTAACAAGGCTCCACACCTTAAGAATGTAGCAAACTCTAATCAGATAAAATTAGTTAAACAAAAGACAAAATCGGGGCAAACAATGAGAGATTTAATAGATTCCTTTCTTGACGATAGCCATATAAAGAGAGTTGAAAGTGATAGAACTGATACGGTTCATATTTTTGGTGAAAATATTTCAAAATATAAAGAAATACAGACTCAAGATTGGAATAAATTGATCAAAAAAATTCAAAAACCTATGCAAAGTGCAACCAACGCTTTGCTTAAATTTAATAATGAAATATCACAATTAATTTGCAAAGAGACAGTGTCTAAAAAAATAGAGAAGAAAGATTGAGGTTGTAGAAAGAGTTTGATGCCATGTAATGTCAGGACTTTAATCTTGATGTTTCAAAAATAATGTCAAAAAAACAAGACGTGACCCTCTTGCTCAATTTTAAATAACGCATATTTTTGGAACATTTGTAGATTTTATAGAGTATTTATATGCGATTTTGGGTAATATAGAAGGGAAAATCTATCTTAACTCGAAATTTTGTATTATGGAATTCAGTATATTAATTAGTTAGGCGATAGATAATATGATTACTAAAATAGAGAATTATTATTTAAATCAACCCATATATGAAGCATCTGGTTTGAAAGAATATACCACTGAAGAATATCAGATGTTTGAAATGGCTGGTTATAAACGAATGTTTAGAGACGAAAAAATATTTAGTGGTAATAAAGTTGAATTTGCTGGGATTACATGGGATGGAACAAATATAGCATCTACAAACAACAAAATTTACAAAATTAACTTACAATTTATGACTCAAAATAAAAATCTAGTCAAGACAATTTTTAGAACGACTCTAAGCTACTTAATAGAACACATGGGCAAATATAGTGAACACCCATCTTTATCTAAAAAATATATTTGGGATGCACCAGAAGGAAATTTTATTTATGAGCAGTTAAATAAATTTGGGCAATACTGTATAAATATTTTTATTACTTCCAGTTCCATAAAAGAACAGGTAGAGGATTATGTTTCTGCTCAAAAAATCATCGCTGACACTAATATTTTAACACCTGTTACTGAACTCGCGCACTTAATTATGGAGCTGTCTTTTAAAATAGCAGATGAGTACAGAGATATTCTTA
>DFBH01000052.1 GCA_002366545.1 Candidatus Oleimmundimicrobium americanum | reverse complement strand
CGTAAGTCCGTGGTAGTTCATTAACTATGAACTGAGCTGAAGGCTCGAAAGGGGTGAAGATGTGAAATTAACGGGTGCTCAGGCGCTAATAAATTGTTTGGAAAAAGAAGGGGTTGAAGTTATTTTTGGATATCCCGGAGGGGTTGTTATTCCAATTTATGATGTTCTTTACGACTCCAAAATTCGGCATATTTTAGTGAGACATGAACAATGTGCTGCACATGCAGCAGATGGGTATGCTAGAGCAACCGGCAAAGTTGGAGTGTGTATGGCGACATCGGGTCCGGGGGCCACCAACCTTGTTACGGGAATTGCCAATGCCCATTTGGATTCAATCCCAATTGTGGCTTTTACGGGTCAGGTGGCAACACAGATGATTGGAACTGATGCTTTTCAGGAAGCAGATATAACCGGCATAACATTGCCGATAGTTAAACATAGTTATTTAGTTAAAGATGTCAGGGATTTACCCGAGATAATAAGGGAGGCTTTTTATATTGCCTCCACTGGTCGTCCCGGGCCCGTTCTTGTTGATATACCGGCGGACATTTCAAATGCTCAATTTGCTCATAGACACCCGGTTAAACTTAACTTAGCTGGATTTAAACCAACCATTAAAGGAAACGTTCGCCAGATAAAACAAGCGGCAAAATCGATTTGTCATGCGAAGCGCCCTTTAATTGTGGCAGGTGGTGGTATTTTAAGATCTAGAGCCTGGGATGAACTTCAGGAATTGGTGAGGTTAACAAGAATACCAATAACTACCACGTTGATGGGTAAAGGGGCTTATCCGGAAACGGATGATTTGTATGTTGGCATGCCTGGTATGCATGGAACAAAATGTGCCAATTATGCGTTAACCGAATGCGACCTTCTTTTAGCTGTTGGTATGAGATTTGATGACAGAGTTACAGGAAAGCTTTCAACCTTTGCACCGGATGCTTTGGTGATTCATGTAGACATAGATCCAGCTGAGATAGGTAAAAATATTAAAACAAGGATACCTATCGTCGGGGACGCAAAAACTGTTTTAAAGGATTTGATAATTGCCGTTGAAAAAGAGAAGCTGGAAGGTTTAGAGGACATTGGGGCTTGGCTGCAGCAGGTTAATAGCTGGAAGAAAAAATATCCCCTAGCTTATAAGAAAAACGGAAAACTTCTACCGGAGTTTGTTGTAGAGAAAACTTACGAGTTAACCGAAGGCAAAGCCATTATTGCTACTGAAGTTGGTCAAAATCAAATGTGGGCTGCTCAATTTTACAAATGTGATAAACCTCAATCTTTTATCACTTCCGGCGGTCTTGGAACAATGGGATTCGGTCTTCCTGCTTCAATTGGAGCTCAAATTGGAAGGCCTGACGAAGTTGTTATTGATATTGCCGGAGATGGAAGTGTACAAATGGTTTCTCAAGAACTGGCGACGGCTGTTGCAAATAAATTGCCAATTAATATTTTTATTCTGAACAATGGTTATCTGGGAATGGTTAGGCAATGGCAAGAGCTTTTTTATCATCATAGATATTCACAAACCGACCTTGCGGTTGGAACGCCGGATTTTGTAAAGCTGGCGGAAGCTTACGGAGCTAAAGGAATAAGAGTTACTGAAATTAATCAGGTTGAATCCGCCATTAAAGAGGCGATTGATTCTCCTGAAACTGTAGTGGTTGATTTTCTCATAGAAAGAGAAGAAAATGTTTTCCCAATGGTTCCTGCCGGTGGTTCTATCAATGAGATGATCGGGGGTGAAATCGAGTGAAACATACTTTATCTGTTTTGGTGGACAATGAGCCGGGTGTGCTAACTCGCGTTGCAGGATTATTTAGCCGTAGAGGTTTTAATATCGATAGTCTTGCGGTAGGGCCTACCGAGAATCCCAAATATTCTCGAATGACCATAGTGATTGATGGAGAAACACACTCGATAGAACAGGTGACGAAGCAACTTCATAAGCTTATAAATGTTATTAAGATTACCGATCTTGATCCCGAGGAGTCTATTGAAAGGGAACTTGTTTTAATAAAAGTAAATGCTCCACCCACAACACGAGCGCAAGTAATAGAAATAGTCGATATATTTAGAGCAAATATTGTGGATGTGGCAAAAAACACTTTGACAATTGAGGCAACCGGTAATACGAATAAGGTTAAAGCAATTGAGGAAATGCTTGCTCCGTACGGTATAAAGGAATTAACGAGAACAGGAAAAATAGCTTTATCGAGGGGCCAAAAAAGCGGGTAAAAAATAGCAGATAGCAAAAGCTTAGAGAATAGAGCTTAGAGCGTGGAGAATGGAGCATTCTTTCTCGTCATTGCGAGGCGAAGCCGAAGCAATCTCATAAGAAACGGATAGCTGAAGGCAGATAGCAGATAGCGAATGGTTGATATCTAAAAGCATAGAGTAGGGAATAAGTTAAGGGTATAGGGTAATGGGTAAGGAGTAAGAAAGTAGAAATTGATGGAGATTAAATAGAAATTAGGCGGTAATTAAATAGAGATTAAGTTAAAATTTCAAGTTAATTATAATCAGTTACCATTAATTTCAATATCAGCACTCAGTAAAAATTAAGCAGAGAAATTAGGTAGAGATTGATAAAAAGGTAAAGAGTAAAGGGCAACGAGTAGAGGGTAAAGTTAAATGCCAGATATTTAGTAAAAAAGATGTGCTTGTCTGGTCTTACGAAAAAAATAAGAACTACAATTAAAGATTAAAAATGTTTTAGATTTTTACTTTTATTCTTTAATTTGATAGAGGCCAAGAAATGATGGCTAACAACTAATTGAGGGGGATTTTTATGGCGAAGATGTACTATGACAAAGATGCAGATTTAGGATTGCTGAAAGGGAAAAAAATTGCGATTATAGGATTTGGCAGCCAAGGGCATGCTCATGCTCTAAATCTTCACGACAGCGGTTTAGATGTTGTTGTGGGACTGAAAAAGGACAGCAAATCCAGAAAGATAGCTAAAGAGGCCGGTCTTCCAGTATACGAAACGGCGGAAGCAGCTAAAATGGCTGATATAATTATGATGCTTGTTCCGGACCAAGTTCAGAAAGATATCTATTATTCAGAAATCCGTGATAATTTAGAAGAGGGAAATGTTTTAATGTTTGCCCATGGTTTCAACATTCATTATTACCAAATTATCCCGGAGCCAGACATAGATGTTCTTATGGTTGCTCCGAAAGGGCCGGGTCATTTAGTTAGAAGAACTTATCAGGAAGGCAACGGCACCCCTGCGCTAATTGCTATTTATCAAGATTTCTCCGGTAAGGGTAAAGAGTTAAGTTTGGCTTATGCGAAAGGGATAGGAGCTACGAGAGCCGGTGTTATCGAAACCACGTTTAAAGAAGAGACTGAAACAGACCTCTTTGGAGAACAGTGTGTTTTATGCGGTGGGGCAACCGAACTAGTCAGAGCCGGTTTTGAAACTCTTGTGAAAGCAGGGTATCAACCGGAAATTGCATACTTTGAATGTATGCACGAGCTTAAACTTATAGTGGATTTAATGTATGAGAATGGAATAAGCGGTATGCGTTATTCAATAAGTGATACGGCTGAATACGGTGATTTAACGGTAGGGAAAGAGGTAATCGGAGAAAGCTCTCGCGCTGCTATGAAAAACGCTTTAAAGAAGATTCAAAACGGGGACTTTGCAAGAGAATGGATTTTGGAAAATCAAGCGGGGAGACCCATGTTTAACGCTGTGAGAAAAAAAGAAGCAGAGCATCTTATTGAGCAAGTAGGCAAAAAACTTCGTTCCATGATGAGCTGGATAAATAAGTAGAAAATTTTTCTAAAAATCTTGCAGTTATTTTAAATATATTTAAATAGACTAATTTAAAAGATTGTAAATGGAGGCACAAAGTATGCAAAAAAAATATTTGATGACACCGGGGCCAACCCCTGTACCAGCCGAAGTTTTGTTAGCTCAGGCGCAACCTATGATTCATCACAGAGCTCCCGGATACTCTGAGGTGTTCGTGTCTGTCTTAGATGGGTTGAAGCATATTTTTCAAACAAAAAATGATGTTCTTGTTTTTAGCTCATCCGGCACGGGAGCGATGGAATCGGCTGTTATCAATCTCTTTTCTCCCGGGGACAAAGTTCTTGTGGTAAATATCGGTAATTTTGGCACGAGATTTGTTCAAATTTGTGAAACTTACGGACTGAATGTTACCAATCTTGCTTACGAATGGGGAGAGAGAGCAAAAGCTTCAGATGTTGCGAAAGCTCTTGAGGAAGATAAGGAGATAAAAGGTGTTTTTGCAACTCACAGTGAGACCTCAACCGGAGTTGTGAACGATATCGAGGCAATCGGTAATGTGGTAAAAGAGATGGGTGCGGCATTCATTGTAGATACTGTAAGCGGATTAGGGGCTTTGGAATTTAAAACTGACGAGTGGCATGTTGATGTAGCTGTTAGTGGCTCTCAAAAGGCTTTAATGTCACCTCCGGGCTTAGGGTTTGTAGCAATTAGTAAAAAAGCTTGGGATATGGTGGAAAAGTCAACTCTCCCTAAATTTTATTTTAGTTACAAGAAATCACTTGCTGCGTTGCAAAAAACTACTCCGCAAAATCCTTTTACGCCTCCGGTTACACTTATGAAGGGATTAAACGAGGCTTTAAAAATGATAAAAGAAGAAGGCCTCGAAAACATAATTGAAAGACACAGGATTTTAGGAAAGGCAGCGCGAGCAGGCGTTAAAGCTTTAGGGCTTGATTTTTTTGGCGCTTGTGATGAAACTTCAAATGCTGTAACCGCGGTTAAAGCTCCCGAAGGGATAGATGGAAAGAAAATTGTTAACGTTATGCGGGAAGAGTTTGGGATAACAATTGCGGGTGGCCAAAGCAAGGTTGCGGGGAAGATATTTAGACTGGGTCATCTTGGTTATTACGATAAGTTTGATATTTTGGTTACTTTAAGTGGTTTAGAAATGACACTTAAAGAACTTGGATATTCATTTGAGCCCGGTGCCGGTGTATCGGCAGCCGAAAAGGTATTTATGGAGAATCCTTTTTAAAAGATGTCGGAAAGCCGGATTTCTTAATTGTAAAGAAGAAGGGATGTAAGTATATGAAGGTTTTAGTTAAAGAAAAGATTGCTGAAGGTGGCATCAAAAAATTGAAAGAAGCCGGTTTTGAAGTTGATTTTGCTCCGGATATGTCCAGAGAAGAAATGCTTCAGGTAATTGGCGAGTATGATGGTCTTATTGTTCGAAGCGCGACGAAGGTTAATGAAGAGGTTATCTTAAAAGCAAACAACTTGAAAGTGATTGGACGAGCTGGTATCGGGGTTGATAACATTGATTTAAGTGCGGCAACAAAAAAAGGAATCATTGTGGCAAACGCCCCTCAAAGCAATATAACTTCAGTGGCCGAGCATGCAATTGCTCTTCTTTTGGCTCAGTGCAGGTTTATTCCGAACGCGTGTGCTTCGATGAAGTCTGGTAAGTGGGAAAAATCGAAGTTTGTGGGGACTGAAGTTAACGATAAAATTTTGGGAATCGTGGGTCTTGGTCGTATCGGAACGCTTGTGGCTGCCCGTGCACGTGGTTTGGGAATAAAGGTATTGGGTTATGATCCATATGTTTCGGCTGAGAGGTTTAAGCGGTTGGGAATCGAAGCGGCCGACAAGATGGAGGATTTACTTAAAAAATCGGATTTTATCACTGTACATCTGCCGAAGACCAAGGAAACCATGGGAGCTATAAGTAAGAAGGAATTTTCTCTTATGAAGGATGGGGTAAGGATAATTAATACCGCCAGAGGTGGTATAATTGATGAAGATGCCTTGGTGGATGCGATAAAAAGCGGAAAGGTTGCAAGCGCGGGAATAGATGTTTTTAGTAAAGAACCCTGCACAGAAGGTCCGCTTCTAAATTTAGAACAAGTTATACTTACGCCGCACATTGCCGCATCTACTCGAGAAGCTCAGGATAAGGCGGGAATTATTACTGCCGAGCAAGTGATAGCGGCACTTAAGGGAGATTTTGTGAGCAACGCTGTAAATGTTGCCACGGTTGCTCCTGAAATTGTGGAGGTTTTAAAACCATATCTTCCTTTAGCGGAAGTTTTAGGGAAACTCTTTGCAAAATTAACCGATGGTCGGGTAAATTTCTTGGATGTTGAATATTCCGGGGATATTGTGAGTGGAGACAATGTAGATTTACTTACGGTTGCTATTTTAAAGGGCGTTCTTGAATCTGTTGTTCAAGAACCCGTAACCTATGTGAATGCGCCCATTTTGGCCGACGAAAGAGGTATCGTCGTTAAGGAGAGTCGTACCAGCGAAGCGTGTGAATATGTAAACTTAATTACTTTAAAGAAAGATTCACTAACCATTGCGGGAACGTTGTTAAGTCCGGGCAAACTAAGGATAGTAAAACTTTTTGATTATGACGTCGACGTAATTCCTTCACGGTACATGCTTCTAATCCACAATGAGGATAAACCCAAGATGATAGGAAAGGTCGGGATGACTTTAGGCGGCCGTAATATAAATATAGCCAGGATGCAGTTTGGCCGAGTGAAGGCCAGAGGGGAAGCAATTAGTATTTTAAATGTAGATGAGCCTGTTTCAGAAGAAGTTTTGGAAGAAATAAGGGCTATAGACGGAGTTTCTGAAGCCAGGTTTATAGTTATATAGGTAGAGGTAAAAATGATGGATAGAGTTTATATTTTTGATACAACATTAAGAGACGGAGAGCAATCTCCCGGAATAAGTTTAAACGTGAGGCAAAAACTTGAGATAGCTGAACAACTTGCCAAGCTGGGTGTTGACGCTATTGAAGCGGGATTTCCCATAACATCTTCGGGAGATTTTGAGGCGGTAAAAGCGATTGCCAATAGGGTAAAAGGGCCGAGAATCGTTGCATTGGCTCGAGCGATAGAGGCTGATATCGATAAAGCCTGGGAAGCTATAAGGAATGCTGAAAAACCTTGCATACATACCTTTATTGCAACGTCAGATATTCATATGGAAAGAAAACTTCGAAAGACGCGGGATGAAGTTTTAAAGATGACCGAAGCCGCCGTCAAAAGGGCGAAAAAATATGCTCCGGATGTTGAATTTTCTCCCGAGGACGCAACACGCTCCGATTTTGATTTTCTCTGCCGGGTTTTGGAAATTGCTGTGGGGAGCGGAGCGACCGTTATTAATATTCCGGATACGGTGGGGTATGCGCTTCCTGATGAATTTGGAAAATTGATTCGAGAACTTAAAGCAGCGGTGCCGGCCTTAAACAACGTAATTTTAAGTGTTCACTGTCACAATGATCTTGGTCTTGCGGTGGCAAATTCTTTGGCTGCTGTTGAAAACGGGGCAAATCAAGTGGAATGCACGATAAACGGTTTAGGGGAACGGGCCGGGAATGCTGCTCTTGAGGAAATAGTGATGATTCTGGATACTCGTTACCGTTCTTTGGGAAAAAAGACAAATATAAAGACCGAGCAAATTTCGAGGACCAGCCGTTTGGTTAGCACGTTGACAGGTTATCAGGTTCAATTTAACAAAGCCATTGTTGGGGCGAATGCCTTCGCGCACTCTTCCGGGATTCATACCGATGGTGTGTTGAAAGAAAGAATTACCTACGAGATAATAGATCCTAAAAAAATAGGTCTTACCGAAAGCAAGATAATCCTTGGGAAAACTTCGGGCCGACATGCTCTTAAGCAACATCTTGAAGATATGGGTTACGTTCTTGATGACGAGGAATTTGAAAAGGTTTTTGTAAGATTCAAAGAGTTAGCTGATAAAAAAGCCGAAATTACCGATGATGATCTTGGTGCCATAATGGCTGACGAGGTGAGGGCCATTACTTCTGAAGTTTATGGTTTTGAATCTTTGCGTGTAACCAGCGGCACCGATGAAGTTCCCAACGCCACGGTGAAGTTGACTAAAAATGGAGCGGTTATTAAGAAGACAGCTGAGGGTGATGGACCGGTAGATGCGGCTTGTAATGCCATCGGCAAGGCAACGGGTGTTTCCGCTAAACTTCTTTTTTATAACGTTAGTTCCATAACAGGCGGGTTGGATGCCCAGGGAGATGTAACAATTCAACTTGATATCGGAGGGAAGAAAGTACTCGGACGTGGCGTCAGCACCGATATAATTGAAGCCAGCGCAAGGGCATATTTAAATGCAATTAACAAATCTTTGACCAAATAATCGTAGTTTATTTCAATCTTAGGTAGAAATGTGAAATTGGGTTTGTTAAAATTATTAAATCCTGTTTTTACAGGTCGCAAGGCCTGTTTTTTTGTATTTGTAGTAGAAATTAGAGAAGTTACAGGAAGGGTAAAAATATGGGGATGACTATAACTGAAAAGATATTAGCTGTTCACGCCGGGAAAGAAAAAGTAAAGCCGGGTGAACTCATAAATATAAATTTGGATTTAGTTTTAGGTAATGATGTTACAGCTCCAATTGCAATTCGGGAGTTTAAAAAAATTGGAGTCGGGAAAGTTTTTAATGTGGATAAAGTTGCGCTCGTCCCGGATCATTACACTCCCAATAAAGATATTAAATCCGCCGAACAAGCTAAAATAATGCGTGATTTTGCAAAAGAGCAGGAAATAACCAATTATTTTGAGATTGGGCGCATGGGGATTGAGCATGCTCTCCTTCCCGAACTTGGCCTGGTTTTGCCCGGAGATGCCATAATTGGGGCAGATTCTCACACGTGCACTTATGGTGCACTTGGGGCTTTCTCTACCGGTGTAGGCAGTACCGATTTAGCTGCGGGAATGGCGACCGGGGAAGTTTGGTTAAAAGTTCCTTCGACAATTAAGTTTGTTTACAAAGGAAAATTAAATAAGTGGGTAAGCGGCAAAGATTTAATACTTTATACCATAGGTAAAATAGGTGTGGACGGTGCACTTTATAAATCAATGGAATTTACGGGAGAAGCCATAAGTTCTCTTTCAATGGAGGGCAGACTTACTATGGCCAACATGGCAATTGAAGCCGGCGGTAAAAATGGCATTATAGAGCCGGATGAAACGACTTTAGAATATGTCCGCGGTCGCGCGAAACGCGATTTTAAGATTTACAAGAGTGATAATGACGCTGAGTATGAAAGAGTGTATGAGTATGATGTGTCCGGCATTGAGCCGCAGGTGGCCTTTCCTCATCTACCTTCAAATACGCGAGGGATAAGCGAGGTTGGAGATATCAAAATAGATCAGGTAGTTATAGGTTCTTGTACTAATGGACGCATAGAGGATTTGCGCGTTGCCGCGAAAATTTTAAAGGGTCAAAAAGTTTGCAAAAATGTTCGACTTATAGTTATTCCGGCGACCCAAAAGATATACAAACAAGTTGTTGACGAAGGGCTGATGGATATATTTATTGATGCAGAGGCGGCTGTGAGTACTCCGACATGTGGACCATGTTTAGGTGGGCATATGGGGGTACTTGCAGAAGGCGAAAGAGCTTTGGCTACAACCAACAGGAATTTTGTTGGTAGGATGGGTCATCCCAAGAGTGAGGTTTATTTGTGTAATCCGGCTGTGGCCGCTGCATCCGCTATTTTGGGAAGGATTGTAAGCCCCGATGAGATAGTCGGTAGTGGGTAGTTTGTTAGTGAGGAGTCGGTAGTCGGGAGTCAAAAAATTTCAGGAGTGGGTTTGAAAAATAAAAAGGCAAATTTTGATTTTGAAAAATTAGAAGTTTATCAACGAGCTGTTGATTTTGCAAATGTTGTTTATAAGTTAACAAAAAATTTTCCAAAAAATGAGCAATTTGGTATCGTAAGTCAGTTAAGAAGAGCTTCGTTGTCGATTTCTTTAAATATTGCGGAAGGAACAGGAAGATATAACAATCCCGAAAGAAGACAATTTTACAGGATGGGAAGGGCGTCTATTCACGAGTGTGTTCCCTTGCTTGAACTTTCTTTTAGACAGGATTACATAGATTTAAAACGACATGAGGAATTAAAACAAGAGTGTGTTGGATTGGCGAAGATGGTAAGTGGGTTAATTAACTCACTCCCGACTTCCGACTAAGAGACTATTGACTTACAGGGGAGGCAAATTGATTTATCAAGGGAAAGCACACAAATACGGGAGAGACGTCGATACTGACGTTATAATTCCGGCGAGATATTTAAATACTTCTGATCCCAAAGAGCTGGGGAAGCATGCTCTTGAAGATTTAGACTCGGAATTCGTTAATAAAGTTTCTTCGGGAGATATGCTGGTTGCAGAGGAAAATTTCGGATGCGGTTCTTCGAGAGAGCATGCCCCGATTGCGATAAAAGCTGCCGGCGTTTCCTGTGTCATAGCAAAATCTTTTGCGCGGATATTTTATCGAAACTCCATCAACATGGGTCTTCCGATTTTGGGGTGTTCAGAAGCTGTGGATGGTATAAAGTCCGGAGATAAAATTAAAGTTGATACAGAAACGGGTGAAATAACGAACTTAACCACCGGGGTAACTTTTAAAGCTACTCCTTTTCCGGATTTTATCCGAGGGATAATTGAGGATGGTGGTTTAATAAATTATTTAAAAGTCAAGGTTGGAAGCCCATGTTTACCAACGGGTAGGGAGGAAAAGTAAGTGTCGAACAGAAACTATAAAATAGGTGTTTTGCCTGGTGATGGTACTGGTCCGGAAGTTGTGGGAGAAGGGTTAAAAGTACTCGAGGCGGTGAGTGAAAAATGCGGTTTCGGGTATGATTTAGTTAAATACGATTTTGGTGGGGAAAGGTATTTGCGGACGAGGGAGGTTCTTCCGGATTCGGCTATAGAGGAATTTAAAAAGTTAGATTCCATTTTTTTGGGAGCAATTGGCCATCCCGACGTAAAACCTGGAATTTTGGAGAAGGGCATTCTTTTAAAAATTCGTTTTGAATTAGATCAATACATAAATCTTCGTCCCATTAAATTGTATCCGGGCGTAGATACGCCCCTAAAGGACAAAGGGGTTGAGGATATTGATTTTGTTGTTGTTAGGGAGAACACAGAAGGTCTTTACGTAGGTGCAGGGGGATTTTTAAAGAAGGGGACTCCCGATGAAGTTGTTGTGCAGGAAAGTATAAATACCCGCAAGGGTGTGGAGAGATGTATAAGATATGCTTTTGAGCTCTGCAAGAAACGAAACAAAAGGAATAAGCTTACTCTTTGTGGAAAGACAAATGTTTTGACTTATGCTTTCGATTTGTGGGAAAGAGCTTTTAACGAAGTTGCAAGAGAATATTCTGAAATAAGCACAGATTATGCTCATGTTGATGCGGTTTGTATGTGGTTTGTTAAAAATCCGCGATATTTTGATGTGATAGTAACTGATAATTTATTTGGAGATATCATCACTGACCTTGGGGCAATGATTCAGGGTGGAATGGGAATAGCCGCGGGTGGAAATATTAATCCCGAAGGAGTTTCCATGTTTGAACCGATAGGGGGTTCCGCTCCAAAATATACAGGTAAAAATGTTATAAATCCTCTGGCGGCAATATGCGCGGTTCAGATGATGATGGATTATTTGGGTGAAAAAGAAGCAGCTAACTTAATAGAAAAAGGAGTTATTAAGGTAACTAGCGAAAAATTAAAAAGTTTATCTGCGGGCAAAATGGGATATACTACCGCTGAAGTTGGAGATATGGTCGCCAACTTCGTTAGTGGATAGTGAGGAGTGGGGAGTCGGTAGTGAGAAACCAACGAAAAATGTAAACTCCCCTTTTTTTTAGTTTTTAATTTGAATTTACTACCAACTAACGACTAAGAGACTAACGACTAGACAGGGGGTTTAAAAATGGCGATAACTGAAGCTGAAAAGATATGGATGAACGGAAAGTTAGTAAATTGGTCTGATGCCAAGGTTCATGTGTTAACCCACGCCTTGCATTATGGTACCGGGGTATTTGAAGGAATTCGGGCATACGAAACGGATAAAGGCGCGGCCGTGTTTCGATTAACCGATCATATTAAACGGCTTTTCCGTTCCGCGAAGATATATCGAATGGATATTCCTTATTCAGTTGAAGAAATTATTGAAGCGGTTAAAGAGACGATTAGAGCCAACAATCTTAAAAGTTGCTATATAAGACCGATAGTTTTTAGAGGATACGGTGAGATGGGTTTATATCCCATGAAAGTTCCCGTTGACGTGTCAATTGCTGTTTGGCCCTGGGGTGCTTATTTGGGTGACGAAGGCATAAAGCACGGAGTTAAAACACGAATATCTTCTTTTCAAAGAATTTCTCCCAATGCTCTTCCGCCGGCGGCTAAGGCAACAGGACAGTATATAAATTCAATTTTAGCAAAATTGGAAGCGGAAGATTCGGGATGCGACGAAGCAATATTGCTTGATCATCAAGGTTTTGTTTCAGAAGGCCCCGGTGAGAACATATTTTTAGTAAGAGATGGACTTGTTCGCACACCTCCCTCTTCTGCTAGTATTCTCGAGGGGATAACTCGCAATTCGGTTATGGATATAGCTTGTGATATGGATTATCCGATTATTGAAGAAAATATCGTTCGCTCAGATTTATACATTGCTGATGAAGCTTTCTTTACCGGTACCGCGGCTGAAGTTGTGCCTATTTGTGAGGTTGATGGTCGGGTTATCGGTGTTCCCGGATCGGTTACTAAGGCAATTCAAGACAAGTTTTTCTCAATTATAAAGGGTAAGGAAGAAGAATATATGGATTGGCTTGAGTTTGTGTAAAATCAGGGTATATTAAGGGTATAGGGTGAAGTAGCCGATGGCCTATGGCAGATGGCTGATGGCGAAAGAAGGATAAAGGGTATAGGGTAAAGTTAAAAGCGAAAAACACTACATTTTGTCATTGCGCCTGTCCGCCTCTGGAGGGAGGAGCCGTAGGCGATGTGGCAATCTCGGTGTACAGATTGAGAGTATAGAGCTTAGAGCAGAGAGATTAAGTAGAAATTGATGGAGATTAAGTAGAAATTAAGTTAAAATTTCAAATTAATTACAATCAGTTACCATTAATTTCAATAAATTACCATATCAATACTCAGTAAAAATTAAGATGAGAGCACAGAGCGGTGAGCTTAGAGTCGGAAAAATAAGCAAACCAGCAAACTAACCAATAAGCAAACCAGCAAACTATAAACTACGGACTACCGACTAAAGCTTTGTACGAATTTGAAGGTGATTAAAATGGCTAAGCCAGAAGTAGAATTATACGATACCACGCTACGAGATGGGGTCCAAAGGGAAGGACTATCATTATCGGTAGAGGATAAATTAAAGATAACCACAAAACTTGATGAACTTGGAGTTCATTATATTGAAGGTGGCTGGCCCGGCTCCAATCCTAAAGATGTTGAGTACTTTAAACAAGTTAAAAAGTTTAGTTTAAAGAATTCAAAAGTGGTTGCATTTGGAAGCACACGGAGAAAAGGTGTTTTAGCAAAGGATGATAGAAATATTCAACATCTCATAAAAGCCGGAACAGAGGTAGTATGCCTCGTTGGAAAAAGCTGGGATGTTCATGTTACCCACGTTTTAGTTGTTACTTTGGAAGACAATCTTCAGATGATTGCCGATTCAATCGAGTATTTGAAAAAGCGAGGGCTTCAGGTGTTTTTTGATGCAGAGCACTTCTTTGACGGATACAGGGATAATCCCAAATATGCACTAAAGACCATAAAGGTTGCCGAGGAAGCCGGAGCAGATTGCATCATTTTGTGTGATAGCAATGGTGGTTCAATTCCCGCACAGATAAAAAAGATATTTAGAGAGGTAAAAGAGCATACAGATGTACCGCTTGGAATACATGTTCACAACGATTCGGGTTGTGCTGTAGCAAATAGCTTAGCCGCTGTCGAGGCAGGTGCTGTTCAGGTTCAAGGTACCATAAACGGCTATGGGGAGCGTTGCGGCAATGCTGACCTTGTGTCGATTATTCCCAACCTTGTTGTTAAGATGGGAGTTTCTTGTATTTCTAAAGATAAACTGAAGGCGTTATCCGAGGTATCCCACTATGTAAGCGAAGTGGCCAACATCGTTGCGGATTCTCATCAACCTTATGTCGGAGAGAGTGCTTTCGCTCATAAAGGCGGCATTCATATTAGCGCGAGCATGAGACAGAAAGGGGCTTACGAACATATTGATCCCAGTTTGGTGGGGAACTTTCAGAGAGTGCTGGTTTCCGATCAAGCGGGTACGGCTGCCATCATTCATAAAGCAAAAGAATTTGGCGTTGACTTGTCGAACAGGCCTGAGCAAACTATGAAGATATTGAAGAAATTAAAGAAACTTGAGCATCAAGGCTACTACTTTGAAACGGCTGACGGCTCTTTTGAAATACTTTTGAGAAAAAATACGGGTTCATACAAACCCCTCTTTAAACTCGAAGACTATAAAATAACGGTCAGTCGTTCGGGAAGAGGGCATCCAAAGACGGAAGCTGTTGTTAAAATATGGGTTAACGACAAAAGATTGGTTGAATTTGCCGAAGGCAATGGTCCGGTAAATGCTTTGGATAATGCTTTGAGAAAGGCTATTGCTCGGATATTTCCGGCGCTTGAGGAAATAAGTTTAACTGATTACAAAGTTAGAATCATCAATGCTAAAAAAGGAACGGCGGCAGTTGTTAGGGTGCTCATTGAATCCACCGATGGCGAAAACACCTGGGGGACTGTTGGAGTTCATGAAAATATAATCGAGGCCAGCTGGGAAGCTCTCGTGGACAGTATTGAGCATGGTCTAAGCCAAAAGAAGGGTAAAGGGTAGAGGGTATAGGGTAAGGAAAAATTGGAAATTGGAAAGTGCAAATTGTAAATTTGAAAATAAAAGAATATAGGATAAAAGATAAAAAAAGGAAAGTCATTGCTGTATCTAATCGGCGGGCAGGTCAACTGCTTCGCTAGTCAAGAGTCAAAAGAGCAGATATCTGCTCGCCTCTGGCGAGGCAGATGGTTGATGGCAGATGGAGTATAGAAGAAATGAAAAATGGAGAATGTAGAAATAAAAATGATAATTAAGAATCAAAAAAGTTTTTATCGTCAGACCGGTGCCCGGGATACTCTTTTTAAGAATTTTATCTTTTAAGATTTGGTTTTTTAAATTTTATATATCGTTTTTCACTTTTATATTTTATTTTTTAATTAAAAAGTTTAACTACCGACTCCCAACTTATAGTGGGTGATTTTTTGAAACTTGTCCGCTTTTCATTTGGCTCCAAGATTCAGTATGGGGTTTTAAGAGACGGCGTCATTTTAGGAATTTATGGGAATCTGTTTGAAAACTTCAATGTAACGGGCGATGAATTTCTGCTTGATGAGGTTGATTTACTGGCTCCGGTTCAACCATCTAAAATTGTTGCCGTTGGATTAAACTATAAAGATCATGCTCATGAGTTAAAAATGGACATTCCCAACGAGCCCATAATTTTCATAAAACCCCCAACCTCTCTTATTGGGCCGAATAAAGAAATAACCTATCCGGCTATGTCAAAGCAGGTTGATTATGAAGCTGAGCTTGGGATAGTGATAAAAAACAGAACGAAAGGTGTGTCTCCAAAAGAAGCCAAAAAACACATCCTTGGATTTACGTGTGCAAACGATGTTACGGCAAGGGATTTACAAAGGAAGGATACTCAGTGGACGCGCGCCAAGAGTTTTGATACTTTTTGCCCGATAGGACCCTGTGTGGAAACCGAAATTGATCCCAACGGTCTTTCGGTTGAACTTCTTTTGAATGGAGAAGTTAAACAATCCTCAAATACTTCAAGTATGATTTTTGATGTTTATTTTCTCGTGAGCTTCATCTCCGGAATTATGACGCTTTCCCCTGGTGATGTAATCATAACGGGAACTCCATCGGGA
This sequence comes from Candidatus Oleimmundimicrobium americanum, assembly GCA_002366545.1. Taxonomy (GTDB): domain Bacteria; phylum Actinomycetota; class Aquicultoria; order UBA3085; family Oleimmundimicrobiaceae; genus Oleimmundimicrobium; species Oleimmundimicrobium americanum. The sequence goes on along the minus strand of DFBH01000052.1, from coordinate 14,972 downwards.
GTCGGGCCCATGCAAGTTGGCGATGTTATTGAAGTGAAAATTGAAGGAATTGGGACTTTGAGAAATAAAGTTGTTAGCGGAGTTTAATTTTTTATTTATTTTAGTGTTAAAAATATCTTAGATTAGAATTTTATTTTCTGGAGAAACTATTGGAAAAAGGTAAACCCGTCACAATAACTGTTAAAGAAATTCAAGGAAAAGGCGTGTGTTCATATGGGCTCAAGTCCGGTGATTCCTGGGTTATTTCAAACGAAGAAATTCCGCCGAAAATGTGTGCCTGGGCTTTTCAGGCGATGTTCCCCTTCCTTACGGTCTTAAGGTTTGGCGGCGAGTTTCCTTGGGAAGAAGATAAGAATAAAGCCATTGTCTGTTGCCCCGATCCTCATAACCCTGTTGTTTTTGAACTTGAAAGAAAATAGCTTATTTTAGTTTTTTTAATCCACCATTGAGCCAATCCTGTGTTAAAATTATTGTGTTTTAGGACATGGGAGGTGTGTCATTTGTCCATAGATAAGCGTTTAAGAAGCAATTTTGTTGACGATTTGTTTGATGCAACCCTTCTTCTTCAAAATCGTGAAGAGTGTTACCGGTTTTTTGAGGACGTCTGCACCGTTGGTGAGATTAAAGCAATAGCTCAGAGACTTGCTGTTGCCAAAAAACTTGATGTCGGCGAAATTTACAGCGATATAGCAAATGAAACCGGTGCAAGCACAGCAACCATCAGTCGAGTTAAGAGATGTTTAAATTACGGAGCGGATGGATACAAGCTCGTGCTTGAGAGACTAAAAAAGCAGGATAAAGGATAAAGTTAATGAAGAATGGAGAATGAAAAAATAAAAACGATAATTAAAAATTAAGAAAGCTTTTATTTAGAGAATAATCTGTTGGATTAAAAACGTTTTAAGAATTTTATTTTTCAGGGCTTGGTTTTCGATTTTAAATTTTTCTATATAGTTTTTCATTTTTATATTTTATTTCTTAATTTAATTAGCTGATTGCCGGAGGCTGATAGATGTCTAAATTTATTCATCTTCACACACATTCTGAATATTCTCTTTTAGATGGGGCAGCAAGAATTAAAGATTTGGTTAACCGTGCAAAAGAGCTTGGTATGCCTGCGCTTGCTTTAACTGACCACGGTGTCATGTATGGCATAATAGATTTTTATGAAGCCGCCAAAAAAGCAGGAATAAAACCCATTATAGGTTGCGAAGTCTATGTGGCCCCCAATAGTCGATTTGAAAAAACTTTTCGAAAAGACAATGATTTTTTTCATCTGGTTCTTTTAGCGGAGAACAACGAAGGTTATAGAAATTTAATGCGTCTTGTTTCTCTTGGTTTTCTTGAAGGATTTTACTATAAACCTCGTGTTGACAAGGAACTCCTTAAAGAATATCACCATGGTTTAATAGCTTTAAGTGGTTGTATAGGGGGGGAAGTTGCCAAATTAATATTGAGGGAAAATGTAGACGAAGCAAAAAAGGTAGCTCTTGAATTTAAGGAAATTTTTGGTGAAGAAAACTTTTTTCTTGAGGTTCAAGATCAAGGTATTAAAGAGCAGAAAGTGGTCAACAAAACTTTGAGGGAATTTTCAAAAGAGTTGAACATTCCTTTGGTTGCAACAAATGACATTCATTATGTTAAAAAATCGGATAGCATGGCTCAGGATGTTCTTCTATGCATTCAGACGGGTGCTCTGCTTGACGATGAAAACAGACTTAGATTTAGTAGCGATAAATTTTATTTCAAGTCTCCAAAAGAAATTGAAAAAATATTCGCAGATATACCTGAAGCTATTGAAAATACGGCAAAGATTGCTGAAAGATGCAACGTTTCAATCGATTTTAACCAGACACTTCTTCCTCACTACGATGTGCCGGAAGGATATACCTTGGAATCTTACCTTGATAAATTATCCATGGAAGGCATCAGAAGAAGATATGCTGAGATTACACCAGAAATTGAAGAACGTTTAAATCACGAACTAAGTGTAATTAAAAAGATGGGTTTTGCTGGATATTTCCTCGTGGTGTGGGACTTTGTTAAATTTGCCAATGACCAGGGAATTAGAGTGGGCCCGGGGAGAGGAAGTGCTGCGGGAAGCATTGTTTCTTATGCCTTGGGAATAACCAATATTGATCCCTTAAAACACGGTCTCCTTTTTGAAAGGTTCTTGAACCCCGAAAGGGTAAGTATGCCCGATATCGATATCGATTTTTGTATTGAAAGGCGAAGCGAGGTTATTGACTATGTGAGCAAAAAATACGGTAGCGAGAACGTGGCACAAATTATTACTTTTGGGACGATGGCAGCGAGGGCTGCAATCAGAGATGCCGGCCGTGTTTTTGGTATCCCTTACGGAAAAGTTGATAAAATTGCTAAGTTGATTCCGGAAACGCCGGGAATTACCATCGAGGAAGCTTTGAAATTATCTCCGGACTTAGCGGAAGAATGTAAAACCGATGCGGAAGCTGCCAAAATTATAGAGACCGCAAAAGCTTTAGAAGGTTTGGCAAGACAGGATTCAATCCACGCAGCCGGTGTGGTTATTTCACGAGGTCCTTTAACGGATTATACTCCCATTCAGAGGAAGGGAGACGCGGAAACCGTAACCCAATATCATATGGATGCTGTGCGAAAAATTGGTCTCCTTAAAATGGATTTTCTTGGCCTTCGCACGTTAACCGTAATTGGCAACGCGCTAAAGATTATTAAACGTACCAGAGGGGTAGATATCGATATCGATGATATTCCGTTTGACGATGAAAAAACATACAAAATGCTCCAAAGAGCTGAGAGCGTTGGGGTGTTTCAACTTGAAAGCTCAGGAATGAGAGGTCTTCTTAGAGACCTTCAACCGACAAATTTTGAGGATATAGTTGGTTTGTTGGCGTTGTATCGCCCGGGTCCTCTCGGTAGCGGTATGGTAAAAGATTTTGTTGACAGAAAACATGGGCGCGTCCCGGTTGAGTATCCGCATCCCACAACTGAGGAGATATTGAAAGATACTTACGGAATTATCGTCTATCAGGAGCAAGTAATGCTCATAGCAAATGTCATGGCTGGTTTCAGTATGGCTGAAGCCGATATTTTACGGTCCGCGATGAGCAAAAAGAAACCCAAGGTTTTGGCCGAGCATAGGGAAAAATTTATAGGTGGAGCTATCTCAAAGGGAATCGATGACAAAACAGCGGGAGAAGTATTTGATTTGGTGCTTCATTTTGCCGGTTACGGTTTTAATAAATCTCACAGCACTGCTTATGCTGTAGTGGCTTATCAAACCGCTTATCTTAAGGCGAACTATCCGGTTGAGTTCATGGCAGCCCTTCTTACAAGTGTAATGCATACCAAAGATAAAGTGCCCCGTTATATTAACGAGTGCAGGCAACTTGGGATTAAAGTTTTGCCGCCGGATGTAAATGAGAGTTTTGGTGGATTTACTGCGGTTGGTGATTCTATAAGGTTTGGTCTTGCTGCGGTAAGGAATGTTGGCGAAGGGCCGGTGGAGGCTATCGTTAAATATAGAAGAGAAGGGGATCCTTTTAAATCACTTTGGGATTTTTGTGAAAAAGTTGATCTTAGCGTAATAAACAAGAGGTGTTTGGAAGGCTTAATTAAAGGTGGCGCCTTCGACTTTTGCGGAACTTCTCGAAAGGGCCTAACGGAGACAATGGAACAAGCGGTTGAGATTGGACACAGGAAGCAAAAAGATAAAAAAATCGGTCAGTCTACTCTCTTTGATTTTAACGGCGAGGAGGAAGAGGTTTGCGATATTTCAGTAGATATTGAAGAATATCCCAAAGATGAGCTGCTTGCATACGAGAAAGAGATGTTGGGGTTATATGTTAGCGATCACCCTCTTTTTAGTGTAGAAAATGCACTTAAAAATCAAGTTGATGTATCTCTTGGCGAACTTAAGGAAAAGAAAGACGGAAGCGTTGTTTGGATTGGCGGATTAATTGCTAAGATTAAAAGCATTACGACGCGAAAAGGTGGAATTATGCTCTTTGTAAGTCTTGAGGATTTAGAGGGACAGGTCGAGGTCGTAGTGTTTCCATCAATGTACCAGAACTACCGCGATTTAATTGAAGAAGACAAGGTGGTTCGCGTAAAAGGAAGAATTGATAAAAAAGAGGATGAAGTAAAGATAATAGCTTTGAACGTAGAGTCTTTAAACACCGATGAAGCGGAAGGAGTTTCATCGGTTTATATTAAAATAAAGTCCGCTAATTTTACGAAAAAGTTGTTTGAACATCTTAAACGGATCTTAAGGGCACATGCCGGTGGCCCCTCACCTGTCTTTTTACAAATCGTCAGCAATAAAAAAATAACGACAATGAGACTTGGCAAAAACAACGGAGTTAAAATTGGAGGAAAATTTTTTGCTGAGCTGAAAGAATTACTGGGCGAAGAAGCAGTTTTTGTAAAACAATTAAAAAAAGCCCGGTAGATTTCGTTAAATATGGTTTTATGTTGACAACAAAGAAAAAACATAGTAGGTTTGTTTTTGTTTATTAACACTTTATTACGTTAAAGGAATGAAATAATGGGTAATAATAAAAAAGATTTTGTGTCGATTCCCAGGGGTTTGAGAGATATAATGCCCACTGAGGTTGAAGAGAGAAGATATGTTGAGACTAAATTAAGGAGAATTTTTGAAAGCTGGGGATACAGAGAAATTATCACTCCCACGTTTGAGTTTTTTGATAATTTAGCTATCGAAACGGGGAAGATGATGAAGGATGAGATGTTTAAATTTCTCGATTGTGATGGGAGTCTCCTTGCTCTTCGTCCGGAAATGACGACTCCGATTGCCAGAGTTGTTTCCCAGCGAATGAAAAGTACTGATTTTTCGCGTTTATATTACTCCACAAATGTTTTTCGCGAAGAGCCTCCCCAACGCGGTCAACAACGTGAATTTTATCAAATGGGTTTAGAGTTTATTGGAAGCAAAGGGGCTGCTGCTGACGCCGAAGTCATCGCGGTGTTAATTGAATCCTTACGGGCGGCCGGTCTTAAAGATTTTCGGGTTGGGATAGGGCAAGCTGATTTCTTTAGGGGTGTTCTTGAAGAATCCAACATATCTAAAGAGTTGATAAAAGAAATCCAGACCTTGCTTGTCGAGAAAGATTTGGTGGGGATAGAACGATTAATTGTTGAAAATTCCATTTTATCCAAAGATAAGTCTAAAATTATGGAGATTCCGCTTCTTCGGGGTCGTGAAAATGTTCTCGAGAAAGCGAAAAGTTATATCGGCAGCGCTTGCTCCCGCAAAGTCCTTAAGAACCTTTTTGATTTATACGAGTTCTTGAAATCTTATGGTTTAGAGGAGTTTGTAATCTTTGATTTTGGTATTGCCAAACATTTTGATTACTATACAGGAATAGTTTTTGAGGTTTATGCTCCTAACCTTGGTTTTTTAGTTGGAGCAGGGGGGAGATATGATGGTCTCCTTTCAGAATTTGGAGTGAATAAGCCGGCTTGTGGTTTTGCGTTGGGTCTTGAGAGGCTCCACATATGTCTTGCCGAACAAGGGGCATTGAAAAAACAAAATAGTAAAAGGGTGCTTGTGTGCTCAACAAAGGATGTTAAAAGGGTTTTAGCGACGGCAAAAATGTTAAGGGATATGGATTTTTGTGTTGAGACCATCCTTGAGCCATATTCCTTTGACAAATATGATTTTGCAACAAACGAAGGGGAATTTCGTTGGGTGATAAATGTTGATAAAGTTCCGGAATCAGTTGAGATCTTCGATGTTGAAACAAATTTAAAGAAGACCTCCTCTTTATCGATGATTAAGGAGAAATTGAAATGAGATATTTGAAAGTTGCTCTTTCCAAAGGAGCAATTTATGAAGAAACATTAAATTTGTTCGAAAAAAGCGGCCTTGATGTTTCTGAATTAAGGGAAGACTCAAGAAAATTAAGATTTATCGTCGATAAAGATAAAATGGAATATATATTGACGCGGCCATTTGATGTACCGACTTTTGTTGAGTATGGGGCCGCCGACCTTGGTGTGGTTGGAAAAGATGTTTTAATGGAAACCAAAAAGAAAGTTTTTGAATTGCTCGATTTAGGTTATGGGAGATGCCGTTTTGTTTTGGCGGCCTTGCTCAAAGAGAGGAATAAGGTAAGGGAGAGTTACAAACATTTTGGTCAGGTTAGGGTGGCCACAAAGTTTACGAGGGTTACTGAGGATTATTTTGCAAAGCGGGGAATACAGGCTGAAATAATTAAATTACATGGTTCGGTTGAACTTGCTCCTATTGTGGGTTTAGCTGACGAAATAGTTGATCTTTCTTCGACCGGGAAAACCCTTGCCGAAAACGATCTTGTGGTGATGGATGAAGTTGCAAGATGCTCATCTCGTTTAATTGCCAATCACGTTAGTTACAAGATAAAATTTAAAGAGATTAATGAATTTTTAAAAAGACTTAAGATGGCCAAGAAGGAGTAAGGATGATATCTACAACAAAAGTACCTTCAACCATAAGAGATAAAGAGCTGACAAAAATTTTGCCTTCTCGAACTTTAAATGAGTCGAAATTGGGATTGGTTCAAGAAATAGTAGAAAATGTTCGCGAAAAAGGCGATTCTGCTTTGCTGGAATACACAAAAAAATTTGACAGGGCAAACTTGAAACCCGACGAGCTTAAGGTGAGCAAAAAGGAGTTTGAAGAGGCTTACAGTGTAGTTGATGAGAAATTTATTGCCGCCTTAAAATTTGCCAAAAAACGCATTATTTCATATCACGAAAACCAGAGGACTGATTCTTGGTTTACGACCGAAGAGGACGGTGTTTTGTTGGGACAACAGATAAGTCCGATTGAGCGTGTGGGCATATATGTTCCCGGTGGCATGGCTTCTTACCCCTCCTCTGTTTTAATGAATGCTATTCCGGCTAAAGTTGCAGGAGTTGAAGAAATAGCCATGTGTGTTCCTCCTGATGAAGATGGCCAAGTTAATCCGCGAACATTGGCTGCTGCTTTTGAAGCGGGTGTAACGGAGGTCTACCGAGTTGGAGGAGCACAGGCTATAGCGGCTATGGCTTATGGAACGGAGGCCATAAAGAAAGTCTATAAGATTACGGGCCCGGGCAATATCTATGTCACACTGGCCAAGAAGCTTGTGTTTGGAACGGTTGATATCGACATGCTTGCGGGTCCGAGCGAGGTGGTTGTAATGGCTGACGCGAAGGCTAATCCAGCCTATATTGCCGCAGATATGTTGGCTCAAGCGGAACACGCCCCTGATGCTACAGCCATTTTAATTACAACTTCGGCCCGGTTGGCGGAAGATGTTGATGCTCAGCTGGATGAGCAGTTACAGCTCATAAAGAGGCAGAGTATAGCCGAGGAAGCTATAGAAAAATTTGGAAGGATATTGTTGACGGATTCTTTAGGGATGGCGATAAAACTTGTTAATTTTATTGCTCCCGAGCACTTGGAAATAATGGTTGAGGACCCCATGAGCATACTTGGAGAAATTAAAAATGCCGGAGCTATATTTCTTGGAGCTTATACCCCTGAATCGGTAGGAGATTATGTGGCTGGTCCTAATCACATTCTTCCAACTTGTGGTACGGCTCGTTTTTATTCGCCTCTTGGAGTATATGACTTTGTTAAAAAATCCAGCGTGCTTTCTTTTACGAAGGAAGGTTTGAAGAAGGTTGTTGGGCCCCTCGAGATTATAGCCAATGCCGAAGGGTTAGATGCTCACGCGCAATCTGCCACGATAAGAGTTGAAGCACGTGACTGACATGATTGAGCCTCGACTGGAGCTTGGCGCTCTTAAGCCTTATCTCCCATTAGAGGAAGATGCTCAGGTAGTGCTTTCTGCTAACGAGAGTTCTTACAATTTACCTCAAACCTTGGTGGATGAAGTTAAAGAAAAACTGGGCAGTTTCACCTTTAATCGTTATCCGGATGCTTTGGCAAGTGGGCTTCGGAAGCAGATTGCAACCGTCTATGGAGTTTCTGCTGATAACGTTGTTTTGGGAAACGGTTCGGATGAACTGATTCAATGTTTGCTTCTTGCTTATGGGGCTTGCGGAAGGTCTGTTTTTACTTTTGAGCCCACTTTTTCGATGTACAATATCATTTCTCAAACGGTGGGAACCAAGGTTTATCGGTTCGAAAGAACTGATTTATTTGATGTCGATGTTGCAAAAGCAATTGAGGCTGCCAAGGATTTTGAGCCCGCGCTTATCTTTTTATGCAGCCCAAACAACCCAACGGGAAATCCGATTTCAAATGAGGATATAGAATCCTTTTTAAAACAAACCGGTGCGTTGATAGTGATAGATGAGGCTTATGCTGAATTTAGTGGGCAGACGGTCACTTCACTCATCAATACGTATCCAAATCTTGTGGTTTTAAGAACCTTTTCAAAAGCATTTTCTTTAGCGGGGTTAAGGATTGGTTATATGTTGGCCTCGTCCGAAGTTATTAAAAATGTGCTTAAAGTAAAACTTCCCTATAACTGCGATGCGTTTTCTCAAATGGTCGCGTCCTTGGTGCTTAAAAGAAAAGATATTTTAAAACCACAAATTGAAGAAATAATAAGCGAGCGGGATAGGACTTTTGTCGAGCTGAAAGAAATAAACGGGATTAATCCCTGTCCTTCGGCTGCAAATTTTATTTTAATTAAGACGGAAAAAGAGGCATCTTTTGTTTGGAAAAAGCTTTTAGAAGCGGGTGTTTTGGTTAGGGGTTTTAGCGAACCACGTTTGAGGGATTATTTAAGGATTACGATTGGTACCGGAGAGGAAAACGACATAGTTTTAAAAACGCTTAAGGGGATAGTCGATGGTAAGTGATATTTTGGAAGGTTATGTTGAGACAGCTCCCAATTTGTGGATTAAAAGAGGTGTCTTAGGGCGGTTCAAGAAAATTGATAGTTTGGTTTTGGATATAGATGGTGTAATTCTTAATGTAACTCGTTCCTTTAGGGTTGCAATTAGCAAGACCACTCAGTTTTATTTTAAAAAAATTCTTAAATGGCCGGGCGATGCTGTACTTATTACTCCCGACGAAACCCAGTTTTTTAAAATGGCGGGTGGCTTTAACAACGATTGGGAATTGACCTACGCCGCCGTAATTTTTTATTTGGGCAAATCAGCTTCTTTATCGGACAGGAATTTGAATGTCTTAAGGGATAGCGGACAAAGCTTGCGGGATTTTACAAATGAAGTTAAAAAAATGGGTGGAGGGCTGAAGCCTGCCGAAAGGGTAGCTTTGTCTACTTTAAAAGATAAAGAAAGGATAAAAGCCCTCTGGGATAGAAATCTTATTAAACAGATTTTTCAAGAGTTTTACGCTGGCGTTGATTGGTGTAAAAGATTATACGGATTTAATCCGGTTTACGTAAACAAAAGAGGTTTGCTTAACCGGGAAAAGGTTCTTATAAGTAGGAAGTTGGTTAAGCAATTTTATCCTAAAGTTTCGGTTATAACAGGACGGACTAAAAAAGAGGCCGGAATTGCTCTGGAAAAAGCCAACCTTTCAGATATTATATTTCCCGAGAAGGTTTTAAGTGATGATGGTGGGGTTAGGAAACCGGATCCAAAATTGCTTGCTGATTTATCCAAAAAAATGGATACTAAGGTTGGAGTTTACATCGGGGATACCCCCGACGATATTGAAACGGTAAATAATTATAAGAAGCTTGGAAGAAACGGTAAATTTTTGTCATGTATAGTTTTGCGTGAAACTGAAAAGGTGAAAAGATTTATTGAAGGTGATGTTGATATTCTTGCCGGGAGTGGGAATGATGTTCTTAATGAGATAAGTAAACTTAAGGGGGATTAACATGCAGCGTAGCAGTACAATTAAGAGAAAGACCAAGGAGACCGACATTCAAATTGAGCTCAATGTTGACGGTCAAGGAAAGGCTGATATTTCAACGGAGATACCATTTGTTGATCACATGCTGGATTTATTGGCCAAGCACGGGCTATTTGATTTAAAAATTAGAGCTAAAGGGGATTTAGAGGTTGATGCTCATCATACCGTTGAAGATATAGGTATTTGTCTGGGACAAGCTTTTCGGGCGGGGCTTAAGGGCAAAAAAGGCATAAGGAGATTTGGTTGTTCAATACTTCCCATGGATGAGGCGCTTGCGATGATATCGATCGATATAAGTGGTCGTCCGCATCTCTTTTTTGATGCAGAGATTCCCGCGGAGTACATCGGTAATTTTGATACATCTTTAGTGATAGAGTTTTTTCACGCTTTTGTAAATCACTTCGCTGTAACTTTACATGTAAAACTTCTCTCAGGAAAGAATGCTCACCACTGCGTGGAAGCTATTTTTAAAGGATTGGCGAAGGCGGTTGATATGGCTACTCAGATTGACTCGCGGATGAAAGACGTTCCTTCAACAAAGGGAGAAATTTAACAGTAACTCGGTAACCTATAGACGTGGGGACCTATAAATCAAAAAACAATGTAGCTATGTTGCTAAGGGGCTAAGAAACTATAAATGATTGCAATAATAGATTACGGGGTTGGAAACTTAAGAAGCGTTCAAAAAGGTTTTGAGAAGGTCGGTTTCAAAGCAGTTGTTACTCGTGACAAAGATATGTTGACGCAAGCAGACGGAATTGTGCTTCCCGGGGTGGGAGCGTTTAAAGATGCGGCGAACTCTTTGTCCGGATCGGGGCTTGGCGAGGAAATAATAAAAAATATCTCAAAAGGAAAACCTTTTTTTGGAATATGTTTGGGATTACATCTTTTGTTTACTCAAAGTAAAGAACACGGGATAACGCAAGGACTCGACATAATCCCGGGAAGGGTAGTGAGTTTGCCTTCAAACGTTAAAATTCCGCATATGGGGTGGAATCAAATTAAGAAGCTGACCGATGCTCCTGTTTTAACCGAAATCGGCGAGGGTTCTTATCTTTATTTTGTTCACTCTTATCATGTTGTGCCGGATGACAGGAGTGTTGTGGCAACGACTACTGACTATGGAATCGAATTTGTTTCAAGTATCCGGAAGAAGAATATCTTTGCGTCTCAGTTTCATCCGGAAAAGAGCAGCAAGTTGGGTTTAAAAATATTGAGAAAATTTGGGGAGATGACATCATGATAATTTATCCGGCAATTGACATTAAGGCTGGTAGGTGTGTGCGTCTTTATCAAGGGCAAATGGATAAGGTGACGGTTTTTTCTGAATATCCGGTGGAGGCGGCGAAAAGGTGGGAAGCCGCGGGGGCAAAATATATCCACATCGTGGACTTGGATGCGACTGTAGCAGGGGAATTAAAAAATATGTTTGTGCTCGAGCAAATAGTTAAAAGTGTAAATATTCCAATACAATTTGGCGGGGGCGTGCGAGGAATGTTTGCCGCAAAGCGTCTTTTTGATATTGGGGTAAGTCGTGTGGTTGTGGGAACAGCTTTGATAAAAAATCCCGCTATGCTCGCGGAGGCTTGTGCTGTGTATCCGGGGAAAATTGCTGTGGGGCTGGATGTTAAAAATGGGCACATAGCTATCAAAGGGTGGCAGGAAGAAACAGATATAAATGCGGTTGAGATGATAAATGAGCTTGAGAAGCTTGGGGTTTCGCGAATCATATACACAGATATTCTTGTCGATGGGACCATGCAAGGGCCAAATATAAAAGGTATTAAATCAATTGCGCAAAAGACGAATATTCCCCTTATAGCTTCCGGGGGGATATCCAACCTGAAAGATATTAAAAAGATAAAAAAACTTAAAGATTTGGGGATTGAAGGCATAATCATTGGAAGGGCTCTTTATTCCGGGGCTTTTACTTTAGAGGAAGCCATAAAGGTAGTTGATGATAATGTTGGCTAAACGCATAATTCCATGTCTTGACATGAAAGAAGGCAGGGTTGTTAAGGGCGTTAAGTTTGTAAATTTAAGAGACGCGGGCGATCCTGTTGAGCTTGCCGCTGCTTATGATGAGGCGGGAGCTGACGAACTTACCTTTCTTGACATAACTGCTTCACATGAAAAGCGCGATATTATGCTTGATGTTGTTCGGCGCACATCCGAGAAAGTTTTTATGCCCTTTACCATAGGTGGGGGAATAAGAACCGTTGAGGACATAAGAAAAGTTCTTGAGAACGGGGCTGATAAGGTTTCCATAAACACGGCAGCAATAAATAATCCTAATCTTGTTTATGAAGCTTCAAGAAAATTCGGCAATCAGTGTATCGTGGTTGCGATAGACGCTAAAAAAATTGCAGATAGCAGATGGCAGATAGCAGATAGTTCAAAAAAAGAAACGGATAAACCATCAGCCACCAGGAAAGCACTCCCCACTCCCCACTCCCCACTCCCGACTAATAGGTGGGAGGTTTATACGCACGGGGGACGTACTCCTACAGGTTTGGGTGTCGTCGAGTGGGCTAAGAAGATTGAAGGTCTTGGTGCAGGAGAAATTTTATTGACCAGCATGGATAGAGATGGTACTAAGAACGGCTATGATATTGAATTAACAAAGGCAATTACAAGTGCTGTAAATATTCCTGTAATTGCTTCCGGTGGAGCGGGGAAGCTTGAGCACTTTTTGGAGGTAATAGTTGAAGCTGATGCGGATGCTGTTCTTGCGGCATCTCTGTTTCACTTTGGAGAGTTGAGCATAAAACAGGTTAAAGAGTATTTACGGGACAACGGTATTCCTGTACGGCTCTAAGGGATTAAAGGAGGAATGGTTATGGATTTTTTGGTTACCCTCGTAATATTTTTCGTAGTCGGTTTTGCAATAATGTTTGGAGCGCGTTATATATTTGTTAGGGCTATGGAAAAATCTGCTGAAGAAAAACAAAAAGAAGGGGAGAAGGAAGCATGAGCGAAAGATATATAATTGCCTGTGTGGGCATCTTTATTCTTTTTGTTGCATTTGTAATTGGAGCAGGATTAATTTTTCAAATGATGACTCATCATAAAGAGGAAGCTTTGCATCATAAATCTAAAGAAAAGAAATAGAAGGAAGAATAAAACTATGAAAATCGAAAAATTTAAATTTGATGAGAAGGGATTAATCCCGGCGATAGTTCAAGATTATCGCACATCCGAGGTTCTGATGCTCGCCTATATGAATAAAGAATCAATAGAGAAGACACTGGAGACGGGTCGCACTTGGTTTTGGAGCAGGAGCCGACAGCAATATTGGTGCAAGGGCGAGACTTCGGGTAATGTTCAATATGTAAAGGAAATAAAATACGATTGTGATGCCGATACGCTTTTGGTTTTGGTTGAGCAGGTTGGAGTGGCTTGTCATACCGGCGCGCGCAGTTGCTTCTATCGAAGTATAGTCGGGAGTCGGGAGTCGGGAGTCGGGAGTCTGCCGGCTGTGTTTAATGAGCTCTACCGAGTCATTCTTGATCGCAAAAAGAATATGCCAGAAGGTTCATATACCGCAAAACTGTTCAAAGAAGGGCAGGACAAAATACTTGCCAAAATCGAAGAAGAGTCAGCTGAAGTAATCGACGCCGCGAAGAATAAAGATAATTCTGAAGTGGTTTGGGAAACTGCCGACTTACTCTATCATCTCCTTGTTTTGCTGGTTGATAAGGGAATTTCTTTGGAAGAAATTGCGGGAGAGCTGGAGAAAAGAAGGAAGTAGAAAGCTCCTTCTTTTTCTTACTCGCCTAAGAAAATGAAGCAAAAGAAGGGTGGCCGATCATTTTTTGAACGGCTCCAAAATGTACGGTTGTTCAGGCGCCTGCAGAACTCACCCCGATAAATCGGGGCTCAAACAGCTTCGGCTTATTCCTTGAACAATCTATTTTTCCGCCTAAAAATGATATGGCGTATAAATAAAAGCGTGCTCCATATGCTTGCCCGCCTTTGGAGGGTCGCTGTTCACCCGACCCACCGGGTTTTAAAAACTAAAAACAATGAAAAGTTTTATTTTTTCCTGGAAGCTGACGGCTGGAGGCTAATGGCTGCTTTTAAATGATATGGCAATTGGCAAATAACTTATGGCTGATGGCAAAGTGATTAGAAATGCGGTGACCAAAAAACTATGGTGGTCATTACGAGGAGCCGCAGGCGACGTGGTAATCTCATAAGCACCGGATGGCTGGAGGTTATTTTTAAATGATATGATAATAATGGCTATTAGCCATTGTATATTGGTTGTTGATTGATTTCCCTATACCCTTTCCCCGCTCCCTTTTACCATAGTTCTTATCAACTCCCCACTAACAGATTGCAGGACTTTCAATTCAGTAACGCGAATCATAATATAAATTCTGGCTGACTATCATGCGAGGTTATTTTTGAACTCTAAAACTTCATTTAAAATATTTCTTAAAGTTTTAATGTCGCTTTTTTTCGGAGGCATGTTTTATGCCGATTGGTTGGTCGTTTTTCTTTTGTTTTTTAAAGAAGCCAACCCCCTTTTAGAAGTTGTCGGCTGGTTGTTGGCACCGGTGATAACCGCGTTGGGTTTTACGGTAGGAATCAAACTTTTTGATTTTCTGGCCAAAGAGAAAAAAGAGAATTTTCTTCGTATTTACAAATGGCCTTTAGTTGGATGTATAGTTGGCGCGGGAATTGTTTACTGGTTTGGGCCGATGCTCATCGTCTTTTCCATGCTCGCAGTTGGGACGTTGAGTATTATTGTAAAAGAAGTGCTTTCGGTTAGAAAAAATTTAAACTGAGGTTTGAAATTTTCCCACGGAGCTATTGTTTTTCTAAGAACAAAAACTCCTTTTATAAAAAAATTTCTGTTGAATACCACCCAGCTCTGCTGGGTGGATGAAAACAGGACTCGCCGAAGGCGAGAAAAGCACATATAATCTTAAAGTATGAGCTCAGTAAAAAGAACCAGACACGCAGTATATGATTTAAAATATCACTTAGTCTGGGTTCCAAAGTATCGAAAAATGTTATTGAAGGGAAAATTAGCAGAAAGATTAAAAGAAATCTTCAAAGAAATAGCAGAGCGGTACGAGTCTGAAATAGATACGGCAGAAGTGAAAGAAGACCATGG
>DFBH01000045.1:27874-28195 GCA_002366545.1 Candidatus Oleimmundimicrobium americanum | reverse complement strand
AAATTTTGAACTGAAATATCTTCGTACAAAAGATGGAAAAGAAGTAGATTTTTGCCTCACAAATAATGATCAAATTGTGGAAGTGATTGAGGCAAAAATCCGCTATTCAAACATATCTAAAAATCTAAATTATTTTTGTGAAAGGTATCATTTAAAGGGTGTTCAAATAGTAAAGGAATTAAAAAGAGAAAGAACAATTGGGGAAATTGATATTCGTAAATCCCATCCGTACTTAAAAGGATTATTTCTTTAAAGAATAAACAGGGAAATTTTTGAAGGAGAAATTTTATCTTGACCCGAAGTTTAATTGTATATTATAGA
>DFBH01000045.1:27586-27773 GCA_002366545.1 Candidatus Oleimmundimicrobium americanum | reverse complement strand
AAATAAATATACTTATTTTGCATCAGTTGCTAAAAAAGAAGGCCATGAGCAAATAGCTTCATTATTTCTTGAAACTGCGGGAAATGAAAAAGAACACGCAAAACTTCATTTTAAGGCATTGTCTGGTATAGGAAACACGATTGAGAATCTAAAAGTTGCTGCCAATGGTGAAAATTTTGAATGGACT
>DFBH01000045.1:27151-27578 GCA_002366545.1 Candidatus Oleimmundimicrobium americanum | reverse complement strand
AGAGGAAGGATTTGAAGAAATCGCAGTAATGTTTGAGGGAATTGCTGAAATTGAAAAAGAACATGAAGCTTGTTACAGAAAATTGCTTAAGAACACAGAAGACGGAATGGTTTTTAAAAAAGATGGTAAGGTTCGTTGGAAATGCAGAAACTGTGGACATATTCACGAAGGAGTTGAGGCACCGGATATATGCCCGGTATGCTCTCATCCAAAAGCATATTTTGAGACAGCATGTAATAACTATTAGAAAAAACAATCCAATCATTTATTCAACTTGTTCGGAATACACATGGCTTTGATATCGTTTCGTCACGGCAAAACTTTGTGGCTTAGCTCAATCATTACTTCCAATAAAATAGAAATCTAAAATGTTAGATACTCCACTCCCTGTCTGCCAATGTCTGAAGGCGTAGCTAATGGCGACAAG
>DFBH01000045.1:27004-27131 GCA_002366545.1 Candidatus Oleimmundimicrobium americanum | reverse complement strand
TAATTTTCTTGTATAATAATTTCACCAAGCGGATTGGGAGGTTGAAACCATAAACGATATTTCCAACATTGAAAAAAGGGCAAAAGAACTTAGAGATTTAATCAACTACCATAACTATCGCTATTAT
>DFBH01000045.1:26251-26966 GCA_002366545.1 Candidatus Oleimmundimicrobium americanum | reverse complement strand
TATGAGAGAGCTCATTGCCATTGAAGAAGCACATCCTGAGCTCATTACCCCCGATTCACCAACTCAAAGAGTCGGGGCTCCCCCGGCCGAAGGATTTTTACCTGTTCGGCATAGAACTAAAATGATGAGTCTCGGTGATGCATTTTCTTTTGATGAACTCTCGGCTTTTTTGGATAGAGTTGAAAGAGGTCTTCCTAATGAAAAAATAGATTATGTCTGCGAGCTCAAGATAGATGGTACGGCAANNAGCTCTTACATATGAAAACGGATTGCTGGTCACCGGTGCCACTCGGGGCGATGGCAAAGTTGGCGAAGATATTACACTCAATATAAAAACTATTCGCTCAATCCCATTGAAACTTAGATTGGATAAGTCACCCGGTTTCTTAGAAGTTAGAGGCGAAGCCTATATTTCCAAAAAACAATTTGAGGAGATAAATAAGGAGCGTTCCAAAAGTGGTGAGACGCTTTTTGCGAATCCCAGAAATGCAGCAGCGGGGTCGTTAAGGCAGTTGGACCCCGGCATTACTGCACGGCGTGAGCTTGACTCAATTATTTATGGGCTTGGGTTCACAAGTGGGGAAGGTTTTAAAACTCATTGGGATGTTTTGCAGTTTTTAAAGAAAGCCGGTTTTAAAGTAAGCAAGTTTATCCGGCATGTTGAAACGAGAGATGAGATTTTTAATTTCTGTGAGAAGTGGCAAGAGGAAAGGGA
>DFBH01000045.1:0-26172 GCA_002366545.1 Candidatus Oleimmundimicrobium americanum | reverse complement strand
TGGGCAATTGCTTATAAGTTTCCTCCTGAACAGAAAACCACAAAAGTTTTGGACATCGTGGTGAATGTTGGTCGAACCGGTGCGCTTACTCCCGTTGCGGTATTAGAGCCTGTTAAAGTTGCAGGTTCGACGGTAAGCAGAGCCACTCTTCACAATGAAGACGAGATGAAGAGGAAAGACATTCGCATTGGCGACTGGGTGGTGGTGCAAAAGGCGGGAGATGTTATCCCCGAAGTAGTAATTCCCATCTCTAGCAGGCGTACAGGTGAGGAGAAAATATATAAAATTCCGAATAGATGTCCCGTTTGTGGAGCTGAAGCCGTAAGGCCTCCCGGTGAGGCGGTAAAAAGATGCACAAATATCTCGTGCCCGGCCCAGAGATTTGAACATATTTTACACTGGGCAAGCCGAGGAGCTATGGACATAGATGGTCTGGGTCCGGCGGTTGTTGATGAACTTTTGAAGAATAAAGCGATAGAAGATATTGCAGATTTATATTTTCTTTCCAAGGAAGAATTGCTTAATAAAATAGGGCATTTTCAAGAAAAATCAGCTGAAAATCTCTACAATGCCATTAACAATTCCAAAAATAGGCCGTTTTCAAGAGTGTTATTTGGGTTAGGTATAAGACATGTCGGTTCCCATATATCGGATGTTCTTGCACAGCATTTTCCATCAATAGAGGAGTTAGAGAACACAAGTTTTGATGGTTTGACGGCCATAAATGAGATTGGCCCGGCGGTTACTGAAAGCGTAATAAAGTTTTTTGAGCAGGAAAGAAACTTAAAAGTTGTGGATAAGCTGAAGCGTGCCGGGATAAATTTGCGAGAAATGATTGAAACGGGTGCGCCAAAAAAACTTGGCGGATTGACTTTTGTGCTTACCGGCACACTTAGTCGATTTGCGCGCGAGGAGGCCGGTGAAAAGATAAAGGCTCTTGGTGGTCGTGTTTCATCCAGCGTTAGCAAAAAGACCGACTATGTTGTCGCTGGAGAAAATCCGGGAAGCAAGTTTGATAAGGCAAAGAGTTTGGGTGTAAAGATTATCGAGGAAGAGGAGTTTGTGAGGTTAATTGGAGGGTAAAAAAGTTTCCTGGGATGTTAGAGATATCGGCAAGGTTCTTATAGTTTTTGTGGCAGTATTGGCTCTTCAAATGTATCTGGGCTTATTTCGTCCTCCCACTGAATCACATCTAAATACGCCTTTTGGGCGAGTAGCTTTAATGACAGGAAGTTACTTGATTTTGGTTTTGCTGGTTTGGTTTTTTGGGATAAAAAAGCGTAACGGTTCTTTGAAGGATTTAGGTTTTAAGGCCTTTCGCTTTATGTCCGTTTTAGGAAAGGTTTTTATATGGCTTGTATTGGTTAAAATTTTAACGGCGATATATGCTGTGTTTACTTCAAGCGTTTTAAATTTTGAACCGCCTAAAATGGTTACGGGCATTCCTGATATTTTTGGGAAAGGGATATCCGGATTTTTACTGGCCATTTTCGTTAGTGTAGTTGTTGCACCGTTGGCGGAAGAAATTTTTTTTAGAGGGTTTATCTACACCGCCTTGCGTGATAAGATTGGGATTGCTTGGGCTGCTCTAATAAGCTCTTTTATTTTTGCGATTTTTCATGGGAGTTTATGGATGACGGTTCCAATTTTATTGTTGGGCATTGTACTTGTTTATCTTTACGAAAGAGAAAATTCAATTGGGCCGCCGATTATTTTTCATGCTTTGAACAATTTAGTTTCATTATTAATCATTTACTCTTTGGGGGTTTAAAGTTGGCTATTAGCAAGAAAGAAGTTGAGCATGTGGCGTTGCTTGCAAGACTTTCTTTATCTGAAGACGAAAAAGAAAAGTTTGCCAAGCAGTTGAGCCAAATATTAGAACACGCTGGGAAGATTGCAGAATTTGATACCAAAGATATTAAACCAACTTCTCATGTTTTGCCCATTAAAAATGTTTTTAGGAAAGATGAGGAAAAACCCTCTCTTTCAAAAGAAGATGTTTTATTAAATGCTCCTGCAAAAGAAGAAGGAATGTTTCGAATACCAAAGATTATTTAGTCGGGAGTCGGTAGTCGAGAGTTGGGAGTCAAAAAATCTCAGGAGTGGGTTTGAAAAATAAAAAAGCAAACTTTGATTTTGAGAAATTGGAAGTGTATCAACGGGCTGTTGATTTTGCAAATATTGTTTATGAGGTAACTAAGAATTTTCCTAAAAACGAGCAGTTTGGTATCGTAAGCCAATTAAGAAGAGCTTCATTGTCAATTTCTTTAAATATTGCAGAAGGAACGGGAAGATATAATAATCCTGAAAGAAGACAATTTTATAGGATGGCACGGGCATCTATTCATGAGTGCGTTCCTTTACTCGAACTTTCTTTTAGACAGGATTACATAGATTTAAAACAACATGAGAAATTAAAACAAGAGTGTGTTGAATTGTCGAAGATGGTAAGCGGGTTAATAAACTCATTACCGATTCCCGACTAAGAGACTACCGACTTATGGAGGATTATGTTACACAAACTAACTGCTCATGAATTACATAAAAAATTGATGAATAAAGAAGTTTCCGCCGTGGAACTTTGCAAAAATGTTTTTGAAAGAATTGGTGTGGTTGAGGAAAAGGTTAAAGCCTACTTAAGTTTAACGGAAGAGCCAGCGTTGTCGATGGCCAATGAGGTTGACGAAAAAATAAAAGCGGGCAATGACATATCTCATTTATCGGGAATCCCCACTGCAATCAAGGACAATATGTGTACAAAAGGCGTTAAAACTACTTGTGCTTCCAAAATTTTAGAAAATTTTATCCCCTCTTATTCTTCAACGGCAGTTAAAAGGCTTTTCAATGAAGATATTGTGATGCTCGGCAAAACCAATATGGATGAATTTGCGATGGGTTCTTCAACCGAGAACTCCGCTTTTTGGATTACGTCAAATCCTTGGAATTTAAAAACTGTTCCGGGTGGTTCCAGCGGTGGGTCGGCTGCAGCGGTTGCAGCAGATGAGGCGGTGTTTGCTTTGGGTTCTGATACCGGTGGCTCCATAAGACAGCCTGCCTCTCTCTGCGGGGTGGTAGGGATGAAGCCAACGTATGGCTTGGTACCCAGATACGGTCTCATTGCGTTTGCGTCTTCACTTGATCAAATTGGGCCGATAACCAAAGATGTCACCGACTGCGCTTTGATTTTAAACGCGATTTGCGGGAAAGATTTAATGGACTCCACTTCTTTGGACACGGAAATTCCTGATTACACAAGGGCTTTAACTGCCGACATAAAGGGTTTAAAGATAGGTGTTCCTAAAGAGTTTATGGGCGAGGGAATAGACGCAAAGGTTAAAAAGCTGGTGAATGATGCTTTAAAAATATTTGAGAAGATGGGGGCCGTGATTGAAGAGGTGTCTTTACCGCATGTGGATGCTGCCCTTTCTGCTTATTATTTAATTGCACCTGCTGAAGCAAGTTCCAATTTGGCTCGTTTTGATGGTGTTAGATATGGACATAGGACAAAGCAAAAAGTTGAAAATATGGTTGATATGTATTCTAAGACTCGTGCTGAGGGATTTGGGGATGAGGTAAAAAGAAGAATAATGCTTGGTACATACGCACTTTCGGCCGGATATTATGAGGCCTATTATAATCAGGCCCAAAAGGTTCGAACATTGATAGTTGATGATTTCAATAGAGTTTTTGAGAAATACGATGTTTTAGTTTCACCCACTTCGCCTACGGTTGCTTTTAAAGTTGGCGAAAAGTTTGAAAATCCGCTTAAAATGTATATGTCAGATATTTGTACCATTCCTGCAAACCTGGCTGGGATTCCGGGGATTTCGATTCCCTGCGGTTTGGCCGATGGCTTGCCCGTTGGTTTGCAGATAATGGGCAAAACTTTGGATGAGATGACGGTATTGCGAACTGCTTATGCTTTTGAGCAGGAGTTTGGGTTTAAAGAGAAACCAGCTCTCTAATAATGGGTAAGGTTAAATGAAAAATGGAGAATGAAAAAGTAAAAACCAGAATTTAAAATTAAAAAAGTTTTAAAGAATTTTTATAATGCTTGTATCTGGGAAATCTTTTCATTTTTCTATATAGTTCTACATTTTTATTTTTTAGTTTTTAATTAAAAAGTTTGACTACCGACTCCCAACTAAGAGACTATCGACTTGATGGAGACTTGACGGAGGCAAGATGGATTACGAAGTTGTAATAGGATTGGAAATACATGTTGAATTGAACACGGAAAGTAAAATGTTTTGTGGCTGTTCAGCCAGAGTTTTTGGTGAAGAGCCGAATACCTTTACCTGCCCTGTTTGCTTGGGATTCCCTGGCTCATTGCCTGTACCCAACGAAAAAGCTGTTGAGTATACCGCCAAAATTGGGCTTGCTTTAAATTGTAACGTTGCGGGATATACAAAGTTTGATCGCAAAAATTACTTCTACCCGGATATGCCCAAGGATTATCAAATTTCTCAGTATGATTTACCTATCTGTTACGGAGGCTATGTGAATGTGGAGATGGAAGGCCTCGCCCCGGAGGGCTCCGACCCGAGGGGTTATGTCAGAAGGGTGGGCATAACTAGAGTTCATCTTGAAGAAGATACCGGCAAACTTACACACATAGGCGAAAGTGGACGAATAGGAGGAGCCGACTACAGTCTGGTCGATTTTAATCGAGCCGGCGTTCCGCTCGTTGAGGTGGTTACCGAGCCTGATATCAGAACTCCGGACGAAGCAAAGGCTTTTGCTCAAAAACTTAAAAATATTATTGAGCATTTAGGGGTCTCCGATTGTGATATGGAGGAAGGCTCTCTTAGATGTGATGCAAATGTTTCTTTGCGCCCAAAAGGGGCTAAGGAACTTGGAACCAAGTCTGAAGTTAAGAACATGAATTCTTTTCGCGCCATTCAAAGAGCTCTTGCTTACGAGATTGAACGTCACGGAGAAGTTCTTGAAGGTGGTGAGAGAATAGTTCAAGAAACTCGTCACTGGGATGCCGCTAAAAACGTTACTATGTCTCTGAGGAGCAAAGAGGAAGCTCATGATTATCGCTATTTTCCGGAACCGGACTTAGTCCCCATGGAACTTTCAAAGGATTGGATTGCGGATTTGAGAAAGACGCTTCCCGAATTGCCCGATGCTAGAAAAAAGAGGTTTATGGAAATATATAAACTTTCTGCCTATGATGCCGAGCTCTTAACTTCCTCAAAAGCAATGGGGGATTATTTTGAGGAGTGTATAAAATCTTACAGCGATGCTAAAAAGATAAACAACTTGATGATGGGGGAGCTTTCGATGCACTTAAATGCAGCCAATCTTAAGATAGAAGAATCTGCTGTTACTCCCAAACATCTTGTGCAGTTATTAAAATTAATTGATGACGGACAAATTAGCGGCAAGATGGCTAAAGATGTTTTTAAAGAGATGTTTGAAACTGGCAAATTGCCGAAGATTATAGTTGAAGAAAAAGGTTTGGTTCAAATAAGCAATGAAGAAGAAATAGAAAAAATTGTTGATATGGTTTTGGAAGAGAATCAGAAAGCTGTTGAAGAATACAAGAGCGGAAAGGGCAGGGCTTTTGGTTTTTTGGTGGGACAAGTTATGAGACTTACCAAAGATAGTGCAAATCCCCGGTTAGTAAATAAAATATTGAGAAAAAAACTGCCCTAATTTTTCCAAATACTCATTCAATCTTGATTTGTTGGTCATAAGTATCTTGTGGTAAAATTTGTGCGGATTTTTTTTATTGGAGTATTTTAAATGGGCAAACATGTGAAGAAAAAAGGAAGCATAAATATATTAGAAAGCGGAATTATAGAGGAGAGGAGACGTCCCCGATATATTTTTCGCAAAATGTTGCTGGTACTTTTTATTATCATTTTAGCTAGCGCTGCTGCCAGCTATGGCTATGTAAAAAATTTGGAACGAAAAGTAAGCTTTGTCGGTGAAAACGATGGTTCAAAAAAAATCGAAGAAGCACTTTCCAAGCACAAAAATAAAGAGCCGATAAGCATTTTGATTTTAGGAAACGATACTCGGGGGGATGATAGGGGTAGGGCCGATACAATCATTGTAATGAGGTTTAATCCTGAAGCAAATAAGGTTGTTCTGGTTTCAATTCCCCGAGATTTTAGAGTTAAGATTCCCGGGTACTCATACAACAAGATAAACTCCGCTCACGCGATAGGTGGAGTAGAACTTATGATTTGCACCGTTAAAGATTTTACGGATATTGATATCAATCACTATGTTATGGTTGACTTTAAAGGGTTTAAGGAAATTGTTGACGCTTTGGGTGGTATAGATATTTATGTTGATAAAAGAATGAGAGATTCTTCTCTTGGGATATCTCTTAAGTCCGGCTACCAAAATCTCGATGGAGAAAATGCCCTTAAATATGTAAGATTTCGTCACGATGCTCAGGGTGATTTTGGAAGGATTGAAAGGCAGCAGAAATTTATAAGAGCCATTTTGGATGAATCGGTGAAGATAAGGTCAATTTTTAAAGTGCCTGAGCTTGTGAACATTGTTGTTGAAAATACCAGAACTGATATGACCATGAGCGAGATGGTTTCTTTGGGAAGAGAACTTAACGCTCTGGAAAAATCCGATTTTGACGGCGCTATGCTTCCGGGAACACCGGAGATGAGGGGCGGCGTGAGTTATGTTATCCCGGATGAAGAAGAAATGGAGAAGATCTTTTATCGAGTTAAAAATGGTTTAGCATTAGACGGCGAATTGCCCCCGGAATTCATTAGAAATAAGGACATTGTTTTGGAAGTTAGAAACGGTTGCGGAGCCTCTGGTGTAGCACATGAACTTGCAAATAAATTAAAGGAAAAGGATTTTCAGGTAAAAAATATCGGCAATGCCGATGGGTCTGATTACGATAAAACTCTCATAATATATAACTCTAATGCAAAGAATAAAGCGGACAAAGTTGGTATTTGCTTGCCGTTTGCCGATATAGAAGAGACGGACGGCAAATATGATTTTTCGTCTGATGTTTTTATAATTATTGGCAAGGACTATGTTAACGCCCAATAATTTTCCTCCAAGTTAACTATTTCCATTTTCCTTAAAAGGAATGGTCATATCGAAATTTTGTTTTCAAGTGTTTTTGTCAGTTTTGATATTTTTATCGCGGTAAAAATAGGCAAATTTCTTTTCGACTATGTTAAAATTATCAAAGACTAAATTTTGGAGGGGATATGAAGGCTGTAATTTTGGTTGGAGGTCAGGGAACTCGGTTGAGGCCTCTCACCTGCGCTACGCCAAAGCCAATGCTTCCTCTTGTAAATATTCCCTTTCTTGAGCACACATTCAAATTGCTTAAAAATTATGGGGTTGAAGATATCATATTAAGCGCGGGCTATTTGCCGGATGTATTTGAGAGTTATTTTGGTAACGGTGAAAGGCACGGTTTAAATATCGTTTATGTCAAAGAAGACAAACCCTTGGGTACAGCCGGCGCAATTAAGAATGTTGAAAGGTATCTTGACGATAGCTCCTTCGTTGTTTTTAACGGCGACATATTGACCGATTTGAATATTGAGCAACTTCTGGAGTATCACAAGTCAAAAAAAGCGTTGGCGACGTTGATGCTTACATCCGTGGAAGACCCCACTTCTTATGGTCTTGTTCCGATAGACGGGACAGGCAAGGTGACTTATTTCTTAGAAAAACCGAGTTGGGACGAGGTAACAACCGATCTTGTAAATGCCGGTATTTACATCTTGGAACCGGAGGTTTTAAATTTCATCCCAAAGGCGGAAAACTACTCTTTCGAAAGGGGGGTTTTCCCTGAGATGATTGAAAAAGGGGAGAGGGTATCCGGTTTTCCCTCCAATGCTTATTGGCTTGATATAGGGACACCCCAAAATTATCTCAAAGCTCACCATGATATTCTCGGAAGACGTATTAAATTTGATTTTAAAGGGATGCAGACAAAACTCGGAGTTTGGGTTGGCGATAATTGCAAAATTAGCTCGAAAGCCAACATCTTTGGCCCGGTTGTTATGGGCGAGAATTGTCAAGTCGAGCCCAACGCCACAATTTTTGGTTATACTACCATTGGAAATGATTGCATAATTGGTCCGGGTGTAACGATAAGCGGGTCGGTGCTTTTTAATGATTGTAAGATAAACAGGTCCTCGGTTATCAAGGACAGTATTTTGGACAAAGGGGTTGAACTTGGAGTCAAGGTTCACGTAGAGGAAACGGCAGTTTTGGGGGAGAAAATTAAAATCGGGAGCGAGAACTTGCTCAAGCGCGGTATTAAAATTTGGCCCAAGACAAAGATAGGGAAAAACATAATTAAATTTTAGGAGGAGCTTATGAAGGTTCTTATTACGGGCATAACGGGTTTTGTCGGAAGCCACCTTGCCGATTATTGTTTGTCCAAGGGGGCTGAGGTTTTTGGAATAAAAAGATGGAGAAGCCGAACGGAAAACATAGATCACATAATTGAAAAAATCCATCTCCTTGAAGGAGACATTCGTGACGCCACATCTACTTCGGAGGTTCTGGGAAAAGTAAGACCGGATTATATCTTTCATTTAGCAGCCCAGTCTTTTGTTCCTACTTCTTGGAAAGCTCCCGCAGAGACTCTAACCACCAACATTATTGGCGAACTAAATATTTTTGAGGCGATGAGAGAGCTTGGATTGAGTGCTCGCATTCAAATTGCCGGCTCTTCGGAAGAGTACGGAATGGTTTATGAAAATGAAGTTCCAATAACTGAAAATAACCCTTTGAGGCCTCTCAGCCCCTATGGGGTTAGTAAAGTTACGCAAGATTTGCTGGGCTACCAGTATAACCAAAGCTATGGGATGAACATAATTCGTACGCGTGCCTTTAATCACGAAGGACCGAAAAGAGGGGAAGTTTTTGTCTCTTCAAACTTTGCTAAACAAATTGTCGAGATTGAAAAGGGTTTAAAAAAACCTGTTTTAAAAGTGGGTAATCTTGAGGCAAAGAGGGATTTTACCGACGTTAGAGATGTAGTGCGTGCTTACTGGCTTGTGTTGGAAAAAGGAGAACCAGGTGAAGTGTACAATATTGCCTCAGGTAAAGCTATAAAGATTAAAGAATTGTTGGACATGTTGTTGAAGATGACCGATGTAAAAATTAAAGTCGAACAAGACCCGGCTCGCATGAGACCTTCGGATGTTCCCATTCTTTTAGGCGACTCTTCTAAGTTGCGAGAAAGAACCGGTTGGAAACCGGAGATTTCTTTCGAGAAAACCTTGAAGGATACGCTCGATTATTGGCGAGAGAGAGTATAGTGATTAAGTTTGGAACTGATGGATGGAGAGACATAATTGCCGATGGTTTTACTTTTGCAAACGTAAGGGATGTTGCTCAGGCAATATGCGATTATATTAAAAACCACAAGCGAGAAATTTCTTCTAATCGGCCTAAACTGATTGTGGGTTACGATACACGTTTTTTATCAAAAGAGTTTGCTTTGGAGTCGGCCTTGGTTGCGGCGGCAAACGATATCGAGGTTTATTTGACCGATGATTTTGCTCCCACCCCCGCCATTTCTTTTTCGGTGGTTGATATGAGAGCCGATGGAGCCATCATAATAACCGCCAGTCATAATCCACCGCAGTATAATGGGCTAAAAATTAAGGCTTCGTACGGTGGTTCCACAACTCCACAAATAATTGAAGAAATTGAAAAACAGTATTTTGTAAATCAAGAAATTGGGAAAAAACCTCTAATGGTTTCTCCTCTTACGGCTAAAGACACCGGTTTGCTTAAAATGTTTAACCCAAAAAAGAATTATATCGATCATTTACTAAGAATTGTTGATAACGATATTTTTAAAGGTTGTGATTTAAGAATTGGGGTTGATCCTCTTTACGGGGCGGGCCAAGGGTACTTAAAAGACGCCCTCTTACTTTTGGGGTGTGATGTAGACGAGATTCACGGTGAAATAAACCCTTTTTTCGGGGGAGTCAATCCCGAACCCGTAGATAAGAATTTAAAAGAACTTAAGAACTTAGTTGCTTCCAATAGATACAATGTTGGTTTAGCTTTGGACGGCGACGCTGATAGAATCGGCGCCATTGATTCCGAAGGGAATTTCGTTGACTCACATAGGATATTTGCCGTTTTACTAAAACATCTTGCCGCTGAACGAGGTTGGAAGGGAGAGGTTGTTAAGACGGTTTCCACAACTCAAATGATTAACATTCTTGCCGCAAAGTTTAATTTACCTCTTTTTGAAACTCCTGTGGGGTTTAAGTATATTTGTGAACGTATGCTAACAAAAGATGTTTTAATTGGCGGGGAAGAAAGCGGAGGCATTGGCATTAAAAATCATATTCCCGAGCGCGATGGGATACTGATGAGCATTATGCTGATTGAGACAATGGTTACAAACGGTAAGCCCCTAAAGCAACTTATAAAGGATTTAATGGATGAAATAGGGTATTTTTACTATGATAGATTAGATTTAAGCGTTGACGCAAAAGAAAAACCTAAAATTCTTAAAGCTTTGGATACATTTGAGCCGAAGATAATTTATGACACGAAAGTTAATAAAATAAGCAGAAAAGACGGCTACAAGTTTTGTCTTATGGATGGCAGTTGGCTTATGATTCGTCCCTCGGGTACCGAGGTGGTTATTCGGGTATACGCTGAAGCCTCAAGTCGCGAAAAGGTGAGCAATTTGCTAAATGAGGGACGAATGATTATTGAGAAGAATAGTTAGGGCACAGGGTGAAGAAAAATCAGCCTCCAGCCCCCAGTTGTTAGCCTCCAGGGAAAAAACTGGACGAGTGAAGAGAAAATGTAAGATAGTTGAAAGCATAGAGCACGGAGCATAGAGCAGAGAGAATGAGGAATATAGAGTATGGAGTATAGAAAAACCAACAAACCAACAAACTAATAACAAGCCAACTAACTAACAAGAGGAGGGATTAAATGATTGATATTGATGATATCGTGACGATGAAGGAAATAGACAAGGAAGATATGCTTGGATTTTTAGAACGTTTTCCCGAGCAATGCGAAGAGGCCATGACAATCGCAAAGAAGGTTAACTTAACAGCTTTTTCAAATAAACCGGCGTTAATTGTAATTTTAGGCATGGGTGGTTCCGGTATAAGCGGAGATATAACAAGAGTTCTTTTGGAAGATGAATTGAGCATTCCCATCTACGTGAACAAAGATTATAAGTTACCCAAATTTGCTGATAAAAATACCCTGTTTTTAGCCGTGAGCTATTCGGGCAATACAGAAGAGACCCTCTCCGGTTTTGACCAAGCGGTTTCCCTGGGGGCTACCGTGGTATCCATTACTTCGGGAGGAGGGCTTGCCAAAAGGGCAAAAGAGAAAAATCTGCCTCTTGTAATAATTCCTAAAGATATTCAACCGAGAGCCGCTCTCGGTTATCTTTTAATCCCAGTCCTTGTGGCTTTAGAGAAGTTTGGTCTAATCGAGGATAAGACCACTGAAATTGAGGAGACGATAGCTTCTTTAAAACAGGCAAGAGAAAATTTGTCACCGGGTAGTTCTTCGGATGAAAACCGCGCTAAACAACTTGCTGAAAGGTTAATCGGGAAGATACCCATAATTTACGGCTCCGGTGGGATTACGGGGATAGCAGCTTTGCGCTGGAAATGTCAATTTAATGAAAACGGCAAGGTGCCCGCTTTTTATAACGTTTTCCCCGAATTAAATCACAACGAAACGGTAGGATGGGAGCTTTTAGAAGATATTACAGAGAGGTTTTTTCTTATAATGCTTAGAGACGATCAAGACCATTCTCAAGTAAAGAAAAGGATTAATATAACCAACTCTTTAATTCAAGATCACTTTGATGGAGTGTTTGAAGTTAGAACAAAAGGAAAATCTATGCTGGAGAGGATTTTTTCGATAATTTACTTAGGGGATTTTACCAGTGTTTATCTTGCGGTTATTGAAGGTATAGATCCTTCCCCGGTTGAAAGAATAAGCGTGCTAAAGAAAAGGCTTGCGGAGGAGTAATTAAGAATATGGATCCAAGAGAACATATAAGGGAACAAATTAAGGAATCTGCGGATTTTATAAGGCGGAAAATCAAGGTTAAGCCGGAGATAGGAATAATTCTTGGCACAGGTCTTGGCGGCTTGGCGGAAGACGTTGCAGATAAAAAAATTATTTCATACGAGGATATTCCAAATTTCCCCGTTCCCTTGACTCCGGGTCACAATGGAAAACTTTTTGCGGGAAAACTGGAAGATAAAGAAGTCTTAATAATGCAGGGTAGGGTTCACTACTATGAGGGTTATACCATGCTTGGGATAACCATTCCCATCAGGGTTTTAAGCGAGTTGGGAATTAAAACTTTAATTATCACCAATTCTGCGGGCAGCCTTAATGAAAATTTGGTTATCGGAGATTTTATGGTAATTAAAGACCACATTAATTTATTTTTTGACAATCCGTTAATTGGCCAAAATGACGAGAAATTTGGTCCAAGATTTGTTAATATGGGCGGAGCGTACAATAAGAAACTTAGGAGTATCGCAAAAGAGGCTGGCAACGAAGAAGGGATAGATATTAAAGAAGGTATTTATGCCGGATTATCCGGACCTTGCTATGAGACTCCGGCTGAGGTGGCATTTCTTTCATTAATTGGGGCAGATGCGGTTGGAATGTCCACGGTTCCCGAAGTAATTGTCGCGGTGCATTCAGGGCTGAGAGTTTTAGGAATTTCGTGTATTACAAATTCAGTTAAGCGAGTAGAAAAACTTACTCACGACGAAGTTTTAATTGAAGCGAAAAAAGTTGAGACGCAATTTAGAATCTTAGTAAGAGATATTCTAAAAAAAATATAAACGAAAAGGGGAATTGAATGTGAAATGTGATATTAAAGATAAGAAACTTTCATCCGAAGGGAAACTCCGTATAGAATGGGCCAACAATCAAATGCCCGTTCTCGGGATGACGAAGGAACTTTTTGCTAAAGAGAAACCTCTCGATGGAGTCAAGATTTCCGCTTGCCTTCACGTTACCACCGAGACGGCTAATCTCATGAGAACATTAAAAGCAGGAGGAGCGGATGTTGTTTTGTGTGCTTCGAATCCATTGAGCACACAGGATGATGTGGCTGCTTCTTTGGTAGAAGATTACGGAGTACCCGTTTTTGCAATTAAAGGGGAAGATAACGAGACTTATTATCAGCACATAGATGTTGCTATAGATCATAATCCGGTGATAGTTGTTGATGACGGTGCCGATCTTATTTCTATACTTCATTCTAATAGGAAAGAAAAGGCAAAAGGTGTTATCGGGGGGATGGAGGAGACGACAACCGGCGTTATAAGATTGAGGAGTTTGTCCGAGAGAGGAATTTTAACATTTCCCATAGTCGCTGTTAACGATGCTAATACCAAACATCTTTTTGATAATCGTTATGGTACCGGGCAAAGTACAATAGATGGTATTTTAAGGGCAACCAATGTTTTGTTGGCGGGAAAGACGCTGGTTGTAGGCGGATATGGTTGGTGTGGTCGGGGGGTTGCAACTCGTGCCAAAGGGATGGGGGCGAATGTAGTAATCATCGAGGTTGACCCATTGAAGGCGTTAGAAGCGGTAATGGACGGGTTTAGAGTTATGCCCTCACTTGAGGCTGCAAAAGTTGGAGATATTTTTGTCACGGTAACCGGGGATATTCATGTCTTACGAAAAGAACATTTTGAAATAATGAAAGATGGGGCAATACTCGCTAATTCCGGTCATTTTAATGTGGAAATAGATATTCCCGAATTAGAGAAAATGTCAAAGAAAAAGAGGAAAATAAGGGAATTTGTTGAGGAATATACATTAACCGGCGGTAACCGAATTTATCTTCTTGCTGAGGGGCGTTTGGTTAATTTATCGGCGGCTGAAGGGCATCCTGCAAGCGTTATGGATATGAGTTTTGCAAACCAAGCATTTTCCGCCGAATTTATAAAAAGAAATTCAAGTATTTTAGAGAAAAAAGTTTACTCCGTTCCCAAAGAAATCGATGAGAGAATTGCAAAACTTAAGCTTGCTTCGATGGGAATCAAAATAGACACTCTTACAGAGGAACAAGAAAAGTATCTAAGTTCTTGGGAAATGGGAACGTAGCGACATAGCAACATAGAAACCAAGTAGCCACGTAGCCAAAAACTAAGGAACTAATATATGAATCTAATTGAAGCTGGTAAGCGTATATATGAAAAGGGTCTCGTTGTGGGGGCATCAGGCAATATTAGCTGCAAGCTGGATGAAGGCAGAATTTTAATTACGGCAGCCGGAACCTGTTTAGGGAATCTGATCGACGGGGACCTGGTCGTTGTTAACATAAAAGGTAAAGTTGTTAAAGGGCACAAAAATCCTTCAAGCGAAATGCGGATGCACTTAAAAATTTATAAGGCTTATCGAAATATAAAAGCGGTAGTTCATACTCATTCTCCTTACGCTTCTGCTTATGCTTACCTGGCTAAAGAATTAAAATCGGTTAATCCTGAAAGTGAGATGTTATTGGGTGAGGTTCCGGTTGCGTCTTATTTTCCCCACGGAACAATGAAACTTGCAGAAGCTGTTTGTGAAACCATCAAAGAGAGAAATGCTGTGTTGATGGAGAAGCACGGCATTGTTGCCATCGGAAAAAACATTGCTCAAGCGGAGGAATTGGCTGAGCTTGTTGAGGAAACTGCCAAGATAAATTATTTGGTGGAGATGCTCGCCGGGAAAAGCTGATAGCAGGTGGCAGGTGGCAGATGGCATGTAGAGTATAGAGTATGGTAAAACCAACAATCTGGCCAAAGCTCAGCTCTGGTATCAGGCAAACTACCGACTCCCGACTTATAGAGCAGAAAGAGAGATTAAATAGAGATTAGGTGGAAATTAAGCGGTAATTAAGTAGAAATTAAATGGAAATTAGGAAGAGGTTAAGTGGAGACCAAATGGAGTTTCAAATTAATTACAATTAGTTGCCATTAATCTCAATGAATCACCATAAATTACAATTGTATTACAGTAAATTTCTATCCGTCATTGCGAGCATCCCACCCCAGTCTAACTGGGGTGATTTAAGAAAGAAACAAGGTTTTGGTATGGAGAGTGGTGAGCTTGTTACTTAGGAGCGACCAAAGGGAGCGCGGCAATCTCATAAGTAGCTTGTAGCGCAGATGCCTGCTCTGTCAGCGGCGTGCACGGCGGTAGGCATGGTAATTTAAAAATTAAGAAAGTTTTTATCCAGAGAATAATCCTTTAGATTAAAAGTGTTTTAAGAATTTTATTTTTTAGAGTTTGGTTTTAAATTTTAAATTTTTCTATATAGTTTTTCATTTTTATTTTTTAGTTTTAAATTTGCGAAAGCTGTAGACTGGTGGCTGATTTGAAATGATAAAAACCATTGAATGGAAGAATGGCAAAGTTAAAATGATAAATCAATCAATACTTCCTCTCAAAGAGGAGTTTTTTGAATGTTCAGACCACGAGTGCGTAATTGATGCCATTAAGTCCATGAGAATTAGAGGAGCTCCGGCAATTGGTGTCGCGGCTGCCATGGGAATAACATTGGGAGCTAAAAATTCCTCGGCAAGTGATGTTGACGAACTGTTAAGAGAGATTGATGTAATCTGCGAGAAGATGAGGAATACCAGGCCCACGGCGGTAAATCTTTTTTGGGCAATCGAGAGGATGAGGAGCGTTGTTTCCTCGAGAAAATGGAAGGACGCAGAATCTCTTAAAAAAGCCTTAGAAAGTGAGTCTTTTCAAATAATTGAAGAAGATATAGCCTCAAGTAAAAGGATAGGAGCTCTTGGAGCTTCATTGATAAAAGACGGAGATAATATTTTAACGCATTGCAACGCAGGTTCGTTGGCGACCGTTCAATACGGAACCGCTCTTGCTCCAATTTACTATGCTTTTAATGAAGGCAAGAAAATTCATGTTTACGTTGATGAAACGAGGCCAAAATTTCAGGGCGCACGTTTGACTATTTGGGAGCTGAAAAAAGAAAAAATCCCCGCCACTTTAATAACTGATAGCATGGCCGGTTATTTTATGGGTAAGGGGAAAATAGATAAAGTTATTGTAGGTTCTGACAGAATTGCGGCAAACGGAGATGCTGCAAATAAGGTAGGCACTTACTCTTTAGCGGTTTTAGCCGGAGTTCATAAAATCCCATTTTACGTAGTGGCTCCAACCACCACCATTGATTTTAATATTTCGTCCGGCAAAGAGATACCGATTGAGGAAAGAGACGCGAGCGAAGTTACCCACTTTGGTGGGATTCAAGTAGCTCCGGACGGGATTTCGGTTGCTAATCCGGCCTTTGATGTGACACCCAACAGGTTGATAACTGCAATTGTTACCGAAAAAGATATATTGTATCCACCATTTGAAGAAAAAATAGCAGATTTGAATCCTCAAAGTTTTTAATTTTACTCTTTTACCCCCTTTCTGCTATAAAGATATAATCCATAAAAACGGAGGTTCAATCTTTGGAAACTGCTTCTTTATTCGGGTTTATTTTTTCAATAGTGATACTCATCGGTTTAGGGTATTTAAGCAGGGTTACAAAACTGCTCAGGCGCGAGGACTCTGCTATTTTAAATAATGTCATAATTTATTTAGCTCTTCCCGCGATGATTTTTTTAGCCATCCGCAATTCTCAGGTTTCGTTAGATTTTTTATCGATTCCCTTAATTGGGTGGGTTGTGATGTCGAGCTGTGCCGCTGTCGCTTTTTTGTTGAGTAGAATCTTCAATCTTAAAAGGTCGACCGTCGGGGCTTTTTTGCTTGCGGCGGCGATAGGCAATACGGGCTATCTTGGATATCCTCTTTCCCTTGGGTTCGGAGGCCAGCCGGCGCTAACCAAGGCAATATTTTATGATATTTTTGGCACCGTCATGTTTGCTTTTACGGTAGGACTTTATTTTGCTGAGGTTTATGGGGATAATGCTCAAAGAATAAATAAAATAAAAGAGATTGTCACTTTTCCTCCTTTAATTGCGCTTTTTTTAGGGTTTGCTTTTCGCGGTCTGACGTTCCCCCTTTTTCTTTTAAAAAGTCTGGAATATTTAAGTGCCGCGGCGGTGCCTTTAATCATGATTTCCATAGGCCTTTCGCTACGTTTTCAGAAGTTGGGAAAGTATAAAAT
Organism: Candidatus Oleimmundimicrobium americanum; assembly: GCA_002366545.1. Taxonomy (GTDB): domain Bacteria; phylum Actinomycetota; class Aquicultoria; order UBA3085; family Oleimmundimicrobiaceae; genus Oleimmundimicrobium; species Oleimmundimicrobium americanum. The sequence goes on along the minus strand of DFBH01000045.1, from coordinate 9,044 downwards.
GTTGCTTATTTTACTTTGCGGAATAAAGTTGATTTTTGCTCCAATGTTGGCCTATACAATTGGAAATACGGTTAATTTGGGCCATAGTTTTCTTAGCATCGTTGTTCTTGAAGCTTCTATGCCCACCGCCATGCTTTCTTTTATCATCGGGCTTAAGTACAAGCTGGACATCGATTTTTTGCCCGTTGCAGTGGTATTAGCAACCATTCTTAGCATGGTAACGGTCCCAATTTGGCAGTATTTAATCACCGTTATCTGATGGAGGTTGAAAGCAAGATATGCTGGAGGGATTTTTTAATTTATTTTATCCGAAGAGATGCAGGATTTGCGGTAATTTTTCCAAAAGTATTTTGTGTCTCAACTGCAAGGATTCTTTTTCAATCATTGAACCCCCAATTTGTAAAAGGTGTGGGAAACCATGCAATATTGAAGTAAATGTTTGCAGGGACTGCAGGAACAGATTTAAATTTTCAACTGCCCGCTCGCTTGGTTTTTATGAGGGGGCCCTAAAAAATGCGATTCATGAATTTAAATATAGAAACGGTAGGGGTTTGGCGAAAATATTTGCCGGTTTAATGGCCGGTATAATTGATGATTTTGAAGACGTGGATTTGATTACCTATGTTCCGCTTAGCCGGAAGAAACAGCTTAAGAGGGGATATAACCAAGCGCATCTTCTTGCAGGGGAGATTGCTAAAAAAACGGGATTAATTTGCGACTCAATTTTAATTCGTGTTAACGAGGAGATGGATCAAACCAAACTATCTCCTGAGCAAAGAAGACGGAATGTGAGAAGAGCTTTTATTTTTGATGAGAAAAAAAATATTTCAGGTAAGTCTTTGCTTTTGATAGATGATGTTTTTACCACGGGTTCAACGGTGGATGAATGCAGTAAGGTTTTGTACGCGAAGGGGGCAAAAAAAGTTTCAGTTTTGACAATTGCAAGAGTTTGTAATATTTAATAAAAAAAATTTAATATTTCTCTTAAGTTTAAATGAATCTGTTCCGATATTTTTAATTAGAGGGGCGACTTTAGCGGAAAGGCTTGAAAATTGTGAAACGTGAAATTCCTGCGAAGGTTGCTAAGGATGAAAAAAATAAAAGATTAAATGACCGGACGGTGGCCCGTTCTGATTTTAAGGACTCCAATAAGATTATTTATGTAAAGAAGTTAAAAGATCAGGTTGAACAGGATGTTTACGAAGTTTCCTCCCGAATGATAGCCGAAAAAATGTTATCCCTCGATATAGAGCTAAATCATTTTGTAAGATGGATTCATCGAACCCTTGTTTAAAGAGCCCTTGAAACAATATAATAAAGATGGGTTTTCATTTAGGTCTGTGGTTGCCCCTGTAGAATTTCTACGGGTTAGTCCAAGCCAGTCGCAGGCAAAAGGATCCACGTAAGCTCTGACTTGTCGGGGTGAGCATGGTGCGGCTTAGGGGTAAGCCCTGCCTTCATCCAACGTGATGGAGAGAAGAGTAATAGTGTTCGGATTAAACGAGTGCGGGGCTCTCAGCAGGCGAGTGTGGGGTCAAAGACCAGGTCAGCTAAATGAAAGCCCACTTCATTTTGCCAGCGTCATTGCGAGCATACCACCCCAGTCTAACTGGGGTGATTTAAGAAAGAAACAAGGTGTTTGGTATGGAGAGTGGTGAGCTTGTTGCTTAGGAGTGACCGAAGGAAGCACGGCAATCTCGTTTTTAATCATAATAGCTAACTTTCTTTTTGAGTTAATCCTATGTTAGTTTTCAGAAATTTCTTTTTTTGTGAGTTGTTTTTGGCTCTTGATTACGAATCTTGCTCTCCTTCATTTTCTTACTCGCCTAAGAAAACGAAGCAAAAGAAGGGCGGCCGATCATTTTTGAACGGCTCCAAAATGTACGGTTGTTCAGGCGCCTGCAGAACTCGCCAGGCTAAACTATATCCTTCCTTTTGGTTTTTCAAGCCAAAACTTCCAACTATGGTTGTAAGACGGATACAGTCCTGACTCAGACAGCTTCGGCTTTTTCCCTCACATCCTATTTCTCCACCTAAAAATGATATGGCGATTCAATTATGTTGGCATGTTTATGTGCTTATCTGCTATGGATGAGTTGCCTGTGACTAGCCTACAGTACTTATCCACAATATGTTGTGTATAAATCATTAATAAACACAATATATTGATTTTTCAAAAGTTCCAAGATATAATATTAGTCAAAATATATTCAAATGCAGAAGAGTATTTGATGTTATTTAATTCTCACGATTTGCAGGGAGGTTAATGTGAGCCAAGTCAGTTTGCCGCCAGGATGGGGAAAAGATCCAATGTCGGAGTTTATAGAAAATGCTCGCCAAAACACATTTGCAACTTTTGTGAATTCAAAGAGTGATTATAAACGCCTACTTGATATCGATGGGGCATACAGAGCTATTATTGATAATAAGGTATTTGGCAGCGATTGGTTTATGGGCGTATTCCTTTCTTGGGTGCGTGTCGACTCTCCTTAAGCGGTCAGGTTACGGAGGCACATATGGTTTTACGCGGATGTTTGGAAAAATCACTGTATGCCTTGTATCTCCATAAGAAGCCAGATTTACAAGAGACCTGGCTCAATAGGCACAAAAGCGAGGAATGTAAAAACCAAGTTCGCGGCGAATTTCAAATTAAAAAAATAAAGGAGTGCTTAAAATCTATTGATGAATCAGTTTATGACAGAGCGTGTTATCTATATGATTTTACCATTGATTATGGAGCGCATCCCAATGACAAAGCTCTTCTAACGAACTTGTCTATACAAGAAGATGAGAATACTAAAACGTTTGATCAGATTTTCTTAACTGGGGGTACGCTGCAGTTAGGTTTATGTCTTAAAACCACTGCTCAGATAGGAGTATGTAGCCTCGATATATTTGGGCTGGTTTTTCGAGAGGGATTTTGTAACTTTAAAATTCCAGCTAAATTAGCAAAAATTAAGAAAGGGCTATAATAAAGCTGGGTAGTGGGTCAATTTGAAAAAAAACAAAGACCAGTTTAATCTTATCCTTTGAACAACCTATTTTTATGCCTAAAAATAATATAGCAACTAGCGAATGATAGATGCCCGCCTCCCCGCCCGCCTATGCCTATGATGTCGTTAGGCATTGGCGGGCAGGTGGCGGGGCTTATGGTAATTTTGGGAAATTTTTGAAGGAGAAACTTGTCTTAACTCGAAATTTAATTATAGATTATGGAATGCTGTATATTAATAAGTTAGGTGTGCAAAAAAAATGAATGGACAAAGTCGAGACTCTTTTTTGATATGGTAGACAAGATAACAAAAGAGAAAAGAAGTTGGAATATGCAGCGGATCCGGTCAAAAGATACAAAGCCGGAATTAATTATACGTAGTGTATTGCATAGAATGGGCCTTAGGTTTAGACTTCACAAAAAGGAATTACCGGGAAAACCAGACATTGTTCTAAAAAAATTAAATACAGTAATTTTTGTTCATGGTTGTTTCTGGCATCGTCACGAAAATTGTATCGAAGCAAGTCGGCCAAAAACAAATTCTGAATTCTGGGAAAAGAAAATAGCAAAAAATATTGAGCGTGATAAAAAACATCAAAAAGCCTTAAGGGAATTGGGATGGAATGTCATTGTTGTTTGGGAATGTCAAATAAAGAAGGACTTTGAGTTAAACAGAGCACTTGTTGAAAAAAAGCTGGGGTTGTAAATATATGAAAAATACATCACTCTTTTCATTCTTTTCCGGTTCAGGATTTCTTGATTTAGGATTTGAAAATGCTGGCTACAATGTTGTTTTTGTTAATGAGTATTATAAGCCTTTTTTAAAGGCTTATCAGCATTCGAGAAAATTAATGAATATTGAAGAACCTGAATTTGGTTATTCTTATGAGAATATAACAGAATATATAAATGGTAAAATGGGTGAGTTCTTAAAAGAATCTGTTAATAAAAAGCAGAAAGAGGGCCTTGTAGGTTTTATTGGCGGTCCGCCTTGTCCAGACTTTTCTGTTGGTGGTAAAAATAGAGGCAGACATGGAGATAACGGTAAACTTTCAGGTACATATATTAATATTATTAATAACTGCAAACCGGATTTTTTCTTATTTGAAAATGTAAAAGGTTTATGGCGCACGAAAAAACATCGAGCTTTTTTTGAAGAATTAAAAAGGCAATTACAGGATAACGGTTATATAACTACGGAGTGCCTAGTTAATTCTATAGAGTACGGAGCACCTCAGGATAGAAACAGGATAATTCTTATTGGTTTTCAAGAGAAACTCTTAAAATCCTTAAATTTCGACGACTATTTTACATGTTCAATATCCAATGGTAGCTTTCCTTGGAAAAAGTTTACAAAGTATGAAAAGGAACAAGTGTTTTCCTTGGCTTGGCCAAAACAAAAAATATTTGAAGAAAATTCAGAAATAGTACCGCCAAAGGATGTTCCGATAGAGTTAACAGTACAACATTGGTTTCTGAAGAATGATGTTGAAAACCATGCAAATTCTCAACATTTTTTTCGTCCACGAAATGGTTTAGCTCGATTTAAAACTGTTAATGAAGGAGACGATTCAAAAAAATCTTTTAAAAGATTGCATCGTTGGCGTTATTCACCTACTGCTTGTTACGGTAACAATGAAGTGCATTTGCATCCATATAAAGCGAGACGGATTACTGTTTCGGAAGCGCTTTCAATACAAAGCCTACCGCTCAATTTTGTTTTTCCTGAAAATATGTCGTTGACAGATATGTTTAAAGCAATTGGAAATGGCGTTCCTTATTTAACAGCAAAAGGGTTAGCTAAAAGCATAGGGTCATTTTTGGAGAAAAAGAAATGAATGTTACTGCATCAGATTTGGCAAGCTGGATCAACCAATTGCCGAAGAATAGAGCGTATCATTATTTGAATCCAAGCAACAAAGGACAAATAGAAATTATTCGGGTCGATTTACCAGAAGGCCCAATAGTGATTAAACGATATTGTCCTTCAAAAGGTGGTTCATCCAGAACAGCTAAGGAAGAATCTATTTCATCACAATTATTATGGCGTGTCGCAAACGCTCTTCAAGAAAATGTCCCTATCAACATCGACAGGATTTTAGGAGCAAGTTACAATACACGTTCTGTTTTAGAAACACTATTGGCTCATACCCCTCAATTTTACATGTCTTATCCTGGGCGTATTGAGGTAATTCATTCATCATCAAAAATTAAAAGAGGTCATAAGCACCTACTTTGGCAACCGGGCAATTCTCACAAACTTGGTCAAGTTACTCAAATTGAAACGGAGCAAGTAATTGCTGAGATTCCAAGCCAGCAAGTTGTTTATGAGGCTTTAGTGGTCCCTAAAGCACAAACTTACAATGAAACTATGGATATCGAAATAAAAAGACGGCATGCCCAAATTCAGGTTGCGCTTGTATTGATAGGATTACAATTAGGATATAGAACATGGGTTGCGCAAAATGACAAGGCCATTGTTTACAATAATGTGAAATTGGGTGAAATGAATGGTGTAGTATCTTCTCTAAAATCTGAAAAGCTACTTTCAGCATATTCAGATGCTGTAAAAGCTGCTTTGCTGATAGATTGCATTTGGTTTAAAAATAGTAAGCTGATGCCAGCAGTTATGGAAATCGAACACACGACGGGCATAACGAGTGGTTTGTCTCGAATGAAGAATTTTCAAGATAGATTTCCTCCATTTCCAACACGATATGTAATAGTTGCACCAGATGAGGATAAATCAAAATTCATTCGAGAAGCCTCAAAACCTCAGTTTACTTCACTTTCGCCTTTATTCATGTCCTTTTCTACCGTAGAAGAATTATATGCGCTTTGTCAAAGAAGAAACATTAAAGGAGTTACAGAAGAGTTTTTAGATTGCTACATGGAGAAAGTGGTTTAAAAATGCACCCCTATTGTTTAAAGCAGTAAATTTTAAACGGGTATCTATTGTGGATAAAATGAGGTAATCAACTATTATGGAAAGTGCAGCATGGTTGCAAGCTATAGCGTCATTTTTTTTAGTAATAATAACTGCAGTTTATGTATGTCTGACTTATAAATTACTTCATGCTCCCTACAAAGCCTTTTTGAAACCTATCTCGGTCCGCATAAAACAAAATTTTGGGCCAACCATAAAAATTCGTAACTTAGGGCCAAACTTAGCTACAAACATAAGAGTAAAAATTGTAGTGCTTTCCGATTTTACTTTAGACCCCTTGGGTGGGGAGTCTCTACAAGGTTGGGCCGAGTACAAACTGGCTAAGACCCACGGCTTAACTGAAATTTCTCCTTACAAGGAAGACGAATACTCCTTTAAAGATATAGCAGCATTTGATAAGTACCCCCTTTTTATCCAATGGGAAACCATTATTGGCAAAACCCAACAGACAGCATGGAGAATTAATCTCGGCTCAGATAAAGAAGTGGTCCCAATCAATTTTTATGATCAAGTTAAGTTTAAAGTAAAATGGTTATATAGAAATAATGTTCCTAGCTATTATCAACGAATAAGAAAATGGTGGCGTTTTCGGAAGGCAAACCAAAACAAATAACAGGTTCCTAGTCACGGTTATTTTTTGTATCCCTTATTAAACAAAAGAAAATTTACTATATTTGAGGAAAAGGTTAACGTGAACAATGAGGCAGGAAGAAAAGCACAAGAGTAACAATAATTGCAAAATCTACGAGGGGGATTATCCTTTTTATACTCCCTTTTTAAGGACAATTCTTAATATCTTTGTCTTTTTAATCGGCTCATATATTATCTTTTCTGAATTTGGTTTGCTCGCTTACGCGGCTTATCTTGCTTACTGTCTAATAGCCTTCTTCTACTTGATGAGCAATCGTTGTGCTCGCTGCTACTATCACGGAAAACTATGCAGCACGGGCATCGGGAAAGTCGCCGGCATCTACAAAAAAGACACGGTTAATAAATTTGTCAAAGGACAGTGGCAAAACATCTTTCTTTTCTTGGTTCCGTTTATACCTTTTGTGACCCTTATCGTTTTAATTATTTTAAAATTTACCTGGCATCGGCTATTTTTACTCTTGCTCTTGTTTGGAGTTGTTTCCTTGACTCTTCTCGAACATCTCACGTTGGGGTGTACCCACTGTTACGAGGGGCATCATTGCATAACTCATTATGTGGTAAATCGAAAGGGTAAATGAATAATTATGGACACTATTTCTTAATTTGTGCTAACATATTTTATAAGGAAATTAAGGAGTTTTATAAGAAATTCAAGGAGGTATTGTGGTGAAAGGGAAAGTCAAATGGTTTAGCGCGGAAAAAGGTTATGGATTTATCGAGCAAGAAGATGGCGAAGATGTTTTTGTACATTTTTCTGCGATTCAAGGGGAAGGTTTTAAAACCCTTGAAGAAGGTCAAGCGGTTGAGTTTGAGGTAACGGAGGGCAAAAGAGGGCCGCAAGCAATAAATGTAACAAGAATTTAATTAATCAAGGAATCTAACCCGATATAAAAATTCATAAAAAACACATCGGATTTACGTAAATCTTAAAAATTTGTGAGGAGATGGTGGTTTGCAGTTTATTGTAAAAGGGCACAACATTGAAGTAACGGATGCTCTTCGCAAACATGCCGAAGAGAAGATAAGGAAACTTACGAGGCATTTTGATCAAATTATGGAGGGCGAAGTTGAATTTACCGTTCAGAAAAATCCAAGCATTCACGATAATCAAACGGTAGAAGTGACCCTTTTTACAAAGGGGCCGGTAATCAGGGCAACAGTTTCTTCAAAAGATATGTATGTGTCAATTGACCAGGTGGTCAACAAACTTGAGAGGCAAATTCAAAAATATAAAGGAAAGACATACAGAAGCAATTCAAAGCGTACTGTTTTAAATGATGTTTTAGAAGAGCAAGAAGAGACAAAAGAGAATGTTGAGGAATATGCAACACCGAGAATTGTTAAAACAAAACAGTTTCCGATAAAACCGATGTCTCCCGAAGAGGCGGTTATGCAGATGGATCTTATCGGTCACGATTTCTTTGTTTTTACAAATGCTGAAACCGAGGGAACAAGTGTTGTGTATCGGCGTAAAGATGGTAATTATGGGTTAATTGAATCATCTTTCAGCAAAGAGGAAGCTTTTTCTTAACAAGTTTTTGTTATAAAAAGGAAAATTTATGCCGATAAAGAATAAGTAAAGAATAGTATATTATGGGAGAATTGAAAATTTGGCTGGAATAGCATATACATTAGATGAAGTAGAAGAAACAATCTCTCAAATTAAGGAAGTTCAAGCGGCGAGAGTGGTTGCGGGCGATAACAATATTATAGAAGAAATTCACGTATTGGCATTGCCGGGGAAAGGGCCAAAACAACTGGTTCGCGACATCGAGTCAGCGGTAATGGCGAAATATGGTGTTCCCATAGACCACAAAAAAATAAGTATCGCTCAAGTAGAGGAAGAAAAGGCACCCAAGCAGCAAAAAGCGAGGCCAAAAATTCTCAACATAAACTCGGATGTTTCCGGGATTAAGGCCAAGGTTTCGGTGAAGCTTGCGTTAGATGGGCAGGAATGTGAAGGAATAGCGACCGGCCCGGCTTCTCAAACTGAGCGAAGGCGGTTGGTGGCACTCGCTTCTTTAAACGCAATTGAGAAGTTTATAGAAGGTTCCTATGCTTTTGCTCTTGAAGATGTTGATTTAGTTTCACTTGGACGAGAAAAAGTGGCGGTTAGCTGCATAAGCATAGTAAGTCCTTTGGGAGAGCAAATGTTTAGCGGTTCGGCGATTGCGAGACAGAGCGAAAACGACTCTGTGGTTCGGGCAACGCTGGATGCCATAAACAGGCGCTTTGGCTTTTTGATAACTTAATAAAATTAAAGGTTTATTTTAAATAGGCCGACATCATAAACATAAGTTAAATTATTTTTTTAATTGGTCTGGTGACCGAAGCGGAGAACATTTAAAAAACTTAATAATTCTTTCTATTATAGCGGAATGGGAAGACCTCGGCGAGTATCTTTGCTCGACAAAGATTCGAAAGGGGGCCTTCCTGAATGAAAGGCAGAATTTT
>DFBH01000063.1 GCA_002366545.1 Candidatus Oleimmundimicrobium americanum | reverse complement strand
ATCGTTTTTTTGATTACCCATTGTGTCGTAGCAATCCGATAATGTCCCTTTTAAGCAAAACGAAAATGTCCCCTCGATGAAGTAAACTCTGTTGAATCTTAAAACCATTTAACAGAGGAAATTAAATCATGAAGGGACATTTAATTATGAGTGAAAAAGAACGTTCGCGTAAAGCAATTTTAGAAAAAGTTAAATCTGGCTATATTGATTTAACTGAAGCAGCAGTTCAAATGAGGGTAGTTTATCGACAAGCAAAGCGAATATGGAAAAAATATCTAAAAAAGGGGGATAAGGGATTAATCCATGGTAATCGAGGAAATTCAGCAGTTGGGCATGGATTCTCAAAGATCTTTAAAGAAAAGGTTATAGACTGTTACCAAGAGATTTATGAAGGCTTTGGGCCGACGCTTGCGTCAGAAAAGCTTAAGGAGAAACAAGGGAAAGAGTTAAGCCGAGAGACGCTACGGAAGTGGATCATAGAAGCAGGCTTATGGAAACAACATCGAAAAAGGAAAGCACATCGAACCCGTCGGGAACGACGACCGCATTTTGGCGAACTGCTTCAAATTGACGGTTCAATTCATGCATGGTTTGGAGAAGAACAAGGGAAATATTGTTTACTGAATTTGGTTGATGATGCGACGACAACAACCTTTTCTTTAATCGCAAAAGGAGAAACAACAAGTATTGTCCTGCAAGTATTAAAATATTGGATAGAAAGATATGGAATACCACAATCAATCTATGTTGATCAAAAAACTGTTTATCTTGGTCCGAAAGGATTATCGGTATTTCAACAGGTCTGCAAACGATTAGGGATTGAAGTGATTCCTGCGCATTCAGCACAGGCAAAAGGACGAGTAGAAAGGAATCATGCAGTTTATCAAGATCGTTTTGTAAAAGAGCTTAAATTGAGAGGTATCCAAACGGTAGAAGAAGCAAATAACTTATTATTAAGTGAATTTATTGATAACTTAAATGAGAAGTTTGCGAAGGAACCGTTATCACAAGAGGATGGTCATAGTCCATTGTTGGATACTAATTTAGCGGAGATATTGGTATGGAGATATCAAAGACAATTACAAAATGATTGGACGATTTCTTTTATGAACAAACAGTATCAAATTGTGGATTCAAAAAGCAAGCTAAGAGTATAATGACCCCCAATTTTTAGACAGGGAGTTAAGAGAGTATACTTCTGCTTCTGAGTAACAATCAGGAGGCAGAAATGCGCAAAAGGTACCCTAAATCATTTAAATTTAAAGTTGCTCTTGAGGCATTAAAAGGTAATAGAAGTATTACCGATATGTGCCAAGAATACAGCGTGGCTAGCAGCTTAGTTCATAAATGGAAAAACCAACTTAAAGCTAGTGGCATGAATGTCTTTAACGACAAAAGTGATGGTAAAGATAAAGCTTCTGAATTAGAAAAATCCAAGCTTTATGAGGAAATTGGGCGTCTTAAAATTGAGCTGGATTTTCTAAAAAAAATTGCAGGGAACTGAGTTACCTAGAACGAATTGAATCTATTAATAAATTGCATAAGCATTTGAGCATTGCAAAACAATGTGAGCTGCTTGGGATTAATCGTTCGACACTCTATTATCAGCCAAACGAAAAGGTTAGTGCTTATGATGTTGAGCTAATGAACGAAATACGTGGAATTTGGTTGAGTATTCCATTTTATGGGTATCGTCGAATAACAAAGGAGTTAAGAGCAAGAGGTCGAAAAGTTAATCGAAAAAAAGTACAGCGATTAATGCAGTTAATTGGTATTCAAGCGATTTACCCAAAACCAAAAACATCGATAAAAAATAAGGGGCACAAAACTTATCCGTATTTGCTGAAAGACTTAGAAATAAACAGAGCAAACCAAGTTTGGAGTGTTGATATTACATATTTAAAATTAGGCAGTGGATTTGTATATTTAGTTGCCTTAATTGATATTCACAGCCGGTATATTGTGGGCTGGGAATTATCAAATACATTGGATACAGAATTTTGTGTTGAAATGTTGCAAGGCGCGTTACGTTTTACAAAACCAGAAATTATTAACAGTGATCAAGGATGTCAATTTACAAGTGAAGAATGGATTAACCTGTTAAAAGCGCATGAAATTACAATCAGCATGGATGGAAAAGGTCGTTGTTTAGATAATATTTATATTGAGCGATTTTGGCGTAGTCTTAAATATGAGGATTTTTATTTAAACGATTATCAGAGTATTGCGGACCTAAAAAGAGGAATTAAGAATTATATAGAATTTTATAATCACAAACGCTGGCATCAAGCCTTGGATTATAAAACACCGGCGGAAATTTATTTTAAGGATATACCTGAGGAGTGTATGCGAATCCCTCTGAGCAATCAAAGCAATATGGGATATGTGGACAATCTAGCTTTTTGACCGCAGTGGTAGAGGTGTAATCACGGTAAATTTTTTGTTTTTATTATTAATTACAGAGGAAGAAGTGTCTCTTAAAAACTGATAAAAATTGTCTAGACATAAGGGGTCACTTTATAGTCCCCTGTTTTTCATGGCTTGATTTAAATACTTGCTATCTTTACACGTCCAATAGAAAGGGGTTTCATAGAGTGCTTCAACGAGACTATAGTATTAGACAAGTTGCGCAATTAAAAATTTATGGCGAATTTTACCAAATTCTTTTTAATGTTTTATTTCATTTGCAAATGCAAGTTCCATAATCCTGAAGCTAACATCATCATGCTGTCATCTTGTCCTTTTCGATTGCGATAAACCTGATGCAAAGAATTAAATCTTTTAATTCCTGCAAGAGCATTTTCAACAACGATACGTATCGATGAAATGGTTTTATTTTCTTCTTTTTGTTTGTCAGTCAATGGTTTTTTTCTAGATTTCTTTTTGGGCATCATTACAGAAATGCCTTTGTTAACAGTTTTTTGGATGCCCTGAAAACCAGTATCAACCCACAAGGTTGTATCAGGAGGTACTGAGGAAAGCCAACAAGTTTTATCAAGTAGATTTTTATCATGCCTTCTCCCATTTTTTGAAGCTGATAACAGCAGTATTTTTTTGTCAGCATCAGTCATAATAATATTTTTTCTTGTATGTGTTTTTTTCTTCCCTGAATATTTGCGCTTTTGATTTTTAGGAGATTTCGGTCTTTGAGTTCGTCTTTCTGTTCCATCGATAAAGAAATCTTTTGCATCAGGAAAATAATGTAAAAATTCTTCTATCGAACGAATTTGTCTTTTTGGTAATAAACATCTTTTTCCTAATGTTTGTTCCAATATTGGTAGGAATTTTTGAACCCAACGACATGGCCTTGATCTATCAACATCAAAGAAAAAACCAGCCAAATCAAAAGTTGGGTATGTTTTTAAATAAAACAATATGAAAAAGAATTTTAATCTTGGACTATCCAATACCCCTTTAATTCCCGCACCAACAGCTCTTTTTCTTTTCTTGTTTTTAGCTTCAAGTAACAATGTTTCTGAAAAAGGTTTTTCCAGATTTTCGAATTCTTGAAAATTTAATCCCGTTAATGCCTTCAATAAGCGTTCATTTTTAAGAGCTCTTTGTAAATCCATATCTATTCCTCCATGAAATTTTCAATATGAAAAGCTTTTTAGAGAAATTTTGCAAGATTTATTTAATGCGCAACAGGTCTAATAATCAATGCCAAGTTTTTTC
>DFBH01000036.1 GCA_002366545.1 Candidatus Oleimmundimicrobium americanum | reverse complement strand
TTGCTTGCGGTTATATTTTCAAAGGATTACGTTGAAAGGAAACTTGATTCAAAAAAAATCCCGTTTTATTATGTTTTAATTTTGCTTCTTTTGGGCTCAATGACGGGTTTTGTGCTCTCGGGCGATATTTTTAACATGTTCATATTTTTTGAGGCTCTCTCGTTGAGCAGTTATTCTTTGGTGGCAATCTCCGGGGATCGTGAAGCGTTGCGGGCGGGATTTAAATATTTAATTATGGGGATGATTTCTTCACTATTTGTTTTGTTGGGCCTGGGATTTATTTATTCCGTAACGGGAACACTAAATTTCAATCAAATAGCTCTTGGGGTCGGGAAGCTTTCCGATTTTACGGTAATTTACACGGGAGCCTTGTTGTTAATAACAGCGTTTGCCATTGAGGCGGCGCTGTTTCCGTTGCACGTCTGGTTGCCGCAAGCTCACGGTAGGGCTCCTGCTCCCGTAAGCGCGATTTTATCGGGTTTAGTGATAGGGGTTGGGATTTTTGGAATAATCAAGGTAGTTTATTACATTTTACCCGTTGTTTATTCCGCCGGATTTGTGGTGATTTTCAGAAGCTTGGCATCCATTGGAATAATTCTCGGCGCCATTTTTGCTTTATTTGAAAAAGACTTAAAGGTTATTTTGGCTCAGTCCAGCATAAGTCAAATTGGATTTGCGGCTCTCGGTGTTTTTTTGTTTTCTTATTTAGGTTTAACGGGAAGCATATTGCAGATTTTAAATCATGCTCTCGCTAAATCAGCCCTTTTTTTTAGTGCAGGTGCAATAATTTACGGGACAGGATTTAAGAGGCTTGACGAGATGAGGGGGATTGGAAAAAAGATGCCCATTACAATGGGACTTTTTGCGATTAATTTGGCATCAATTGCAAGCATTCCCATGACATGTGGTTTTGTAAGTAAATACCTTTTGTGTCTTGGGGCCATTAAACAGGGGTTATGGGGCTTGGTTGGAATAATTTTGCTGGGAAGTTTTCTTTCCATTTTATACTGTGTTCGAATTATAAATTGTATTTTTTTCGAGGAACCTAAATTTAAAGTGGAAGTGAAAGAGGCTCCTCTCGGCATGTTAATTCCTTTGGGAGCGCTAACTATTTTAACCGTTATTTTTGGTATATATCCTAAAATCGCGTTTATCTTAATAGAACCCGGTGTGAAAGAAATTTTAAGTTTTTTGAGGTGATGTAATGACTCAAACTATAAATTATATGGTTTTGCCGGTTGCCGCAGTTGTCTTGCCTGCCATAATTGGTTTTGCCATCTTTTTTACCGGCCGGAATAAAAAACTGAGAGAGTTTCTGAGTTTGATTGCTGCGCTTTTGAGTCTTTTCTTCGTGGCTACATTATATTTTGTATTGATGCAGGGAAATACGGATATATGTTTCCCTATTTGCTTAGGTCAAGACTTTACTCTTTGTTTTAGAGCGGATTGGCTGGGCATGTTTTTTGCGGGTATAACTTCTTTTTTATGGTTGGTAAGTGTCCCTTATTCCCTAAAATATATGGAAATTAAATCCTCTGATTCTGAGGGTAGATTTTTTGGATTTTTTACTTTGAGCGCGGTTTCCGCTATAGGGGTGACAATGGCCGGGAATATGCTAACTTTATTTATTTTTTATGAATTATTGACCGTATCAACTTATCCTTTGGTGATTCATACCGAGACACCGGCGGCGGTAAGAGCAGCTAAAAAATACTTAATTTATCTTTTGATTGGAGAAATACTTATATTGTTTGCAGTGTTGTCAACGCCTGGTTTTGGGGAACCGCGGGCCTTTTCAAAAATTGGGGTAATGTTTCCCGGAATTGGGCCTAAGATGCTTCTTTTTATATTTTTCAGCTACATTGTTGGATTTGGCATTAAGGCGGCAATTTTCCCCTTCAGTAATTGGTTACCCACGGTGTCGGTGGCTCCAACCCCTGTAACCGGTTTGTTGCATGCTGTAGCGGTGGTGAATGTGGGAGTTTATGGAATTATGCGCGTAATTTTAAATGTATTTGGCGTGGAGCTAACTCGAAGTATGGGTGTCGGGGTTGTGCTGATATTTATATCCAGTGCTACCATTATTTATGGGTCGCTAATGGCGCTTAGCCAAGATAACCTCAAGAAGAGACTTGCATTTTCTACCGTTGACTATGTTTCTTATTCAATTTTAGGAGTATCTCTTTTAAATCCCGCCGCATTTGTTGGCGCACTCCTTCTTTTGGTAAATCACGCTTTTTTAAAGCTGTCACTTTTCTTTTGCGCGGGGGCTATCGATATTCAAACGGAGAAGACGGAGGTTAGTGAACTATCCGGCGTGGGATGCAAACTACCTTTTGTATCAACCTGTTTTGCTATCGGTTCATTGGGGTTAATTGGAGTGCCTTTAACTTTGGGATTTGTGGGCAAATGGTATCTTTGGCGAGGTCCGTTGGAAACAAATCAACCGGGAGTAATAGGTGTTCTAATTGCGGGAGCAATTTTATGCGCTTTCTACTTATTATATGTGGTTTATGTTCTCTTTTTCGGACAATCTAAGGTTAGTTTAAATTGTGACGGGAAATTAAGTTGGTTAATTTGTCTTCCCATAGGAATAGGAGTTGCGGGCGGAGCGATTTTTGGCGTATTTCCAAAACTTTTACTTCCGTTAATTAATCCTATAATCTCGTGTTATTTTGGAGGGTAATGTGGATTTTTACCTTATTTTACCGGCAGCGATAATATTATTACCTTTTTTGGGAGCGGGTATAGCATACTGGATAGGGTTTAAGTTTGAGAAATTGCGAAACTACCTAACGGTTTTGTTGAGCGTAACGACGCTTATCTTAACTGCTCTGTCATGGTTTATAGCTCGAAATAACGAAGTTGTGGTTAAATACGCATTTCTTCCTTTTTCTGAGATAGAGTTATCCGTTAATCCGCTAAGCGCCCTGCTGATTTTTTTAACTGCTCTTATTTGGACGGCTGCTGTTTTTTATTCTCTTTCTTACATGAAGGATGATGGCAAACAAAGACGATTTTATGCTTTTCTTTTGCTGGCTTTTTCAGCTAATTTGGGTATTTTTTTGGCCGGTAATTTTCTAACTTTGTTTGTCTTCTTCGAAATCTTGGGGTTGTCTGCCTATCCTTTAATAGTGCACAGTGAGAGCAAAGAATCGTTCGAAGCTGGTACAAAATATCTTATAATGGTGTTGCTGGGCGATGTGGCTCTTTTGATGGGAGTTCTTCTTTACTATAGCATTACCGGAAGCCTTGCTTTTGCTGCCGGCGCAAAAGAAGTTTCCGGTTATGCCAAATTTGTTGTATTTGCGCTTATGGGAATCGGCTTTGGCGTTAAGGCCGGGGTGATGCCTCTTCACGTCTGGCTTCCCGACGCTCACTCTGTCGCTCCATCCCCCGCCAGCGCTCTTCTTTCCGGTGTGATGATAAAAGCTGGAGCTTACGGCATTATTAGGTCTTTGTTTTCAATTTTTGGACCAGAACAAGGTTCGATTGCTATTGGATTTATTGTGGTTTGGGTTGGCATCGTTACCATGTTTATTGCGGTGTTGGCGGCTTTATTACAAGAAAACGCCAAAAGGATGTTAGCCTATCATAGTGTTAGTCAGATAGGTTACATCATTTTGGGAATAGGATGCGCAATATGCTTGGGGGCTGAAGGGATTTTGGGTATCGGTGGTAGTTTGTACCATATAGTTAACCACGCTCTTTTTAAATCATGTCTTTTTCTGGTTGTGGGAGCTGTTTACTATCAAACGGGCGAGCTTAATATGTATAAGTTAGGTGGCTTGATTAAAAAGATGCCCATCATTGCTTTTTGTACGCTCGTTGCTTCGTTGGGTATTAGCGGCATACCTTTTTTTAATGGTTATGTCAGTAAAACGCTTATCCATCAAGCTCTAACTCACTTGGGACATGGGTCGTCTCTGCTGGCCGGCGGGGGATGGGTTATTTTAGCCGAGACTCTCTTTATAGTAACTTGCGGAGGGACCATTGCCTCCTTTACTAAATTATTTGTTCTTGTTTTTTTAGGTAAGGCATCGAGAGAATATAAAGAGGTTAAAGATGCCCCGCTCTCTATGATTGTCGGAATTGTGCCGTTGGTTTTTTTGATTTTTGTTTTGGGTGTTTTGCCCGGTCGTTTTTGGACTCTCTTTATGCTTCCCTCTTTAAAACATTTGGGATATACAGCGACTACTTTGAGTAATGTGAAAATAATAAATATTGTGACGAGCCACGATATTCAGGGTTTGCTGCTTTCTTTGATTGCAGGTATGTTTATGTATATAGTGGGAATGAAGTATAATCTATTTCATCTTCGTTTTCCTCAATGGCTTGGTGTTAATTATTGGTTTGAACAGCTTGTCTTCGGAGTTTATTTTCTGATGCACAAGGAAAGTTATTTGGCCGATGTTTATTCTATGAGAGTAACGGGTGGTCTGAAAGAAAAAATTTCAGGCGAAGGGCACGCAGTTGGAATATATACCAATAGAGAAGCTTACACTTTAAGGTGTTTTGTTTTTAATTTAAAGAAAAATGTAAGGTCTGTTTATTTAAAGAGCAAGATATTTATAGTTGATGGTTTTAATGATGGTATTAAAAAACTTTGGGATGGTTTTTTTGTTGAGGTGTATCGGGCATTGTCTGCCAGTAAATCAAGAGAAGAGCATGGACTTTATGTTCAAGACTTGAATTTTGGTGTGTTTTTAGTCTTATTTCTGTTGGTGATATGTTTTATTTCCATTAAACTAATTGGTTAAAAGGAGGTAATTGTGAAGCGGGGTAGTTATTTACGCAGTGTGTTGCTTATCGTATTGGCTTTTGCCTTTGCAAACTTAATAATTTATTTTTCTTTTCCCCACGGCGTTATTATTTATTGGACTCTTTATGTGGTTCCTTTGGTTATTGCCGCCTTTGTTTATGATGTTTATGGAGTGGCAGTTATCGGGTTAGCAAGTGTTGGGGCGATTTCATGGTGGCTTTATTCGAGCATATCTTCTCCAGAGTTTTATCGAGCTTTGAGTATACAAAGCTCGATTGTGGAAATAGTGGTCGGCGTATCAATTTTCTTATTGGTGGGTTCAATTTTGGGGGTTCTTTCAAAGAAACAGAAAAAACAGCAGATGGCATTGGAACTTCTTTCCGTTCATGACCGTCTTACAGGTCTTTATAATTATAGTTATTTTCTTGATAGGATGGAGGAGGAAAAGAAGAGAGCGGATAGGTACGAAAAAGAGTTATCGTTTATCATGTTGGATATTGATCATTTTAAACATTACAATGACACCTATGGTCATGAGCAGGGGAATGTAGTTTTAAAGAAAATTGCCAAGACGATTAGGGAAAGCACCAGAGATGTCGATATTGTTTCCAGATATGGCGGAGAGGAATTTGTGGTTTTGCTTCCTCGCACTCCGAAAAAACAAGCCGTTGATGTAGCTGAAAGGATACGAAAGTCGGTTGAAGTTCTTGAGTTTCCGGGTAACAAAGAGCAGCCGATTGTAAAGAAGGCTATAAGCGGAGGAGTTGCCACGTATCCCCACGATTCAAAAGATGCTGCGGGGTTGGTTGTAAAGGCTGATGAGGCTCTTTACGAGGCAAAAGAGAGCGGTAGAAATAAAATCTGCATAGCCAGCTAAAAAATTTTTAAAAATTTAAAGGGAAAGGATAAGTTAGGTAGAATATAAAAAAGTAAATTTAATATTTGAAACTCCGAGTTACTTTTACTAAACTTTGCAAAAGCAAAGCATGGGAAGTAACCGCAGAGTTCTTTAAGTTTGGGGCTCATAGGGTGTAAAAAGAAATTTTTATGCCTCTCGTGTTTGGAAAGGAGTATTTTAAGATGTTGCCATTTCCATTTACGGGAATGGCTTTTTAGTTGAAGATTTAAAGGGTATAGGGGAAAGTTAAATAAAAAATGGAGAATATTAGGTATTAGGTATCGGGCAAACTACCGACTCCCAACTAACAGACTCCCGACTATAAAAGGAGGTATTTATAGATGTCATGTGAATCTTGTAATTTAGATAAAGTTAGAGAGATGGTTAAAGATAAAACTAAAGAGGGAAGAATTTCCTGTCCAATGGCTCATAAAATAGCAAAGGAGTTGGGCGTATCTCCGAAAGCGGTTGGCGATGTTGTAAATGAGCTTGAGATAAAGCTCTACGGTTGCCAACTCGGTTGTTTTTAATAGTTTCTTCAATAGTTTAATTAAATATGTTTTTTCTCCGAGTCACTTGACCTAAACCTCGCAAAACTTTTGCGAGGCAAGGAATGTGACCGATAGGGTTCTACTGGAAACGGTATTGCCTCCCGTGGCGGAAAGGAGACTGGTTTTACAAAGGGACCGGCAGTCACTTAGATGCCGGTCCCTTATTTTAAGGATAGGAGGTGATTTTATAAAGAAAAATGTTTGTTGGATTTTGCTAAATAAATTGGATGAAAAGGAGCGCAAGTTATGTTTGGAAAAAGTCGATTTAAAAATGCAATAGTTATTTTGTTTTCATTACTGCTTATTGCCGCGTTAACTTTTGGGGTGGTTGGCTGTCAGAAAACCAAAACAGAGGAAGAGCCGGAAGAAAAAATTGTGGAAAAGGTTGAAGAAAAAGATACACTGAAAGGTGATTTGGTTGTATTTCATGCCGGGAGTCTTAAGGGGCCATTCGAGACGCTTAAGGTCGAGTTTGAAAAAGAATATCCCAATGTGAAGGTTCTTCTTGAAGGTGCGGGAAGCCGCGACTGCGCCAAAAAAATATGTGAATTGAAGAAGAATTGTGATGTCATGGCTTCAGCTGACTATACGGTCATAGATTCGCTTCTTAAGCCGGATTACGCCGACTGGAACGTGAAGTTTGCAAGTAATAGGATGGTTATTGCCTACACCGATAAAAGCAAATATGCCGATGAGATAAACAAAGATAACTGGTATGAGATACTTCAAAAAGATGGTGTTCAGTATGGGTTTTCAGATCCTAATGGAGATCCATGTGGATACAGAACCCGTCTTGTTTTTCAATTGGCTGAGAAGCATTATAGCGTAGATGGTTTAAACCAGGCATTAATTAATCACTGTCCCAAGGAAAATATAAGGCCTAAGTCGGTTGAACTTGTATCTCTTCTTCAGGCGGGTGAACTGGATTACGCCTTCGAATATCTTTCCGTTGCTAAACAGCACGGCTTAAAAGTTTTGGATTTGCCGGAAAAGATTAATTTGGAGAAGGATGAAAACGCCGATTTTTACACTCAAGCATCCATAACTCTAAAGGATGGTAAAACTAAGAAAGGTAAGCCGATTGTTTATGGAGTAACTATTCCCAAAAACTCCGAAAATCCTGAGGCAGGTATGGCTTTCATTGAGATGCTTCTGAGCGAGAAAGGCCAAAAAATTATGGATGATGCGGGCCAGCCTCCCTTTGATCCTCCTCTTACCAAAGATGCCGATACGCTACCGGCTGAATTGAAGGATGTTGTAAAGATTGAGAATTAATTTTAGGATTTTGTTGTAGTGCAAGAAGTTTGCTATACATAGGGAGGAATTAATCCCTCCCTATGATTTTTTAGCTTGATTGGTATTTATGCTATCGCTAAGCTATTATTATTTGCGTAAAATTTAAATTAATTTAGTTTACTTAAGGGGAAAACATGAGGTTTAAAAAGGCCAACTTGATGTATTATGTTTTTTCATTTATGGGCGGTTTGTTAATTTTATTTATATTGCTTCCCCTTGCCCGCTCAATATTAGCTCAATCTCCAGCCATCTTAATTGAAGAAGCGGGTGACAAAGGAGTTCAGGAAGCTATATTTAACAGTATTTTTCTTGCGGCGGTTACGGCAACCATTGCCGCTCTTTTTGGCGTTCCTTTAGCCTATATTCTTGCCAGAGTAAGATTTTTTGGAAAATCGCTCATCGAATCGATAGTTGATTTACCGCTTGCCATTCCACATACAGTGGCCGGCATTTTGTTGTTGTTTGTTTTCGGACGGTATGGAATGGTGGGTGCTCTCTTTGAAAGGTTTTTTAGTTTAAGATTTGTAGGAACCAGGTTAGGGATAGTAGTTGCTATGCTTTTTGTGAGCTTGCCCTTTATGGTTAATTCCGCAAGAGAAGGGTTTGAGTCGGTGGACGTAAGGATGGAACAGGTGGCAAGAACTTTGGGAGCCACCCCTTCCGAAGTTTTTCGTAGAGTATCTCTTCCGCTTGCAATAAGAGGAGTGTTAACCGGTTGGGTTCTTACTTGGGCACGGGCAATAAGTGAATTTGGAGCGGTTATAATCCTGGCTTATTATCCAATGACTGCCCCTGTAAAAGTTTATGATGTTTATTCGCAGCTTGATTTAAAGCATTCCTCGGCGGTGTCCGTCCTTCTTTTGGTCTTTTGTTTGGCTGGTTTCGTGATATTTAGGTTACTTGCTTATGGCGGAATGGGAATGGGCAACAAGAAATGATAGAAATAGAGAATCTGGACATCGATCTGGAAGAATTTAAGCTAAGAGATATAAACCTTTCAATAAATAAGGGAGAGGTTTTTGTTATCCTTGGTCCCAGCGGGGCCGGAAAGACCGTGCTTCTCGAAACAATTGCGGGATTTTTCCCTCCAAAAAACGGGAGCATAATTTTGGATGGAAATTTTGCAAACGATTTACCCCCCGAGAAGCGGAACATAGGGTTTATTTATCAAGACTATGTTTTATTTCCCCATCTTACCGTGAAGGATAATATCCTCTTCGGGGTTCGTTACAGGAATATTGATGGGATTGAGAAGAAATTTGAAGAAATTGTTAAGATTTTTAACATCGAAAATATTTTACATAGAAAACCTTGTACTTTAAGTGGCGGTGAACAACAACGGGTGAGTCTCGCCAGGGCTTTAATTATGGAGCCCAGACTTCTTCTTTTTGATGAACCTCTCAGTTCTCTTGATAAAAAAGTCAGAGAAAATTTAAGGGAAGAGCTTAGGATCATTTTAAAGAGAATGAATCAAACATCGCTTTTTGTTACCCATGATCAAACAGAGGCGCTTGTAATTGCTGATAGAATTGCCATTATGCGGGACGGAAAAATTATCCAGGTTGGTAAACCGGATGAGATATTTAACTCTCCCGTCAATGAATTTGTTGCTGATTTTGTGGGGGTTGAAACGGTTTTAGAGGGGAAGGTTATTTCGCGTATTGATGGGCTTGTTGTGGCTGACGTAAATGGTTTTAAAATTGAGGCGTTGGCCGACGTTCCTGTTGGGGAAAAGATTCTTATGGCTATAAGACCGGAAAACGTTACCGTAAGTATTAGTAAAGAAAAAAAGAGGTCGAGCGCAAGAAATAATTTTAATGCGAGGGTTAAAAAGTTGACACCGCTTGGTGCGGTGGTTAAAGTTATTTTTGATTGCGGATTTCCGCTCATTGCGCTTGTGACAAAACAATCTGCGGAGGATCTTGGGTTAAAAAAGGGAAGGGAAGTCTTGATAAGTTTTAAAGCAACGGCAGTGCACGTGATTAAGCAGTGATTAGGGAAAAAAGTGCGAAATGAAAAATGGAGAATGAAAAAATAAAAACGATAATTAAGAATTAAGAAAGTTTTTATCCAGAGGATAATCTTTTGGATAAAAAGCGTTTTAAGAATTTTATCTTTTAGAACCTGGGTTTCAATTTTAAATTTTTCTATATATTTTTTCATTTTTATATTTTATTTCTTAATTTAAATAACTACTGGCTGGAGGACTGATAGCTGAAGATGATTGAACCTAAAGAAGCACTAAGGATAATTTTAGATGAGGTAAAACTTCAATCTGTTGAGAAAGTTAATCTCATGGATTCCTTGGGGTATGTCCTTGCGGAAGATGTTTTTTCCGATATGGATATACCTCCTTTTGATAATTCGGCCATGGATGGTTTTGCAATCATTGCTTCCGATACCGTTGGGTCTTTAAGGGAATCTCCCAAAAAGCTAACCGTTTTGGGGAGTTTACGAGCGGGAGATGTGTCAAATGTCAAGGTTGTTTCCGGTTCGGCGTTAAAAATTATGACGGGGGCACCCACTCCCGCCGGTGCGGATGCTGTTGTTAAAAAAGAAGACACATTTTTAAACGATAACGAGGTTTCAGTTTTGAGCGAGATTAAAAAGGGCGAAAATATTCGTCTGGCCGGGGAAGACATGATTAAGGGTGAAAAAGTTTTGTCCATTGGTACTTGCTTAAAGCCTCAGCAAATTGGTTTGTTTGCTTCTTTAGGGAAAAGCAAAGTTAAAGTTTTTAAGACACCCACCGTTGCCATAATAAGCACCGGTGACGAATTAGTTGAGATTGATGAATCGCTTAAGCCGGGAAAGATTAGAAACAGCAATACCTACTCACTTACAGCTCAAGTGATGCTGTGCGGGGCTAACCCTCTTTCTTTAGGCATTGCTCGTGACAATGTTGCCGACACGAAAAAAAAGATTGAATTAGGTCTCGATAATTCCGATGTTTTGTTGACCACCGGTGGTGTTTCAATGGGCGATTACGATGTGGTTAAGGACGTTTTAGGGGATCTTGGCGCCGAACTAAAGTTTTGGAAAGTGGCTCAGAAGCCGGGCATGCCTTTGGCTTTTTGGCGTTTGGACGATAAGCTTATTTTTGGTCTTCCGGGGAATCCTGTTTCAACGATGGTCTGCTTTGAAGAATATGTCAGGCCGGCTGTTTTAAAGATGATGGGTAGGAAATTAATTTTCCGTTCCGAAGTAAATGCTGTATTTGAGCACGATTTAAAGAAAAAATCTGGCCGTGTATTTTTTGTCAGGGTTAATGTGAGGAGAAAAAACGGGGAGTTTTACGTTTCCTTAACCGGGCCTCAGGGTTCGGGCATCTTAAAGTCGATGTCTCTGGCCGATGGGATTGCTGTAATTCCATCAGATAAAACCTTGATTAAAACCGGGGATAAAGTTAAAGTTCATTTGGTTAATTTACCGGAAGACCATTAAAAGGAGAAAAATGCCGGAGTTATTTGATAACCACAACAGGCGGATAGATTATCTCCGAGTGTCAATTACTGATAGGTGTAATTTACGTTGCATATATTGTATGCCTGGAAAAGGTGCCCCTCATTTTAAAAAACACAAAGATATTCTCACCTATGAGGAAATCGAGTTATTTGTATCCCATGCGATAAAGCAGGGAATTTCAAAAGTTAGGCTCACCGGAGGAGAACCCCTCGTAAGAAGGGACGTGGTGGATTTAATAAAAAGTTTATCCGGCCTTCCCGAACTTCATGATATATCGTTAACCACAAACGGCATTCTTTTAGCTGATTTTGCCGATGTTTTATGGGAAGCTGGGCTTAAGCGCATAAACATCAGTCTTGATTCATTAAATCCCGAGAAATTCAAGTGCATAACCAGAATTGGGAATTTAAGTGCAGTATTAAATGGCATTCAGAAAGTTTTTGAGATTGGTTTTGATCCGGTAAAAATCAATGCGGTTGTTTTAAAAGGAATAAATGATGATTTAAGTGATTTTATTAAGCTCACTTTTAATTATCCTGTACATGTCAGGTTCATAGAGTACATGCCTTTCAGCAAACAAATAGGTCTTGAGAGGTTTGTTTCTTGCTCTGAAATGATGGAAAAATTAAATAAGTTTGGTAAATTGGAGGAAACAGATTCTCCGACAGGATCCGGCCCGGCCCGTTATATGAAATTTAAAGGCGCGCTGGGGACTTTGGGGTTTATCTCGCCGATGAGTAACCATTTTTGTCCCGAATGCAATAGGTTGCGTCTTACGGCTGACGGTAAGCTAAAAACATGCCTTTTTTCTAACGATGAGATAGATGTGATCGGCCCTATGAGAAATAATCATCCCGAAGATGCGGTTAAAGAAGTTTTAAGGCAAGCATTAGAGAAAAAACCAAAGGATCATTCGACGGCCCGAAAGAATCATTTTATGCGTACAATGTTTCAGATTGGAGGGTAGGATGGGAGATAAGCATGAGTTGACTCACATCAACAAACAAGGAAGAGCTAAGATGGTTAATGTTGGCGAGAAAAAGGTGACAGCTCGGGAGGCAGTTGCCAAAGGTACGATTAAAATGGACCCAAATACCCTTGAGCTCATCAAGGCGGGTGGTATGAAAAAAGGTGATGTTCTTGCTGTTGCTCAAGTTGCGGGAATTATGGGAGCGAAAAAAACCTGCGACATCATCCCCATGTGCCACCCCATTCAAATAACGGGTGTAGATATTGATTTTGAATTTGATGAAGAAAATTCATCCGTCAAGATTTTGGCAACCACCAGAACCATGGATAGAACGGGAATTGAGATGGAAGCGTTAACTGCGGTGGCCATTGCGGCTTTGACGATTTATGATATGTGTAAAGCCATTGATAGAGGGATGGAAATTAGTGACATAAAGCTCATGAGGAAGAGTGGGGGTAGGAGCGGAACTTTTGTGAGAACAGATGGCCTATAGCAGATGGCCTATAGCAGATGGCAGATGGCATATAGCTGATAGAAAGTTGAGAGGGTAAAGGAAAAAACCAACAAACTACCAACTCTCGACTAATAGACTACCGACTAAATGGCTGATGCTTGCCCGCCGCTGGCGGGGCTGATGGTGTGTATGGAAGAGGAGATTGAGTGGCTTTTAGATTTGAGAGTTTGGAAATTTGGCGTCGAGCAGTTAAATATACGAGTAAAGTTTATAATATTACAGACTCGTTTCCCCAAAAGGAAAATTTTGGGCTTACTCAGCAAATTAGGCGAGCTGCAGTCTCAGTTTCTCTTAACATTGCCGAGGGGTCTGGTCGAGACAGTGATAAGGATTTTAAACGTTTCTTGGGTATAGCTAATAGTTCTGTTTTTGAAGTTGTTTCCGGTTTTGCTATAGCTTTGGATAGAGGATATGTTACCGAAAGTAGCAATCGGGGAATTTATAATAATTCAGAAGTTCTTGCTAAGAAAATTAATTCTTTTAAAAGTGCATTAAGCAATTAAGCAGGAGGTTTTTGTTTTTGCCATTGAGTGACTCCATCGTTGATGGAGGAACGGGCTATCGGCTATCAAGTGACCCACCACTGGCGGGGCCTGCCCGCCAGTGGTGGGAAGCGAGCTATCAGCTATATAGCAGATCTCAGTGGCTACTAATGATATATGGAGGTGTGCTGTGAAAGTTGCTATTTTAACCATAAGCGATAAAGGTTCGCGGGGAGAACGTGTTGATGAAAGTGGTAAAATTCTCCAGGAGATGATGAAAAAAAATGGAGCTGAAATTGTTTTCTATCAAATAATACCTGACGAAAAAAGACTTATCGCAAAGGATTTAAGAATTTTGGCTGATAATGAAAAAGTTGATTTAATTTTGACCACCGGTGGCACGGGTTTTTCTCCAAGAGATGTTACACCTGAGGCAACACTTTCCGTGATAGACAAAGAAGCTCCCGGATTTGCGGAAGCAATGCGTGTGGAAAGTTTGAAGATTACTCCTAACGCTATGCTTTCTCGAGCAATAAGCGGTATACGGGGCAAGACGCTTATAATAAATCTTCCCGGAAGCCCCAAAGCAGCAAGAGAGTGTTTAGAAGTGGTGCTTCCCGCTATACCTCACGGAATTGAAATTTTAAGAGGTGAGGGTGGAGAGTGTGCCGCTAAATAAAAAAAACGGGTTTTATCTCATTGGGTTTATTTGCTTCATTGTTTTAATTGTTTCCATTCTTTCCCCGGCTGAAAGCACATTAGGCAGTTGGATTAAGCTCCTTTATATTCATGCCGGTCTTGCTATAGTCGGCATAATGATATTTATATTAGCCGGTATTTTTGGAGTCCTTCATCTTGTTTTTAAAAATCTTTCTTTCAGTAAGCTGTCTAAATCTTCGCAAAAGGTTGCCCTGTTTATCTGGGTTTTTAATGGATTGTTATCTGCTTTTGTTACTAAAATGATTTGGGGTAAATGGCTATTTTTAGCGGAGCCTCGTTTTAAAATCACCATCTTTATCTTGGTACTCGCACCCATTTTTTATTTATTTTCGCTTTGGGCCGGTGATAGAAAAACAACATCCATCTTAAATATGGTTTTTGCGTGTGTAGTTGTCTGGCTCTACGGAACTGCCGGCTCCGCAATTTTTCATCCGACCAACGCTGCGCGCTCCTCATCAAATTTACTTATTCGGCTAAGTTTTTTCTCAATCAACGGCCTTTTATTTATAGCTGCTTTAATTTTAATTTGGATGATGAAAGAAGCTGATTAATTAATATTATAAGCCACTGGCGAAGTAATCTCGGCAATTTACTTTCCCTATTCCCTTTACTCTTTACCTTTTTATCAATCTCTACCTAATCTCTCTGCTTAATTTTTACTGAGTGCTGATATTGAAATTAATGGTAACTGATTGTAATTAACTTGAAATTTTAACTTAATCTCTATTTAATCTCCACCAATTTTTACTTTCCCCAATTACCCTATACCCTTTGATTTTACAACTTTCATTTTCTAATGGAGCTCTGCCTGCCGTCAGGCATGGGATG
>DFBH01000014.1 GCA_002366545.1 Candidatus Oleimmundimicrobium americanum | reverse complement strand
CTGCAAAAAGTGATGGCGGCAGCAGGTATTGCTTCCAGGCGTAAATGTGAAAATTTGATATTAGAAGGTAAAGTTAAGGTAAATGGTAATGTTGTCAACGAGCTTGGTTTTAAAGTTAATCCCCTAAAAGATGTAATAGAGGTGGATGGAAAAGTAATTAGTTTTCCCGAAAAAGTTTATTTAATTTTAAACAAACCCACCGGTTACTTAACTTCAATAAGCGATCCTTTTGGAAGGCCAACAGTTATGGATTTAATTAAAGAAGAAATTAGAGTTTTTCCGGTAGGCCGGCTTGATTATGACACCGAAGGTCTTTTGATTTTTACCAACGACGGTGAATTGGCACACAGATTAATGCATCCCGGTTTTAAGCTGAAAAAGACTTACGTGGCCGGAATTAAAGGTTGTCCTGATGATGAGTCGCTGGATAAGTTAAGAAGTGGTATAGAATTAGAGGATGGTATTACTTATCCGGCCGACGTTAAGCTGATTAAAAAAGGGAAGAAAAGTTCTACAGTGACAATTACCATATCGGAAGGTCGTAAGCGCCAGGTAAGAAGGATGTTTAAGGCTATAGGATGCGATGTGATTAAATTAAAAAGAACCAATTACGGTCCGCTTACACTCAAAGACCTTAAATTGGGTGAATATTATTATCTGTCAAATTTGGAAATTGAATCTTTAAAGAAGGCCGTAAATTTAAAATAGGAGGTTTTATGAAAATTGATAAAGAAAAATTTTATCGAGTTTTAGCACCAAGGCCGGTAGTTTTAATAACTACCGCAGATAAAGAAGGCAGGACAAACGCGGCGCCATTTAGCTTTGTTATGCCCGTTTCTTCCAACCCGCCACTTGTCGCGTTTGCCTCTGCTCCACAAAGGCATACATTGGCAAATATCAGAGAGACCAAAGAATTTGTTTTAAACATGCCATCTGAACATATACTCGATAAACTATGGATTTGCGCGGATAGTTTTCCAAAAGGTGTTAGTGAGATTAAACAAGCGTCTCTAACAGAAATGAAATCAGCAACAGTCGCGGTGCCCGGGATAGAGGAAAGTATCGGCTGGATAGAGTGTGTTTTAGAATTTGAAAAGGAAGCCGGGGATCACGTAATTGTAGTCGGGAAGGTTGTGAATGCTGAAATTAAGGATATTTTTTGGAGAGACGGAGAGTTTGATATTCCAAAGGCAAAACCGATACTTCATGTTACAGGAAAAGATTTTGTTGTTGCTGAGCGGGTTGTAAACATTAAATAATTTTTTAAGATTTTTGTAAAAAATGTCGATATTATATGTATAATGATACGTAGGGGCAGAGGAAGCTTTGAACCGCAATCTTAAATTGGGCGCTTTGGTTGCGGGGAGCTAGTGGCGCAACCGGCCTCTTTCTTTATGTCAATTTTTTTTACTTCTTTAACCCTGATAATTTTCAAAATGCGGAAGTGTACCTAAAACATTATTCCGTCACATTGCAATGGAGCATTTGGTTTAATCCCGTCATTGCGGCCATCCATCAGCCATAAGCTCTAAGCCATAAGCTATCAGCTCTCTGCTCTTAGCTCTAAGCCACAAGATTTTGGGTGCTTCAAAACTTATCAAAAAAACTATTGTTTTTTACTAAAAATGCCGATAACCTTTAATAGGTTTAATATTATTTGATATTAAAGTATTATTTTTAAAAAATGAGGGTTATAATAGATTAAGTTTTTATGTGTACCGGAATAGTTTGGGAAATTAAAAAGGAAATACATAATTTTTATTGAAATAATAAATAAAATTTAATAAGTGGAAAAGGGGGTGAGTAAATGCAGAGTAAGTTGTTTAAGTTTGGTTTATTGCCGCTTATATTGATTTTTACTTTGGCTATTTGTTTACCCGCGTGGGCTCAGTATGGAGGAACGGGAGATTTAGGTACCGGCGATACGACAACGGCACCTCCGGGAGGCACCATGACCATTAGCGGGAGTGGTTTTGAGCCGGGGATTGAAGTTAAAGTTTATATTCATTCTGATTATGGTATTTATTTGGGTTCTACAAACGCGGATTCAAACGGTTATTTTTCTTTGACGGTAACTATTCCTTCGGATCTTCCGGTCGGCGAGCATACTTTAACCGCTACGGGGGGAGACAGAGTTCTTACATCCGCAATTACTGTGGCAGGAAGTGTTGTTTCAACGGCGTATACAGGTGCGCCAATTATATTTATCGTTTTGGTTGGAACAGTATTATACGGTTTGGGTGCGGCAATGATTTTGAAGAATAGGAAAAAGAAAAATGTTGCTTAATTTCAATTTTTATCTGAGATTAAAGCTGCTTTTATAATTAGCCTGTGGCTGTCATGATATTTAGGTGCACAGGTTGTTAGTATAAGCTTTGCGTCTTTAGATTCTTCTAAAGCTATTTTTTCAGTGGCCTTAATTTGTTTACTCGAAAACACCTGATATATAAATTTATTATCAGGTGTTTTTAGTGTAATTTCATCTCCTTTTTTTAATTCACTTAGCCGGTTAAAAGGTTTGCTGTAAGTTACTCTGTGTCCGGCGATAGCGCAATATCCGATTTCTCCCGGGTTTACAGAGGTTGGATAGTGACCGGGGCTCTTTTGTAGAACTTCTTTTGATATTCCTTCTGAGACTGCTTGAGTGAGGCCTATTTTTGAAATTACTATTATCGTTGGGGGAAACACCTTTTTTTCTTTAATTCCTTTTTCCTGTTGCAATTCAACGGTTTCTCTTACCGGAGCTGACTCTGATTTGGATTCAATTTCTTTGAGCAAAAGGTTTTGATAATAATTTCCATAAATCGCAGTTGCGGCCGGATAAAACAATATTAGTACACCGATTATGATAAGGATTACACCAATTTGGCTCTTTTTTCCACTCATGTTTGAATTTTAACATAAAATATATTGTTAATGAGCGATGGAGCGTGGAGATTAGAGTAAGAAAAAGAAGGGGATAGGGTAACGGGGAAAGGGTAAAGTAAGGAATTAGGGGTAAGGACTAAAGGATTAAGGATTAATTCTTCCCAGTCATTGCGCCTGTCCGCCTCTGGTGGGAGGAACGAAGTGACGTGGCAATCTCATAAGTAGCGGATGGCAGATGGAGTATAGTGAAATCAGCAATCTATCCAACGAACTCCCGCCTGTCCACCTCTGGCGGAGGAGGGTGAATAAAGATAAATGCCCAATTACCTCCCTATTTCCGAATTATCGATAATACGGAAATAGGTGTAAAAGAAAACTTTTAGAAAGTTATTTAAAAGGGGTCTCTTTTTAAATAATGGTGTTTTTCTTTTAAAGGGTTTTTCCTTTGAAGGGGGCTCAAAACTAAGAAGTAAGTTCCTGGTAGGGGAATGTTTAAATTTATAAGTTTCCCATAAAATCTTCCGGTTTAACTTTTGCTTGTCGAAGGATGCCTTGAAGAGTTCCTACTTTTAACTCTTTATGTAGTGGCACTACGCAGCCAATATCTCCACTTGCAGTTGATTTTTTTAACACTACATGGCTTCCGCGCTGTCGAATTTGTCGAAATCCGAGTTGTTTTAGTGCTTGAATAGTTTCTTTACCGGAAGCTTTTCGTAACCTATGCATTAACTGCAACCTCGAAAGTTGTGAGTAGTGGTTTTTCAATTTTAAGGTCAGGGAACTCCTCTAAGTAAAGTTCTGTTGCTTCTTTTAAATTTGCCAATGCATCTTCTATGGTTGAACCTTGACTTACTGTTCCAACTTCCGGACACTCCACAACATACATATCTTCTTCTTTATGAAGTACCGCGGTGAATGTTTTGATTGTCATCGTAAAACTCCTTTCAAATATCATCAAGCCTGCTTAAAAGATAACATACATATAAAATAGAGACAATTATAAAGCTTGAATTGCGGAAGTATAGTGTCCCAGATACCTGACACAGGTTTGTACCAGGCTGGTCTGACGATGCGCTTTAAAACTAAGCAATTGAAAAAAGTTTTTATCCAAAGGATAATTGTCTACTGGACAAAAATGATTGATTTGTTCGTTTTCTTACTCGCCTAAGAAAACGAACCAAAAGACGAAGGAATTTTGTAAAATCTACAAATATTGAGATTAATAAAGAGATTTTATCGAAATTCCTGAGCTGGGCGGCCGATCATTTTTTTACGGCTCCAAAATGTACGGTTGTTCAGGCGCCTGCAGAACTCGTCAGGCTAAACTATATCCTTCCCTTTGGCTTTTAAGCCAAAGCTTCCAACTAAGTTGTAAGACGGATATAAACGGGCTCAAACCGAGGAGCATTTTGTAGTGAACTCAAAATTTAATAGGTTGATACTGGTGAGCTATCAAAATGTCCGAGTTGTCTTCGGCTTATTTCCTGAACAACCTATTTCTCCGCCTAAAAATGATGTGGCAATCTCGGGCACACTCGTCACTGCGCTTGCCCGCCAAGGGAAGAGGGAAATACATTCCTCGATGGGAGACTTACTCTTTCTCTCTCTTGACAGGATGCCATGTATTATTTCCCCACGCTCTCCCCATCTATTTCCGTATTATCGATAATTCGGAAATAGGTTAGAAAAGGCAAGCTCACAGGCAAATAGCCAACAGTTAAATGAAAAATGGAGAATGAAAAAATAAAAACGATAATTAAGAATTAAGAAAGCTTTTGTCCAGAGGATAATCTTTTGGATTGAAAGCGTTTTAGAATTTTACGTTTTATTATTTGGTTTTCAATTTTAAATTTTTCTATATAGTTTTTATTTTTTCAATTTAATTTCTTATTTTAGAAAGCTTGCCCGCCTTTGGCGGGAGGAGCTTTAGCTGAAGCGAGAGTGCCACAAGACTTATAATCCTTTAATTATTTTTTGTCTAAAACAATGAAGAAAAAATATTTTTTGGTCGAAATTACAATTAAGACGGATACAGTCTGATATACTGGCTTTCAAAAGCAAATAAATCATGAGATTGCCACGTCGCTGTCGCTTCTCGCAATGACGTTCTTGCATTCTCCTCCCTTGATGGGAGGGGATTAAGGGGAGGGTGAGCTCTATGTTGTCACATTGCTCGCGGCTTAATAACACACTATTCGTCACTGCGAGCCCGAAGGGCGTGGCAGTCTCGGTTGCAACAACGGAAAGAGAAATTTATCAAAAAAAGACAAAAATAAAAGAAGGCAAAAACTTGAAACAAGTGGATGTTAGCATTGTTTTAGCTGCATACAATGAAGAAAAAGCCATCGCGGATGAACTTGAAATCATCAAAAAAGCCATGGACTCATCCAAATATTCTTACGAAGTAATTGTGGTTGACGATGCTTCTACGGATAATACTGCAAAAATTGTTGGAAAATATCCCCGGGTAAGGTTGTTTGAGAGGCCCATAAATTTGGGAACAGGGGCGTCAAGAAAATATGGGACTTTACAAGCCAAAGGCAAATACGTTGTCTGGTCAGACGCGGATCTTACTTATCCCAACCATCAAATTCCGGAATTGGTAAAAGTTTTAGACGAAAGCGAGCAGTACGACCAGGTTGTAGGAGCAAGAACAAGTGAGCAGGGGCACACAAAAATTCTTAGAGTGCCCGCAAAATGGTGCATAAGAAAACTTGCCATATTTTTAACCGGCTCCGATATTCCCGACCTTAATTCAGGGCTACGCGTGTTTAGAAGAGACGTTGCTTTAAAATATCTTTATCTTCTTCCAAGGGGATTTTCTTGCGTAACCACGATGACCCTTTCTTTTTTAATTAATAATCATCCCGTAAAATATTTTCCGATTGAATATAAGAAGCGGGTGGGGGTATCAAAATTCCGTCCCATTCACGATACGGTCAGGTATTTAACGCAAGTAATTAGAATGGTGATGTATTTTAACCCTTTAAAAATATTTTTACCTGTTGCGGCGGCGTTATTGTTTATAGGGGTAGGCAAGCTTTTTTATGATATTATTGCTCGCGGATTTAGCATTACCGGCTCCACAATTGTCGCATTAATGGTGGCCTTCCAGGTTCTTGTCATCGGGCTGCTTGCCGATTTAATAGTTGGGATGTCTCGCAAGGAATGAATTTTATAAAAGCGGTGCGCGGCAAAAGATATTTTGGCAGAGGGATACTTGTCCCTATATTTCTTGCTATTTTTTGTATGCTAACGGTATTCAATTATGTTAATTTTACCGTTGATGCACGTGCTCCTTTTAGTGTGGACGAGAATGACGCGCTTTTCTTTTCAAAACAATTGGCCGAAAAAGGTACGTTTGTTTGGCACTCGGATTTAAATGAAAAATACGATGTTGATTTTTTTAGGCCAATCCACATAAAACCTTTGGGGAACGATAATTATACCAGCAGAAAGCCCTTTGGATATATAATTTTACTGGCAATTGCCCGTCGTTTGCATATCATCAATTTTGTATCTTCAATAATTGCGGCTTTAGGAATAATCGGGGTTTATTTACTGTCCAAAGAAATTTTTAACGAAAAAGTTGCAATTTTTTCCGGTATCATTCTTTCGGTATTTCCCGCCTATATATTCATGGCCAATAGCCATTTTAACAATTTACCACCTGCTGTTTTAGCCATTTTTTCTTTATATTTTTTCATTAAAACCATAAAAAGCGGTAGAAATTATCTGATTTACGCCTTTTTATGCGGCTTGTTTTTGGGAATTGCCATAACGCAGCGCACTCCTTATGTATTATTGATTTTGCCTTACTTGGTTGTATCGTTAGCGCTTTTATTTAAAAGGAAAGTTGTTTGGCTGGATTTGTTAATGGGTATTTTGGGAGGGGCCATACCCGTTGTTTTTTTGCTGGTGTTAAATAATCGCATATACGGCAAAGCATTGGCTTCCGGTCATGAAATTGAGAGCATATTTCCGTTTAAGATCGTATTTGGCAACTACTGGCACTCTTTTTATAATTATCTTTTCTCGTACTCTCCACTAATTTTTTTC
>DFBH01000076.1 GCA_002366545.1 Candidatus Oleimmundimicrobium americanum | reverse complement strand
CTGCCTGCCGTCAGGCATGGGATGCGACTTGTTTGTTTAAAATAATTATTTTTTGTATAATGAATCAACTTTCTTGGGAAGAGGGTGAGTTTTAGTGAAAGCGAAACGTAAGCGCATTGTAATTACCAGTGCTGTAATAATAGTTTTATTTGGAATTCTTTTATACACCGCGGTTGGCAGCTCTTTTCTTTACTATAGAACCCCGAGCGAGGTTATTTCGGACGAGTCTTTGCACGGTAAATCTGTAAAGGTTTCCGGTAAAGTCGTTGACGGAACCATAGAAGAAATTGATGGCGTTTATAAGTTTGAAATAACGGATGGCAAAGAGTCGGTGTCCGTTGTTTATTCAGATGTATTGCCAAGTGCTTTTAAAGAAGATTCGGAGGTAATTGTCGAAGGTATTTATGAACCGAACTCCGGCATAAAAGCTAAAAGTTTGTTGGCTAAGTGCCCGTCGAAGTATACTTCACAAGAATAGGGGTAAGATATGGCAAAACTGGGAGAGGTCACGATTTGGTTATCTCTGGCAGTGGCAATTACAGCTACTGCCCTTTTCTTATATGGTCTTAGAAACAAAAAAAGCAAGTTTGTTAGAGCAGGTCATTTAAGTGTATGGGTGTTGTTTATTCTTTCGAGCATAGCTTCACTGATTCTTTTGAGAGCTTTTCTCATAAGGGATTTTTCCATCCTTTATGTTTTTAGTTACTCCGGCAAAGATTTGCCGCTCCTTTATACAATATCTGCCTTTTGGGGTGGTCAGGAGGGTTCGCTTCTTTTTTGGCAGCTGTTACTTTCCTTATTTACGCTCGTATTTCTTTTAGCGAATAGAAGGGGCAGGTTAACTCAATATACTTTGACGATACTTGCTGTTGTCCAGACCTTTTTTCTTTTGCTTTTGGCTTTACCTGCCAACCCGTTTAGAACCGTGCCAATGTTTCTTTCTGATGGTATGGGCCTAAATCCCCTTCTTTTGCATCCGCAGATGATTTTTCACCCGCCGGCTTTATTTATAGGATATGCGGCTTTTACCATTCCTTTTGCGTTAAGTGTCGCAGCTTTAATAACTAATCAGCCCGATGGACCTTGGGTGTCAAGATGCAGGAGATGGACTTTGTTTGCCTGGTTGTTTTTGGGAATCGGTATTTTTTTGGGCTCTCTCTGGGCGTATGATGAGCTTGCCTTTGGTGGATACTGGGCTTGGGATCCTGTTGAGAATGCGTCCCTTCTTCCATGGCTTACCGGCACGGCGTTGCTTCACTCCCTGGCTGTTTATAAGAAGAGGAGGATGTTTAAAATATGGGCGCTGATTTTGGCCATGATAACTTTTTTGATGTGTATCCTCGGTACCTTTGTGACCAGGAGCGGCATAATAGAATCGGTTCATGCCTTTGGCCGGTCGTCTATTGCGGCTTATTTTTTCTGGTTTATGATATTGTTTACCCTTGGATTTATTTTCTTGGTCATATACCGTCGCAAAAGCTTTAAAGGTGAGGAAATTCAATCACTGATTTCCAAGGATTACGGATTTTATTTAAATAATCTAATTTTAGTTTTTTTTACGGCAATAGTTATTATCGGAACTTTTTACCCCGTAATAACAGAGCTTCTTATTGGCAATCAGATATCTTTAGGCGCCTCTTTTTACAATAAACTCGCTTCTCCGCTGGGATATATATATCTATTTTTTATCGGCATATGTCCTATTTTGGGATGGAAGACAACCGATGCCTCAAGGTTTGTTAGGAAAATTGTTTATCCTTTAATTATAGCTTTGGTTGGAGCTCTGGCCATTTACTTTTTCTGGGATAAAAATTTGTGGGGAAGCATCGGCTTTTTTGTCTGTATCTTTGCGGGTGTTACCACGCTTCAGGTTATATATAGGGAATTATTAGCGGGAATGAAACACGGTGGAAATTTATGGCATAAGATGAAGGCAAATAGGGTAAGGTACGGTGGGCTACTTTCTCACATTGGAATTGTGATAATTTTTGTCGGGCTCATTGGTTCCTCGTTTTATCTTGTGGAAAACGAGGCTCTTCTAAAAAAAGGAGAGGCTCTTAAGGTTAAGGACGTAACCATTAAAAATGAGGGGCTGTTTGTTGACCACGGCGATCCATCTAAAGAGGTGGTGGGGGTGAACTTGGCATTAAATGTAGGCGGGAAAGATGAAGGGAAGATGTCTCCCAAGATAATTTATCATCTTAAACAAGATGTTTCGACTTCCAAGGTGAATATAAAGAGCGGAGTTTTAAGAGATACATTTGTTACTTTGGCAAGTTACAATCAAGATGAATCTGTGCGCGTTCAAGCTAAACTCATCCCTCTTATGTCTTGGATTTGGACGGGGGCCATCATTCTTTTTGCGGGAACGGTGTTAGCTTTTTGGCCCGAAAAATCAACGGTAAAATTGAGTGAGGTAAAGTAAATTGCCGGAAGTTAACCTGCTTATTTGCGTTGATAGTTTAAGTAAAAGATTTGGAAGGCGAAAAGTATTAAATGAACTTAATTTAAATATTTGCAAGGGTGATTTCTTAACGATAGTTGGACCAAACGGGGCGGGCAAAACAACCCTTTTAAGGATACTCTCAACACTTTCCGGATTTTCGTCAGGTTGTATTACCATAAATGGTGTAGATATAAAAGAAAATCCCGCCTTCGTCAGAAAAAAAATTGGTCTTTTGTCTCACAATCTTCTTCTTTATAAGGATCTTAACGCTTATGAAAATTTGCGTTTTTACGGCAAGATGTACAACGTTTCTTTATTGGAAGATAAAATTTCCGAGCTTTTAGAAAAAGTTGAGCTCGACCACCGCAAGTTTGATGTTGTAAGAACCTTTTCAAGGGGTATGCAACAGAGGCTTTCAATAGCCAGAGCTCTATTGCACGACCCGGAAATCATCTTTTTAGATGAGCCTTTTAGCGGTCTCGATGTTCATGCCGGAAGGATTCTCGACGGCATTTTGGAAGATTTAAAAAAAGGGTGTCACACTTTGGTTATGACTACCCATGATATTAAAAAAGGTCTCGTTCATGCAAACAGCGTTGCGGTATTAAGTGGGAGCAAGATAGCTTATCACCAACGAGAAAATTTACCCGACTTGGATGACTTTAATCAGATATATTCTGATTGTGTGAGGAACAAGAGATGAATTACTTGCGACACGTTTTAATTTTAGTTCAAAAGGATATAGTTGCGGAGTTGAGAACAAAAGAGATGTTAAACTCGATGCTTCTCTTTGTTTTGCTGACTATGGTTATGTTTAATTTTGCCTTTGGAAGCGGGCCGGAAACGGAGACTTTGTCTTCCGGTCTTCTATGGATATCATTTTTGTTCGCGGCCATTTTGGGCTTAAATCGAGTTTTTGTTCACGAGAAAGACGAAGGGTGTCTTGATGGACTCATGTTGTGTTCCATGGATTGTTCGGTAATTTATTTCGGTAAGGCTATATCAAGTTTTCTCTTTCTTTCCGTCGCCGAGCTAATAGCTCTTCCCGTCTTTACGGTATTTTTTGTGCGGGAAAGTTTCCTTTCTCATCTGTGGATTTTAATTATCGTCTTAATGCTCGGCAACGTGGGGATATCGGCGGTTGGAACGCTTCTTTCGGCCATCTCAATTAATACAAAAGCAAGAGATCTTATGCTCCCCGTGCTTTTTCTTCCGGTAATAGTTCCAATTTTGGTGGCGGCGGTAAAGTCAACGGGATTAGTTTTGTCATTTTCTTCGGTCGGTACTCAACAATTTTGGACAGAAATTGTTATTTGGCTGAGGACACTTGTAATTTATGATATTATTTTTGTGTTGGTTGGTTTTTTAACCTTTGAATATGTTGTGGAGGAGTGATGCGGTTGAAAAATGGTACCATTAAAAGATGTTTGGGCATTACCTCATTTCTTGGAATTTTCATATCTCTTTATATGGCTTTTTTTTATACTCCACTTGATAAAAATCTGGGAGTGGTTCAGAAGATATTTTATATCCATTTTCCGGCAGCGATAGTTCCTTATTTTGCTTTTTTTGTGGTGCTTGTGTGTAGTATTATTTATCTGAAGACAAGAGATAGAAAGTGGAGCAAAATCGCATACGCATCGGCGGAGATTGGGCTGGTTATCGATACGGCTCTTTTGGTTACGGGTACCATATTCGACAAACCCACTTGGGGAGTTTGGTGGGTTTGGGAACCGAGACTTACCACCTCTTTGATTATGTGGTTACTTTACGCCGGTTACCTTATGCTTTATTACTCGGTGGGTGAAGCGGAACGTAGATCACGTTTAACCGCAGTATATGGGATAGTTGCTTTTATTAGCGTTCCCATTTCATTTATGTCGATTAGATGGTGGAGGACGGTTCATCCAATAGTGTTTGAGCCCACAAAAATAGCGTTAGATACATCGATGTGGGTAACTACCTTAGTTTTTTTATTTTCTATGACTCTTTTTTATGCTTATCTTTTGGGGCATAGAGTGGACATGATTGGTTTGCAAGAAGAAATTGAAGATTTAAAGGATGAGGTGGAGGATTAATATGGCTTATTTTGCTGCGGCTTATTTTGCTGCCTGGTTGATTTTATTTTTATATGTCTTTTACATTGAAAGAAAACTTGCTCTTTTGGGAAGAGATTTGGAGCATTTAAAAAACGTTGTTAAGAGGAAGAAATCTTAATGGAAAAGGTGAGCGTCTTTCTTTTTTGGTTGGCAATTTTTGCCTATGCGGCGGCCTTTGTTTTATATGCCGACCACTTTATTTCCAGAAGGTTAACGACGGGTACATTGGCTACCATAGCTACTGTTTGCGGAGGAGCGATTCAAGCCGGCTCGCTATTTTTTCGATGGTTTGTTTCAAAACAATCTTTAGGGGCAAGCGCTTATGAATCGCTTGCGATTGTTGTTTGGTTTGTTATTGTGGGCTATCTCGTAATCGAGTATTTTTTGAACTTGAAGACGTTGGGGATGTTTATAACGCCCCTTGCTTGTATTTTTCTGGTAAAGGCTTGGAATTATTACCACCCCCCCGGTCCTCGAATTGAGGTATTGCAGGGTTCTTTTATAGACGCTCATTTTATGTCGATGTTTGTAGCATCGGCCGCTCTTACAATAGCTGCAGGAACCGCTGTTCTTTATCTTTTGCAGGAATGGCACTTTAAGCGTAGAAAATCAAATTCTTTTCTTGGGAGGCTTCCTTCTTTGCAAGTTTTGGATGATGTTGAATGCAAATCGGTTATTGTGGGTTTTTTATTTCTGACTACCACTTTGGTTACGGGGGCCATAAGAGCACATCAAGTCTGGGGCACTTTTTTTGATGCCATTGTAATGGCTACCTTTTTAACCTGGGTAATTTATGTTTTTTACCTGCTGTTAAGGGTTGCGGTTGGTTGGAGAGGAAAAAGATCGGCAGTTTTAGCATTGGTTGGTTTCTTTTTTATTATGAGCATCAGATTTTTAATAGTGCCCTACATGAGCTTTTTGCATGGTTTTAGGGGATAATGACGGGTTTTCTCTTATTGGGCAGGTTTATTGTTCATTTGAGAACTTTTTTAATTTATAGGAGAATCAATAAATGGCATATTATCCAATTTGTCTCAATTTGAAGAGTAAAAAATGTATTGTGGTGGGTGGCGGGACCATTGCGGAGAGAAAGGTTTTAGCTCTCATTGATTGTGGAGCTAAGATTACCGTAATAAGTCCCAAGTTAACCAAACTGCTTGAAAGATTAAAACCCGAAGGGAAAATCGAACATATAGAGCGAGAATATAAAAAAGGTGATTTAGAGGGAGCCTTTCTTGTTATCGGTGCAACCGATAATCCCTTGGTAAACGAGGTAATTTATGAAGAAGCGGGCATTTTGAATCTCTTAGTAAATATTGTGGATGTTCCGGAAAGATGTAATTTCATCGTTCCTTCCATTATGCGCAGAGGGGATTTGTTATTAAGCATTTCAACTTCAGGGAACGCTCCCGCTTTAGCTAAAAAAATACGTCTTGATCTCGAAAAGAAATTTGGGCCTGAATATGGTCCGTATCTTAATTTGCTGGGAGAGATAAGAGAAAAAATTAAGTTGAAGTATAAGTGCGTTGATGAACGAAGTAAGGCTTGGAATCGGATTTTGGAATCCGACATTCTCAATCTGGTTAAAAATGGGGAAGACGAGCTTGTTAAGGAGAGAATCAAAGAGTGCATATAATGGTTGTGGGTTTAAGTCATAAGACGGCTCCGGTTGAGGTAAGGGAAAAACTGGTATTTCCTATTCAAGAGCAGGGGGAAATATTCCAACATTTAATTTCTCACGATAACGTGGCCGAAGCGGTCATCCTTTCAACCTGCAATCGTACTGAGATTTATGCGGTTGTGTCTGACTTCAAAAAAGGACAAGATGAAATTGTGGGCTGCTTAAGTAGCTTTTGTGATTTAGATAAAAGCAAGTTATTGAATTACCTTTATTTTAAGGATTCGGAAAATGCTGTTTGTCATCTGTTTATGGTTACCTCAAGCCTTGATTCAATGGTTGTTGGGGAGGCTCAGATTTTAGGTCAAGTAAAAGAGGCTTATAAATGCGCTTTTGAGAACGAGGCCACAAGTATTATTTTTAATAAGCTTTTTAGAGGAGCTTTATCAGTTGGGAAAAAGGTTAGAACGGAGACGGGGATTGGAGAAAACGCTGTTTCAATAAGTTATGCCGCCGTTCAGCTTGCTAAGAAAATCTTTGGGAATTTGAAGGGCCACTCTGTATTTATCATGGGTGCCGGAGAGATGAGCGAACTTACCGCGCAGCACCTTTTAGCAAGCGGAGTGAGTTCGGTTTTGGTGACAAACAGGACGTATGAAAGGGCGGTCGAGCTTGCCGAAAAATTTAAGGGCAAAGCGATAAAGTTTGATGATTATCACAATCACCTGCAAGATGCCGATATTGTCATAAGTTCTACGGGAGCTCCACACCATGTTATTCACGGTAATGTTGTTGCAAAGGCTATGCAACAACGCAAGAATAAGCCCATCTTTTTTATTGATATAGCTGTGCCGAGAGACGTAGATCCGGAGGTGTCCGATATTTACAATGTCTTTCTTTACGACATTGATGATTTACAATCGGTGGTTAATACCAATATTGTGGAGCGAGAAAGAGAGGCAAAAAGAGCTGAGCGAATAATAGAGAAAGAAATAACTAAGTTTCTTTCTTGGCTTAACTCGTTGGAAGTTGTTCCCACAATTTCTGTTTTAAAAAAGAAGGCTGAGGGGATAAGGATAAGTGAGAGCGATAAGGCTTTTTCAAAATTGCAGAATCTTTCTCCAAAAGATAAAAATCTTATAAATGCGCTTACTGCCGGGATTGTTAACAAATTGTTGCATGAGCCGATAGTCCGAGTAAAGGAAAGTGCTGATGAAAAAAGCGGTTATATTTACACAGAATCCTTAAGATACCTTTTTGGGTTGGATGACGATGAAAGTGGGAATTAATTGTGATAAAAAAAGAGATTACAATTGGCACGCGAGGCAGTAGGCTTGCACTATGGCAAGCAAATTTTGTTGCTGAAAGCTTGAGACATTTTACCGATGCTGAGATTTTAATAAAGAAAATAAAAACTCAAGGGGATAAAATACTTGACTCTCCACTCGCCAAGATTGGAGATAAAGGGCTTTTTGTAAAAGAAATTGAGCTGGCTTTGAGTGAAAAAGAGGTTGATTTGGCGGTGCACAGCATGAAAGATGTGCCCACGGAGTTGCCCCCCGGTTTAATAATAGCCTCGATTATGAAACGAGAAGATCCGAAAGATGTTCTTATCTCTAAAGGAAGAGAACATCTTTCTAATTTGCCGAAGGGGGTTAGAGTCGGGACAAGTAGCTTGAGGCGCAAAGCTCAGCTGCTAAATTTTCGTCCTGATCTTACGATAGTTGATGTTCGTGGAAACCTCGATACACGATTGAAAAAGATGGACTCGGGTGATTTTGAGGCCATGGTATTGGCGGCCGCAGGAATAGATAGGATGGGTTGGTCAGACAAGATTTCTGAGAGAATACCCACAGAAACAATTCTTCCCGCAGTCGGTCAAGGAGCAATTGGAATTGAGATACGGGAAGACGATGAAATAATGGGTAAATTGGTTGGAGAATTAAACCATCTTCCAACTTACCATGCGGTTATTGCCGAACGGGCCTTGCTTAAAAGATTAGAAGGGGGATGTCAAATTCCCATTGGGTCTCTTGGTATCGTGGATGGTAATTCGTTGAAGCTTACCGGAATAGTGGCAAGTTTGGATGGGAAGAGATTGATAAGAGACTCCGTTTCCGGTAATTTATCTCAGGCTGAAAATACGGGGATTAAGCTGGCTGAGAATTTAGTTGATAGTGGAGCCGATGAAATATTAAAGGAGATAAGGGAAAGCGGATAGCATATAGCTGATGGTTTGGACTATTAGCTATTAAGTGGCTCCATCATTGATGGAGGAACGGGCTATCGGCTATTAAGCAACCCGCCTCTGGCGGGGAGCGGGCTAAAAGCTCGAAGTTAATATCCGAATTAGAGGTGTGAATATGAAGAAAAAAACAGGTAAAGTATATTTGGTCGGGGCGGGCCCCGGCGATCCGAAACTAATAACTGTAAAGGGTTTGGAATGCATAAAACAAGCGGATGTTGTCGTCTACGATTATCTGGCTAATCCTCGCTTGTTTGTTTGCGCTAAGCCGGATGCCGAATTAATTTATGTGGGAAAAAGTGGAAATAAGCACACAATGGAGCAGAAAGATATCAACCATCTTTTGGTTGATAAGGCCAAAGAGGGAAATATTGTTACTCGGTTAAAAGGCGGAGACCCCCTTATTTTTGGAAGAGGTGGAGAAGAGGCCCTGGAACTGGCCAAGAATGATATTCCATTTGAGTTTGTTCCCGGCATATCTTCTGCTTATGCGGTTCCCGCTTATGCCGGAATTCCCGTGACTCATCGAGGAATTTCATCGTCGGTTGCGTTTGTCACAGGGCACGAAGATCCCACTAAACCCGACAGTGATATAAACTGGGAAAAACTGGCAACGGGGACGGGCACATTGGTTTTTCTTATGGGAGTTAAGAATTTGCCTTTAATAGTTGAAAAACTAAAAGAGTGTGGAAGACCTTCCGATACACCAATTGCTCTTATCAGATGGGGGACCACAACAAAGCAAGCGACTATGATTGGCACGTTAACGGATATTGTTGAGAAGGTGAAGATGGCCAATTTTAAGCCTCCTGCGATAACTATAGTAGGTGATGTTGTAAGTTTGCGAGAAAAACTTAAATGGTTTGAAAATAAACCACTTTTTGGGAAGAGGATTATCGTAACGAGGGCAAGGAATCAATCGAGTGAATTGGTTGAAATTCTTGAAAATCTCGGTGCTGAAGTGGTTGAATCTCCGACAATTAAAATAGTTCCACCGGAAAGTTACAATGAATTAGATAATGCGATTAAGAAGATTCTAAACTCCCGACCATCTTATGACTGGGTGATTTTTACCAGCGTAAACGGAGTATCTTATTTTTTAGATAGGCTCCATCGTTTGGATTCTGATGTTAGAGACTTAAAAGGAATTAAGCTTGCGGCGATAGGTCCTGCAACTGCTAAAGAATTGAAAAATTTGGGGTTAAACGTCGATTACATCCCTCCCGACTATAGGGCGGAATCGGTTATCGACGGGCTAAAGGATAAAATCGATAAGAATACAAAAATTCTCATCCCGAGGGCCAAGGTCGCCAGGGAAATTTTACCGGAGAAGCTTAAGGAATTTGGAGCTCGGGTTGATGTGGTCACAGCGTATCAAACCGTAGTTGATGGTTCTTGTGTTGATAAAGTTAAAGAGATGCTTGAGAAGAAAGAGGTTGATATTGTAACATTTACGAGCTCATCAACCGTTAAAAACTTTGTAAAGGTTTTAGGGGAAATGGATGTTAAAAAGGTTTTGGAGAATGTAGTAATAGCGAGCATCGGTCCGATTACTTCAAATACGGCAAAAGAGTTAGGTTTAAAAGTTGACATATCGGCAAAAGAATATACGATAAAAGGATTGATT
>DFBH01000065.1 GCA_002366545.1 Candidatus Oleimmundimicrobium americanum | reverse complement strand
TAAAAAACGATGTGCTCATATGCTTGCCCGCCTGAGGAGGGTTGCTGTCCACCTGACCCGCCGGGGTTTTAAAGAACCTTGTTACTTAAACGGTAAATTGTCTCAAAGGAGTTAAACAAGTCGAGATACTGTTCCAAGAGGCGGATCATTAAAAATCTTTTTCTCACTGCTTCACGCGCCTTTAGACCCATTTTCTTCCTGAGCTTTTCGTCCCTCAACAACTGAACCATCCTCTCCGCCGTTTCCTCGATAGATGAAACCAGAAAACCGTTCACCCCGTCCTCAATTTGATGACGAATCCCCCCAACATTTCCTCCAATAACCGGTGTTCCTTTCCACATGGCCTCAGTAACCGACAGGCCAAATCCTTCGCGGATTGACTTTTGCAGCACAACTGCCGCCCGAGATTGAAGAGCATTTACCAGCGCTGTATCCTCGCGGCTTAAAATAATGATACGCTCCTCTTGTTTATCCAGCAGAGACTTATAAACCTCCTCACCCTCGGGGTCATCCGTAGCCACATTGCCGAGCAGTATAAGGGTACACTCAGCTTCTTTTTTTGCAAGCTTGAATGCTTCAATGACGCCTTCCGGGTCTTTCCAACGGTCAAAACGGGAAACTTGAACCACCAGAGGAAGGTCCGTTGGAA
The DNA here is from genome assembly GCA_002366545.1 of Candidatus Oleimmundimicrobium americanum. Lineage (GTDB taxonomy): Bacteria > Actinomycetota > Aquicultoria > UBA3085 > Oleimmundimicrobiaceae > Oleimmundimicrobium > Oleimmundimicrobium americanum. The sequence goes on along the minus strand of DFBH01000065.1, from coordinate 30,497 downwards.
TATTATAGTGATTTAAGCGTTCGTCTATTTCATCCTCGCTAAGTTCGCGATTTTTTATGGAAAACGGGTCAATTGCAGGCATAAAAAACAGCTGGGACGTCCCAAGTTTCCGCGCATACTCTTTAATGCTGAAAATTGCCGCATCGTACTTTTCTACAAACTGAACAAAATAATTCCACAGCTCCCCGTTTGGATTCGTTAAATCGAGGTGACAACGCCAAATCCAAGGTCCTCTCTTTTTGTAATGATTAATCATCGGAAGAGGCTGGGGATCATGAATAACAACCATATCGTGATCCAAATGGTTTCGAACCGCATTTTCGTAGATAACTTCCTCATAAATTTGCATCTTACGTTCGCTGAGGTTAATTTGCCCACCTTGGAGAGCGTTGTGCATCTTCTTGGTAATGCTGAAAAAATCCGGAGAACCCTGGATAATCCTCCATCCTGTTTTAATGCCCATACTGTTCATCAACAACGTAAGCGATGATAGAATTTCAGCCACCCCACCGCCATAATAGGTCGAACTTACATGAGCCAGATGGAGATCCTGAAGCAATTCAGCTTTTTTTCTCACCCGCTCGATTGTTTCTGCTCCCACAAACCGTTCATAGTCTTCAACTTGGACAAGTTTTGGATACTCAATCATTTAAGCTCCTTTTTCTCGTTTATATCCAAACTTTTTTATCCCTTTTAACGTTAAAGAATTATTCTACCTATCCCCCTGTTGCCCCTCCCTTTTTCCAGAGGATAATCCTTTGAATTACACTAAGAATAAAAGGCGGTTCTTCACAAAACATTAATTTACGTCCAACCATAAGATGTTAGGCGAACAACCCGGCAATATTTCCATCTAACTTATCCGCAAATAATCAGGCTTCTGTATCGTGCTATTCAATCTTAGCAAGATCAACCAACCAAAATAGGCTTGCCGTAAGAAGGAAGAATTACCTCCGTCTCTCCGGCAAGATTTTCCTTAAAAAATTCCGGTTTTTCGGTGTGAACAGGAATTAAATATTTGGGATTAATTGTCCGCACAAGTTCAAGCAGCTGTGGTCCGATAATGTGGCCTGAGGCATGAAATCCCTTTTCTCCTTTGTCCGGGTCACCGACGAGAGTCAGGTTGAAATGCTCCAACCAGTTCCTTAACCTGTCGAAACCTATGGCCATTTCCTCATTAAACGCCTCGCAAGTTGAATAGATATAGATACTTCCTTCTTTCGGCATAAGGTCGGGAAGCTCGTTTAAATCCCAAAAGCTTAGACACAGGATATAATCGGATTGATGATTCCTTGTGTCCCGCGGGCCGATAAGTTTTTCCGAGAATCTATCCCTTATTCCCCGCTCCCATTTATCAATACTGCCCTTAATCTTGTCGTACAAAAGACAAACGGGATCGTTTGAAAAATCCTCGATGGCGGAATCTACAAGCCTCATCGATTCCAAAAGATAAACATCCTTGGCGAGCAAAACAAGCTTTCTTCCCGTTTCCCGAGCAATCTTTCTAAAAGTTAAAAGCCGCTCAATATTGCGGGCTCCAAAATCCGCAATCACCATGTTCTTGGCTTCTTTTATAACCTTCAAGCTGTTTTCGTAAACTTCTTCTTCCGAGATTATAACATCTTCGCCAACGTTTGTCCCCTCACAGATGAGGACGAGCGGTTTAAACTCGGCCGCCTTTTCCATAAATTCGCGGGTAGTGTATCCTCTTATTCCGTGCATCCGCAAATCCCCGGTATAAACTATCCATCCGGCGGGAGTTTCAATAGCCGCGGCCGTAGCCCCCAACAGGGAATGATCAACGGGAAAACCCCGCACATTTAGATTTTTAACGCGACTTTTAAATTCAAAGGGAACGCAGTCAAGCTCTCTGCTTCCCGGGGTAGTTTCCCAAAAAATTCTTGCTTCGGGCAAAAGTTCTCCGTCATAAAGAAGTTTGTACGGTCTTTGCCGAGACGGAACCCCTCTTTCAGTTTTTAAGCATTCACCCTCGCATATTCTCGGATTTATGTAGCTTATTTCCGTTTCAAAAGTGGCCCTTCCGCTGTCTTGAATTGCCTTGGTTAAAAAAGCGGTTGTTGGACTGCAGAATATGGGAATATTCGGTTTTAAAAAGGAGATGCATCCCGAATGGTCGAGATGAGCGTGGGATAAAAAGATGCCGTCCAACTCAAGTTCCTTTGCATTTTGAGTTTTAGAAACATATTCCCAGTGCTCTTCTCCGGGCACTTCAAAATCGGAGCGGTAAATCCCTTTAATCGGGGGAAGCAACCCCATAACCAAGGGATCCAAAAGCCCGCGAACCCCGCGGGGACACAAAAACTCCTCGTAAAAAAGACCTTTTCTTCCGTAGGAAATACCAAAATCTAAAAACAAGGAGGTATCCTCCGCTTCAAGGAGTATCTTGTTTCCGCCTATTTCATTGACGCCACCATAAAGTGTGAGATTTACCATTTCTTTTAATTAGTTCAGCAAAACAAGGAATTTGTCCTTCTATCGAATAAAGTCTTTGGACTGGAGAAGAATAATTAAGTCATTTATGATTAATGTTATCCAAACGTATTTGCTTTTGGGCCAGCGAATTTTCTAAATTAATCCTAATTGATATCTTTTCAACTTCGACCTAAGAGCTTTCGCGTCTCCTACAAACTTGTCTAACTCTGTCCAAAAGTCCTTGCTGTGATTCATTATTTTTAAATGAACGAGCTCGTGAAGGATTACATAATCAATTAATTCGTCCGGCAGCTGCACCAGCTTCATGTTCAGGTTGATATTATTTTTGGAAGAGCAACTGCCCAACCGGGTCCTCTGATTTCGAATAAATATCTTATTGTAGGTAAAACCATGTTTTTCTGCCAGCTCATTTAATCTATTGACTAGTTTCTCTTTCGCTTTATCCTTATCGATATCAACAGAGCTGTTTAAAAAAAAGATGTGCTCTTGCTCCACCCGTTTCATCTTATCCAGATGTTTTTGTATCCAAGGAACCTTTGAGTAAACGAGCCTCTCAGCTTTTCTGAAAGACAGGCCGTAAGGAACCGCGACTCGAACTCCCTTAAATGGTTTCACGGAAATGTTTATATATTTAGCCCGCGTGCTGCACTCAAATAGAACGGGGCCCACGCCATCAATCTCAATAGTTTTGGATTTAACCGTCGGAGACACCTCTTCTTCCTTCTCAGGATAACGCAAAATCGTCGTTTAAATGAAAAAAAGTTTAAAAGAATAAAAATGAACTACCACCCCGATGAAGCGAGTGGAAGGCTGGAAAGCCCGCCACCTGCCCGCCAATGCCTTGCGGCATCATAGGCGTAGGCAGGCGGGGAGGCGAACAAAGTGAGTGCCCGAGAATCTGTCTGCCAGGTACTGGTCTGACGAAGCGCAAGCGAGTTATCTCGGCCCGCCCGGAGCGAGTGCAGTCGCGGATTCCTCCAGAGGAGGATTGTCCTCTGGACAAACAACCGAGTGTGGAGCATGTCCGACCCACAAAAAAATATAATTAAATAAACAAAAACAAATCAGTTGTTATGATTAAAACCGAGATTGCCACGTCGCTTATGCTCCTCCCGCCAGAGGCAGGCAAGCGCAATGACGGTGAGTTTGAGATTGCCGCGCTCCGCTCCTAAGAAACAAGCTCACCACTCTCCATACCAAGACCTTGTTTCTTTCTTAAATCACTCCAGTTAGACTGGGGTGGGATGCTCGCAATGACCAGTATCTGGCACACCGGATAAACCGGAGCTGTTGTTAGACCCACAAAAAAAGGCCACTCGATTATGAGTGGCCTTTTAAACATACAAAAATCATGTTTAACTTTCCGCGGGCCTAAGTTTCCCGGGAATATCAATAACTCCTTTTTTCTTTGGCACTTTTACCTTCTTTTTACTCTTGATTTTTTCCTTAGTAACTTTTTGGGTTTTTGAAGAAGATCGCCTTGGCCTTCGACCATTCAACAACCTTTGCAGTTCATCTTTTTCAAGGGTTTCTTTTTCAATTAAAGCCTTGGCTATCTTATCCAACTTCTTTTTTTCTCTCTTAAGTATCTCCTCGGCCTCATCATGTCCCTTGTCAACCATACGCCTTATTTCTTTATCGATTTCATACGCTATTTCACCACTATAATCAGGACGAGAGGAAAGGTCACGGCCTAAAAATACTTCCTCCTGTTTTTTCCCCAAAGTTAAAGGCCCAAGTTTTTCACTCATCCCATATTCGCAAACCATCTTTCGGGCTATCTTGGTTGCCCTTTCTAAATCATTTTGAGCCCCCGTGGTAACATCCCCAAATATCATCTCCTCAGCAACTCTGCCACCCAAAAGCATCGCTAACTCATCAACAAGCTCAGATTTCCTAACCAAATATCTATCCTCGGCAGGCAAAATCAAGGTATAACCCAGCGCTCTACCTCTTGAGATTATGGATATTTTATGTACAGGATCCGTATTTGGCAAAGCGTGAGCTACCAATGCATGACCCGCTTCATGGTAAGCTATAGTTTTTTTCTCTTTATCGCTAATTAACCTATTCTTTTTCTCAGGCCCGGCAACAACTCTATCAATTGCCTCTTCTAACTCTTTCATGTCGATAGCCTTCTTATTGTGGCGAGCTGAAAGTAAAGCAGACTCGTTTACCATATTGGCCAAATCAGCTCCGGTAAACCCGGGTGTCCGCCTTGCAAGAACATTTAAACTAATATTCTTGGCTAAGGGTTTACCTTTTGTGTGAACCTTAAGAATTTCTTCACGGCCTCTTAGGTCAGGTCTGCCTACAACTATTTGCCGGTCAAATCTGCCTGGTCTAAGAAGAGCAGGGTCAAGAATATCCGGACGGTTGGTAGCTGCAATAATAATCACGTTATCTTTTACATCAAAACCATCCATTTCAACTAGCAGCTGGTTGAGCGTCTGTTCCCTTTCATCATGCCCTCCTCCTAAGCCAGCTCCTCGATGACGTCCCACAGCATCAATCTCATCTACAAAAATAATTGAAGGAGCGTTTGTTTTAGCTTGCTCAAAAAGATCTCTCACCCTCGAGGCACCAACACCAACAAACATCTCAACAAATTCGGAGCCACTTATTGAAAAAAAAGGCACTTCAGCTTCACCGGCTACAGCGCGAGCAAGAAGGGTTTTGCCGGATCCCGGGGGCCCATAAAGCAAAACACCTTTAGGTATCCTTGCCCCCATTGCTTGAAACTTCGCTGGATTTGCTAAAAACTCTTTAATTTCTTTAAGCTCTTCAACAGCTTCATCGACTCCGGCAACATCCTTAAATGTCACTTTGGGTTGATTCTGAACCAATCTCTTAGCACGGCTCTTACCAAAAGACATCACCTTATTTCCGCCCCCTTGCATTTGCTGCATCATAAACAACCAAATCCCGATAATTAACACAAATGGAAGTAAGTTGATAAAAGCCACTAACCATATAGACTCCTTTTGTGAATCAACTTTGGTTATCACGTCCTTGGTGATTAATTTATCTGTTATGTCAAAATTTTCCTCATAATTCACCGTAAACTTCTCGCCGCTTTTAAGCTCACCATCAACGGCGTGATCCTTGTTCCTAATTAGGACCTCTTTTACTTCTCCGGCTTCCAACTTCTTAATAAAAGTATTAAAAGCATACTCTTTAGGCTTTGGCTGATTCCCTAAAAAACTCTGCGCCAAAAACAGCGCAATAATTAAAATCAGGAAGTAAAAACCGGCGCTCCTGATTATTTTCTTCAATTTATTTCCTCCTCAAAATAAAATTTTTTTACACTTAAATCTTAGCATAACTTAAGATAGCGAGCAATTTGAACTGCTAATCCTCAATGTGTAGTTCGGGTTTGAGAGCACAGACTTGAGGAAGATTTCGATATTTCTCATCCCAGTCCAGACCATATCCCACTAAAAACTTATCCGGAACTTCAAATCCACAATATTTTACATTTAACGAAGTTTGTTGCTCGCTCTTCTTTTTCAGGAGAGTACAAACATCCAAACTGGCTGGTTTTCTAGACTTTAAATTTTTAAGAAGATATTTAAGAGTAAGCCCCGTATCCACTATATCCTCGACAATGAGTACATCTTTCCCTTTTATGTCCTCATTTAAATCCTTCAAAATTCTAACCACTCCCGAAGTCTTAGTCGAAGAACCATAACTTGAAACAGCCATAAAATCAATCTTTATCGGGATTTTAATTTCACGCACTAAATCCGCCAAAAAAATCACCGCTCCACGCAATACGCCCACAAGCATTAAGTTTTTGTCTTTATAGTCTTCAGAGATACTTTTTCCCATTTCCTTCACACGTTTCTTTATCTTTTCTTCATCAATTAAAACCTTCTCTATTTCCTTGCTCATAATTGCCCTCCCCAGACATTATTTTTTAAACTGTACCTCGATTTTAAGAGCCCTCTGTGTTTTATCGGTTACCTTAAACCTATCATCAATTCTATGCCCAACCACCCACACTATTTCATCTTTAGAGGTAACTATGGGGACAAAATCTCTCAACCGCTCCGGCAACTTTGCATCAACTAAATAATCCTGCAATTTTTTACTGCCTTTCAAACCAAGCGGAAAAAAACTATCACCGGGCAAACGATTCCGGACACGGACCGGGAAAAGAACCTTATCTGCATCCAAATAAGCAATAAGGTTTGTCGTTTTCCCCGGTTTATTTTTTAAAAACCGATTATTTTCAAACACATCTTCCCTTAACTCTATTATACTAACTTTAAGCTCAACATTTAACTCAGGTATTTCTATCCTTCCCGGAACATCGAGAACGATTTCAACGCGTTCACCCCTTTTAAGCAAATCCCGTTTTATTAAAACAAGATTACCGTATTCCTTTATAATAACCAAATTGCCCGGAAGTTCCCGTCGAAATTTTGGCATTCTTTCTACATCTAATAATAAATCTTTTAAATGCTTAAACTCAACTCCTTTAATATCCCCTTTTAAAACCTCAACTCCCGTTCGCAATATTCTTCGCCTTACCGCCAAAGAAAGTGCTTTTAAATCCTCCAGCGGAAATTTAATTAAACCATCCTCAATTATGGATATGCGCTTAAATTCCTTCTCGGCAACCTTCTCCAAATATCGCTCATCATCGGAAACAATCTCAACAGTTTGCAAAATCGTCTCTTTAAAGTTTGGGTTATAATTTTCCAAATAAGGAATTAAATCATGGCGAATCTTATTGCGAAGATAGGCGCGGTCAAAATTCGAAGTATCCACTCTGTATTTAATCTCATGAGCTTTACAGTGCTCTTCAATTTCTTTTCTCGAAACTTCAATTAGAGGACGAATAAACATATCTCTTACGGGAGGAATAGCACTCAGTCCCTTGAATCCACTTCCCCTCAAAAGACGCATTAAAAATGTCTCCACCTGATCATCGGCAGTATGGCCCAACACTACCTTATCTGCATCAATATCTTTCGCCACTTTTTTGAGCAACATATAACGAACTTCCCTCGCTCCTTCTTCGGTGGAGAGATTTTTCTCGGCAATATAGGCAGGTACATCGTAAGACAAAACGGTCGAGGGCAAATTCTCTTTATCTGCAAGCTCCCTAACAAACGCAGCATCTTTCCTTGAATCATCTTTCCGAAGCATGTGGTTTAAGTGAAAAATGTGCAAATTTAAGTTGAAGATGTCCTTAAGCCGGATAAAAAAATTAAATAGGAGAACGGAATCCTGGCCACCGGATACAGCAACAAGTACTTTGTCGCCGGATTTGAGCATGTTATATTTCAAAATAGTATCTTTGACTCTATTAAATAAATTATCGGTTGATATAGAAATCCACTCCTATAAAACAGTTACTAGATAATAGTAATTCTGTTTAACCCCCATATTGCTTTTATCTTTTTAACTATCAGCCACCAACAAATTAAAAAATAAAAGTGAAAAAAGGGAAGCTACCTACCTGCCAACAGGGACAATAGACACAGTATAGAAAAACTTAAAATGGAAATTTCTTTAAGATAACGCTCATCATAAAATCAACATCCATTTCTCGGGCAAGCTATGCTTGGAAATCATTTTTATTTTTTAATTATCATTTTACCCGCCTGCCCCACCAGAGGTGGGCAAACGGCAGGCACGGCATTTTTTCGTAAGACCAATACCTGGCATTCTCCAATAGTCTCTTCGCCACATGCCATCTGCAATTTCACCCTATATTCTCAACTCAAGGTACTTCATTATCCCGTTAAACAGCCCTAGAACCACTTCATTTTGAAACGATTCTTTGTTTAAGAGGACATCCTCTTCGGAATTACTCAAAAAACAAATTTCGGGTAGAATAACAGGAACTTGCGACCAATTAAATCCCGTGATATCACCTTGAGAAACGATTCCTTTATCCTGTCTTTTACATTCTTCAACCAACTCTTGCTGAACAATTTGAGCAGCTTTTTTACTTCTTTCATATATGGGTGTGCACCATTCATTTCTTGAGGGATATAAGGTCATAATGCCGCTCGAAGAAATATTTGAGCTACCATTGCAATGGATTCGAACGAACAAGTCAGCATTTGCTCTGTTGGCAATTTGAGCTCTCTCGGCGTTACTCACATCAACACCATTAGTGGTCCGGGTCATAACAACCTTAACCCCCTCTTTTTCCAACAAATCCTTCAATTTTAACCCTATCTGCAAAACGATTTTATATTCAGAAGTTCCTGAGTTTATTCCCGTTGCTCCGCCTCTGCACTTCTCCTTGGTCGTTGTGGAGCCCGGCCCAATTGGTTCCGGGGAAATGTTTGCATGCTCTTGATGACCCGGGTCAATGCAGACTACCCATTCAGATGATTTTATCCCAAGGACTTCGTCATCTTCTTCTTCAGCTTCGGACTCCGTGGGAGGCAAGCTCTTAATATTTGTTGGAACCTCTTCGGGAAGGACCCTCTTTGCCCCCCTGCTTACCACCACAAGAATTGCTCCGCCCCGATTTAACAGCTCACCGGATTTTGGATTCTGAGAAATTACCGTCCCCTCGGAACGATCATCAAATTCCTTTGAAACATCCAGCTTAAATCCCTCTTGAGCCGCTAAATTATTCGATTCTTCCAAACTTTTCCCAACCAAATTCGGAACGGCTTCGGAAACAGAGACGTTGGTGTAAATGTAATAGAAACCAAAAGCTAAAAGAATTAGCAAAGCAAAGATGCCAAAAAGCCACCATCTTCGGCGTCGTCTATAAATTACGATTCCATGCCTTAGTTTAATTTTTGGAGTAAATTCTCGCTTCACGCGAATTCCTCAAGTATTCCATCGTTTATAAAGATTGTGCTCTATATTCAGCACATCTAAAACTCGACCGACAACAAAATAAACTAAATCATTAACATCCTTAGGCTGATGATAGAAAGCAGGCATAGCCGGAACAATATAAGCGCCCGCTCGATGAAGGGAAAGCATGTTTCTTAAATGAATTTCGTTTAATGGAGTTTCTCTGGGCACTATAACCAAAGGACGTCTCTCTTTTAAAGTCACATCGGCCGCTCTTTCTAAAAGATTCGAGGACATGCCGGATTTTACCGCCGCCAAAGTTGCCATGGAACAAGGAACAATAATCATCCCATCCACTTTATAGGAGCCACTGCAAATGGACGAATTTAAATTGGAAATTTCAATATATTCAAGATGCTCATCGCAGACATTTAACCCCATCCATTCCCTTATCTGCTTCTGTAATTCCTGTTGATTTCCTTTAAGTTTTAAATTCAACTCATGCGTCAAAATATCCTTTGCGGCATCCGTTATAATAAGTTTCACATCGTGACCATTTGACAAAAGCTCTTTCAAAAGACAATCAGCGTAAAGCACACCACTTGCACCGGTTATCCCCACAATAAATTTCAAACTGCTGCCTCCTCAAATAACTACTCAACCATAAAACCCATCAAAGTAAAAACAAGCATAATAACACTTATCACCCCATTCATTGTAAAGAAAGCGGTGTTAAGTTTAGAAAAATCATTAGGTGATACCAATCTGTTTTCGCGTAAAAGAAGGAGTGACACAATCATCAGCCCTCCAAAGTAGATCGGGCCAAGGTTCGTCAAAATCCCCAAAAACAAAAACAAGCCTACTGAAAGCACATGAAAAATCCCCGTAGCTCTTAGCGCTTTTTTCACTCCAAAAATTGTCGGAATCGAATAAAGCTTCTGCTCCCTATCAATTTCAACATCCTGACAAGCGTAAATTATATCAAAACCCGCGACCCAAAAGCACACCGCAAATCCAAGAAGGATAGGCTCAAAAGAAATAGTGTTTGTTATCGCAATCCACGCTCCGACCGGAGCAAGTCCCAGACATATGCCCAAAAAAAGATGGCATAGCCAAGTAAATCTTTTGGTATAGGGATAAATTACAAATGGCAACACAAAAAAAGGCCAAAGCCACCGGCAAAGAGGAGCTAAGCTGTAAACAGCGATTAAAAAAACAGCCAAAGAAATTAAATTAAAGATCACTACGTCTTTTTCCGAAAGCAACTTCTTGGGTAAAGCTCTATTTTTGGTGCGAGGGTTTCTGATATCTATTTTCCTATCAATTAGCCTATTTAAACCCATGGCAAGACTTCTTGCCCCTACCATAGCAACCGTTATCCAAAAAACCTGCCAAAAAGTGGGAAGCCCTCCGGCCGCAAGCATCGCGCCCATATAAGCAAAAGGAAGTGCAAAAACGGAGTGCTCAAATTTTATCATCCTAAAAATGGTGGCGGTTTTACTCAAGACCGTAGCTTGACCACTTTCCATCGACCAACCTCTTAACATCGTCATTCATTACAATATCATCGGGCCATTCACGACAATATCCTTCTTCTTTCCACTTCTTCGTGGCATCAATGCCAATTTTAGACCCATAATTCGGAGTATTTGAAGAGTGATCCAAAACATCCAACGGCCCTTTGGCAAAAACAATATCTCTTTCGGGGTCAACATTGTTAAAAACCTTCCAGGCAACCTCGGAATAATCGTGAACATTTATATTTTCATCAACCACTACTATCATCTTCGTAAACATCATCTGGCCTAAACCCCAAACCGCATTCATAATTTTATTAACATGTAAAGGATATTCTTTTTTAATAGAAATTATCACACAGTTATGAAAAACCCCCTCAAGCGGCAAATCCATATCAATTATTTCGGGGTACATCAACTGAACTAACGGGAGAAATATCCGCTCCGTAGCTTTGCCAAAATAACAATCTTCCATTGGAGGCCTACCTACGATGGTCGCCGGATAAATCGGATCTTTTCTATGAGTAATGCACTCTATGTGAAAAACAGGATAATCATCGGCAAGTGAATAGTAACCCGTATGGTCTCCAAATGGGCCTTCTCTACGTAGCTCGGAGAAATCAACATACCCTTCTAAAATTATCTCGGCGTAAGCCGGAACCTTTAAATCAATCGTCTTGCACTTCACCAGTTTCACCGGCTTATTTCGCAAAAACCCTGAAAATATAAGTTCATCTATTCCTTTGGGAAGTGGGGCTGTGGCCGAATAAATTGTTGCCGGATCGGCCCCTATGGCCACTGCAACTTCAAACTTTTTATTATTTTCAACCGCCCTACGAAAATTTTCGGCACCATCATGATGAATATGCCAATGCATCCCCGTAGTCTTCCCGTCAAAAACCTGCATCCGATACATTCCCATATTTTGCTGACCCGTTACAGAATCCTTCGTTATAACCAACGGAAGGGTAATAAATCTTCCTGCATCACCAGGCCAACACTTAAGGATGGGGAAATCATCCAAACTAAAATTTTCAGTTAAAACTACTTCTTGACAAGGCGCTTTTTTAACAAGTTTTGGTATATAGTTTGCAAAATCTTTGAGCTTTATGAGCGCGCCTAACTTTTCAACCATCGTCCCGGAAATATCGACAAGCATCATGCTTCTTATGCGTTCCGCTATCTCATCAAGGTTATTTACCCCCAAAGACCAGCTCATACGATCAAAAGAACCAAGCGTGTTGATGAGAACAGGCGATTTTGAACCTTTGACGTTTTCAAACAAAAGCGCGGGGCCGTTTCTTTTCGATATCCTGTCCGTTATCTCGGTTATCTCCAAAATGGGGTCAACTTCAGTTCTTATCCTTTTTAACTCCCCTTTTTCTTCAAGAAACTCCACAAATTCTCTTAAATCCTTAAACGCCAAAAAAATCACCTCAAGTAATTTATAACCAAAAGCTCTGTGCTATAATAACACCCGTTAAACATCTTTAGCAACGGAGAAAACATGGAAACCACAATTGAGAAGCCAAACTTAATCAATATTCAAAAAAGGGTGCTAAATAACGAGCGACTTACAAGAGAAGATGGAATAAATCTCATTAATTGCAACGACATTTTGTTTTTAGGAAATCTCGCAAAATACGTAAAAGAGAGAAAAACGGGCAATCAAGCTTACTTTAATGTAAATCGACATATTAATCTTACGAATATCTGCGTATCGCGGTGTAAGTTTTGCGCTTTCAGCTGCAACAAAAATGACTCTAATGCCTACACGATGACAATTGAAGAAGCGGCAGAAACTGCCCTTAGCGCACCGAAAAACATAACGGAGCTTCACATCGTAAGCGGACTGCATCCGGATAAACCATTTAATTATTATGTAGACATTATAAAAACTTTAAGAAAAGCGCTGCCGCATATCCACATCAAGGCATTTACCGCAGTTGAAATAGATTATTTTTCAAAAATTTCCGGCTTGAGCGTAAAGAAAGTCCTTCAAACACTAAAAAATGCCGGCGTTGATTCCCTCCCCGGCGGTGGAGCCGAAATTTTTAATACTAAGGTAAGAAAACAAATATGTCCCAATAAGGCCACGGCCGAAAAGTGGCTCAATGTAACCCGCACCGCTCACAAACTCGGTTTAAAGTCCAACGCCACGATACTCTATGGCCACATTGAAACTCTCGAGGACAGAATCGACCACCTCATAAAAATCAGGGAGCTTCAGGATGAGACAAACGGCTTTCTAACTTTTATTCCCCTCCCATTCCATCCGCAAAATACCGAGTTCTCCCACCTAAAAAAGCCAACGAGCGCGGAGAATCTCAAGATGATAGCCGTATCCAGGTTAATGCTCGATAATTTCAACCACATAAAAGCATACTGGATAATGATGGGGCCCAAAGTGGCTCAATTATCTCTCGATTTTGGCGCCGACGACATCGATGGAACGATAACAGAGGAAAAAATTACACACGCCGCGGGAGCACAAACTGATAAATTTATCGAGAAAAACGAATTAATAGAGATGATAAAAGAGATGGGAAGAGTACCAGTTGAAAGGGATACACTTTATAATGTTGTAAGATTGTATGAATAAATAGTTTATAGCGTATGGCTGATGGCAGATAGCTAAAAACAGTTAGAAATCAACTGCTTCGCTAGTCAAGAGTCAAATTAAGGATATAGGATAAGAGTAAAACACTAAACGTAAATTGAAAATAAACGAGCAAACTCCCGACTACTGACTACGGACTACCGACTAATATGAGGTGTAAAAATTGAGGCCAAGAGTAGGACATATTCAATTCTTAAACTGTTTTCCGCTTTACTATGGATTGGTTACCAGCAACGGTCTGTTGGGAATGGATCTCATAAAAGAAACTCCTACTGAACTTAATCGCATGTTAATAAATGATAAATTAGATGTGAGTCCAATATCGGCTATGGAATATGCACGCCACAGCGATGAATTTTATTTATTACCCAATCTCACTGTAAGCTCAGATGACGAAGTCAAGAGCATTCTTTTAATAAGTAAAATCCCGCCGAATGAATTAAGCGGGAAGAAGGTAGCTTTAACCAATACCTCGGCTACATCACAAGTGCTGGTGCAAATAATCCTTAAGGAAAAATACAAGATTAATCCAAAATATTTTACATGCCCATCTGATCTCCCTCAAATGTTGCATGAGGCAGATGCCGCGCTCTTGATTGGCGATGATGCTTTACGAGCTTTATATAATCCTCAAGATTTTTTCGTTTTCGACCTTGGGAAAGAATGGAAAAACCTGACAAACCACAAGATGGTTTATGCAGTCTGGTGCGCAAGAAAAGATTTTGCACAAAAACAACCTGAGCTTTTAAAAGAAATTTACAACGCCCTTAATAAATCCATGAAGTATAGCTTGGGAAACATCGATGAAATTGCTACTAACGCCTCAAGGTGGGAAATATTTACCGCGGAATTTTTGAGGGATTATTTCCTTTCATTAAATTTTACTTTCGATGAGAATTATCAAGCAGGGCTTAAATATTTCTTTAACAAGGCCAAGGAGCATGGATTCTTAAAAAAGGTACCGGAACTCAATTTCGTGGAGGTATAAGTTGGATAAGATCAAAAAAATTTTGGAAAAACCACTGTCTGAAAAAAGGATATCCGAAGATGAAGCGCTTACTCTTTTAAAAGAAGGGAGCTTAATTGAACTTGGTCAAGTAGCTAACAAGATACGAAAAAAATTCCACCCCGAAGGCATCGCCACATTTGTTATCGATAGAAACATAAATTACACCAACATATGCGAGAGCAAATGCAAGTTTTGCGCCTTTTACAGAGAAAAAACCGACCCGGATGCTTACGTCCTCAATAAAGATGAAATATTTTCAAAAATAAATGAGGCGTTGGAGTTGGGTGGAACTCAAATTATGCTGCAGGGCGGACTCAACCCGGATTTAAAAATAAATTATTACACCGACCTACTTTCAGCCATAAAATCAAACTATGAGGTGTGCGTCCACTCCTTCTCTCCTCCGGAAATTGCCCATATCTCTAAAAACTCGGGACTTTCGATAAGGGAAACTCTTTCGGAGTTAAAAAAAGCGGGGCTTGATTCTTTACCCGGTGGCGGGGCCGAGATTTTAGTTGACCACATTAGACATCAAATAAGCCCGAACAAAATTGGAGCCGAGCTTTGGCTAAAAGTTATGGAGGAAGCGCACAATGCGGGACTTCGCGCGACAGCAACGATGATGATGGGAAGTTTGGAAACGATTGAGGAAAGAATTTATCACCTCTCCAAATTAAGAACTCTACAAGACAAAACGGGAGTTTTCAGAGCCTTTATCCCCTGGACATTCCAACCGGGGCATACCGAACTGGGCGGAAAGAAAACATCGGGGCCGGAGTATTTAAAAATGCTCGCTGTATCCAGAATGTTTATGGACAATTTCGAGCACGTGCAAGGCTCGTGGCTTACCCAGGGCAAAGAAATCGGGCAGGTTGCTCTTCACTTCGGGGCAAATGACCTGGGAAGCATAATGATAGAGGAAAACGTCGTCGCCTCAACCGGTGTCTGTTACAAAATGTCAAAAGAAGAAATAACCTATCTAATAAAAAAAGCGGGTTTTATCCCCGCCCAAAGAAATACCAAATATAAAATCTTGGAGACTTTTGATTAAATTTGGGTTTTTGATTACAAAGGCACTCCGTAATTTAAACACCTTCTAATATCTGATTTATTGACCGGTACTTGCTTAATATAGTTTAATATAGAAATTAATATTAGCCTTATAACAAACAAAACCGGAGGAATAAAAGTGGAAACTGAAAGTACCATTCGCTTAATCGTTCAATTTCTCGAGTTTTTGGGAATACTTGTTGTAACCTATGGTTCCATTAAAGCCGCCGTACAACTTGCAATAAATATTTTCCAAAAAACTAAAATAGTTCCGGATTTAAGGAGAACCCTGGCTTTCGGGTTAGAATTTTTAATGGCAGCCGAGATAATAAGATCTGTTATCGTACGCACAATGAACGAACTTGTCATGCTCGGAGGCATCATCGCTTTAAGGGGCCTTTTGGGGCTTATTATTCACTGGGAAGAAAAAACTCCTTAACCTACTTTCGCGTCGCCACAACTAAATTATTGTGAACAACCCTCACGCCACTTATAGAAAAGACGATTTTGGCCGCTTTATCTCGTTGTTCCGGAGTATCTACTTTACCCTCCAGATAAACTACCTTATCTACCATGGAAACTCTGACATCCACAAGATTTAATTTCTTGCTTTTCTCAAGAGCCATTAAAATTTGTCTCTCAAGAACTTCATCGATGTCAACCGGAAGTTCAGCCACCTGTATTTTGTTCACAACTCCTTTTATACCCCGAATTTTCCGAACTATTTCTTCAATATGGTCTTTTTCTTCCCGCGTTTCCACCCAGCCTTTTAGGGTAGCCCTTCCCTTTTCGCCTAAAACGCCGATGTACTCTGCATGTACCATTTTATCTTCATGGAGAACCATTTCAACTCGGTTGGTTAATTCTACATCGGACAGCTCTTCAGCTTCATTAATCGTAATCCGAGAAGCAATTTCTTTTACCCCCTTAACTGAGCTCACAAGACCCTCTGCCTTGTTTTTATAATCAAGCGAGGGAACCTCGCCGCCGAGATAAACAATCCCTCTTGCAACTTTATTAACACCAACTTTATTTTTAAGATAAAAATCTTTCGCCAAAATCTTGCTTGCTTCTCTATCAATTTCCTCATCCGATAAAAACCCCTTTATCTCAATGGATATATCGTTTTCGACATCAATAACCCCGGGCATCTCACCCGCTATCTCTTCGGCCCTCATTTTTTCCTCTAAATCATAAACCACACCAAACAACCTTACTTTACCATCATTCACTTCAACATTTATCCTGTTTTTAACCACTTCATCAAGAGCAATTTTGTTATCTATTTCCGTTTTAAGAGTCCTGTCATTCATAAAAACCACCCCTTTTATCAAACGTTCCCAAGATGAACATGCTTTAATTTCGTAAGACCAATTTCTTCAGCCATCTTCAAAGTCTTCGGAGACGTGGGCGGCTCCGCGTATTTAAAGTTAGGAAAATAACGGCTAAAGTGAAGAGGAGTCTCCCTGCCAACTTTGGTTGCCACCCAATCAACGAGATTCTCAATCTCTTCCCTGGAATCGTTAAGTTTGGGAACAATTAGATTAGTTAGCTCTACGTGGCAATCTTTGCTGGCAATTTCAACTGTTTTTAACACCGGCGCAAGTCTTCCGCCGAGTTTTTTATAAACCTCATCGGAAAACCCTTTGATATCGATATTTATGGCATCGATGTATGGCAACAGTTTTCTAAGAGGCGCTTCATTAACATAACCATTTGTCACTAAAACGTTTTTTAATCCGTTTTTGTGAGCAAGCTTAACGGTTTCATAGACATACTCATACCAAATAAATGGCTCATTATACGTGTATGCCAAACCGATATTGCCATTTTGACGATAGGTTAGAGCTAAATCGATAGCTTGTTTGGGGGTTAAAGAATCGGTTACTTTGGAAACAACTTCTTCCATATCCTCGCCGGGAAAAGCTTCGCGAGGTTGGGATATTTGCCAATTCTGACAGAAAGGACACGCAAAATTACACCCGATGGTCCCCAAAGACAAAATCATTTTCCCGGGATAAAAGTGATAAAGCGGTTTTTTTTCTATGGGGTCGAGGCTACAAGAGGAGATTCGTCCATAAGTTAACGCAATAAGGGTTCCGTCGATATTCTTTCTAATGGAGCATATTCCCACTTTACCGGAAGAAATTACACATCCATGAGGGCAAAGGAGACATTTAACTTTTTTGTCAGGCCTCTTTTCATAGAATTTTGCTTCCACGAATCCACGCCCCCTTATTTTTATTTTACAACTTAATTATAGCTCAAAGTTTTTGGGATAGCTTTAATTTATCAATACCGGAATCAACCTCTTTTAAAACTTTTTTGTGAAGTTCCGCATCGCTTGCCGCAACGCAAGAAATTTGAAAACCAAGTCCCGAACCTAAAACCGGATATTCATCGATTGGTGCCCCGTAACCGTCCGAAACAATCGCTCCAGCTTCCTCCGCTATCACAACAGAAGCAGCTATATCATACGGATTATTGTTTAAAATATAACCTCTACCCACTCGCTCAAAGATAGCTTTAGTTTCTGGAACTTCATCGATCATTCTTTTCCCGATATCAATATAAGCATCAAGTTGACCGGTAACCAATCGAGTCATTGAATAACTGGCGCTCCCTATATCAAACACCCCACCATCAACCGATGAAATATCAACCAAATCCCCCAAGACGGTGATAAGCTCATTGGCTGGTCTTCCTCGAAACCCAATGCTCCAAAAAAGGCTCTCTAAATCGGTATTGAAACTTAAAAGCGGAGCAATCTCTTTGCCGTCTTCCTCAATTTTCAGGCCCTTCCCTTTTTCCGCCAAAAAAACCTTTCCAGTTTTTATTTCTTGAACACAACCTAAGAAAACATCCTTAATTTTCGGCTCAGAAACATACTCGGCTGCCGCAATCGACACACAAGCAGATTCAAAACCGGCGGCAGCGGGTCTGGTACCATCGACTGGATCAACTATCAAAACATATTTTGGCTTTCCGTAAACCACAAGTCCTTTGTCTTCGGAGTAGTAAGCAATATTGCCAACCTTTTTTAAAAAAATCATTACATCTTCTTCGGCAACCTCATCAATTGCAAAGGTAGAATCTCCACCAACTGCTACATCCACGATACGCCGGGAAGATAATTTTCCAAGGTGCGGATATACTTTTTCTCTAACAGATTTTGTAAGCTCATAAACAAGTTCTTTTATGTCCATATTAACCCCCGATTCAAATTTTAGTCGGTAGTGGGATGTCAAACTTTTAATTAAAAAATAAAAATGCCGATAGGCACGGCAATAACGAGAAAGATACTCTAAGCTCTTGCTCTCCACTTTTAACTATCAACTATATGCCCCGCCACCTGCCCGCCAATGCCTAACGGCATCATAGGCGTAGGCAGGCGGGGAGGCATCTGATAGTTTGGCGCGCTCGGCGGGATTTGAACCCACGACACCAGGCTCCGGAGGCCTGTGCTCTATCCACTGAGCTACGAGCGCAAAAATCAGCGACATAAGTAGCACAACATGGTTGATAGTTAAAACATACCGCTATCTATTAATTCAAGTAGACTTTTGATTATTAGGCAATCCGAGTCCTCACGATTCGGGTTATTCCCGCGGTTTATAAGAACAGGAGTAATGCCCACACCCTTTGCCCCCATAACATCCGCATAGTAATGATCACCAACGTGAATAACATGCTTGGGGCTTATTTTTATCTTATTGAGTCCAAGTTCAAAAATTTCCGGGTGAGGCTTAACACTCCCAACATCTGCCGAAGAAATTACAAACTCCAAGTATTTGAGAAGTCCAAGCTCTTCGCAGAGCATAGTTAACCTACCATCCCAATTGGAAATAATTCCAAGTTCCATCCCTAAATCTTTAAGCTTTTTAAAAGTGGGCACAACGTCGGGATAAATCTGCCATCTCTCTTTCTTCCCAAAATCATCGTAAATTGCTTGAGCTATCAACCGAGCATCACCATCGATACCCACCTCGCGAAGCAGTAGCTCATAAAAATCCAACCACATTGAGACCGCTTCATTTCTATCCGTCCAAAACGAATCATCCTCTTCATACCTTTGTAGATAATAGCCATCTGCCACACACAAAGCTCTTGAAAACTCTTTTAAATCTATCGAATATCCATATCGGAACATAACCTCCGCACAAACTTTCTCCATGGAAGGATATGGATATAAAAGCGTATTCCCGACATCAAAAAAAATCGCCTTGTAGTCCATTAAAACTCCTTCTTTGATAATTCTCTTTCGGCCTTTTTCCATCTCTTTATCAGATACGGCTTCATCCTCTCAAAGATTCCCGCTACCCCCTCTACAACTGCATCGGCAAGTTCCTCCGAAACAGCATGTGACTCGATGACAAAAGCCGCCGTTCTTCCATAATAAAGAGGAATTAAGCTCATCAATATCTCCTCTTTTTCACCATCAAAACAATATCCGACAGCATAGTCGTAAACTATCCTTGCCCACAAATCAGCGGGAAAGTGAAAATCTTCAACATCGAGGTTAGTAAGTTGGATTACATCACGATAATTTTTATCAGAAAGTATATTTTTCCACAATTTTCTATACTGAAATTTTTCCTGTTTAAATTTTTCAATCAGTTCCGGTAAAGCCACTTTTATTTCCTCAAGCTCAACGAAATGAAATTTACCCATAATCTTAACTTCTTTGCTTGTCTTCACTAACTTCCACTTCATTTCGTACTTTCGCATCAAACTAAAGAGAGTCCCCATAACCTGTTTAAACATCGGGCTGAGATCGCTACCCGGATCTTTGGCATCGTGAACCTTGGCTCCGAGGGATGCTTGACAAATCCTAAATCCCTCAGCGATAGCCGTTGTGGTTAACCATATATCTATTCCAAACCTGGTGACATCGGTTTCATAATTCCACAATCTCTGGTGGTTAAGAGCCATAACTAACCCACCGGTAAGACCAAAATCACCACCAATCGGCTGTCTTATCCTTAAACCATAAAGAGCTTGAGTAAGCGGATAAACAAGCGAATTGGTTATGGTGGCATCGTGTTTGTCCCTCAGGTAGTAAGGGGTTACAAAACCGTAACTATGTAAGTAAATAGGATCACCTAAAGCTCTCACCCACTCAGGAGTAATGCTTCGCGAATCGGCATCCAGTGTAAGACACATCTTTACTCCCAATCTTTCAACTATCTCAAAGATGGTTCTAAAAGCGCTCCCCTTCCCCGGTATACCTTTGTATTGAGTAACTATCTTCTCAATACCATCCGGAACAGGGGTTTTTAAAAAGACTTCACGCGTCTTATCTTTAGAGCCACCGTCAGAGTCGACAATAACCGCCTTAAGGTTTGGGTAATAAGTTGAAAGACCCTTACCAATAGCTCTCACTACATTCTCAATTGTTTCCTCGTTGTTGTAACTCGGGATACCGACGATGATGTCGGCCCTATCTATCTCTTTAACTTTTAATGAAACCTCGTCATAAAGAACGTTTTTCATAAACTATCCCCTCTTAAAATTTTATTGAGAACCAATTTATCCCCCTCTTTTAATTTAAAAAAATCTGCGGCGCTTCCTTGATTAACCGCTACGCTCAGATAATTACTGGAATCGATAAGAATCAAGGAATTACCGACCGAAACATCATCAAAAGTA
This sequence comes from Candidatus Oleimmundimicrobium americanum, assembly GCA_002366545.1. GTDB lineage: Bacteria > Actinomycetota > Aquicultoria > UBA3085 > Oleimmundimicrobiaceae > Oleimmundimicrobium > Oleimmundimicrobium americanum. Next base: position 9,421 of record DFBH01000065.1, on the reverse strand, counting down.
CGACAAAAAGGCAACTTGACACTTCCCTTTTTCCATGAAACTTCAACAATTTTCCCATAAGATATATTCATTTTAGATAACTTGTCTCCAGAAAGATTTAAATGAACTGTTCCAAATTTATCTATATCTATAGCCTCACACTCAATTTTACCTTTCTTTGAAATGGCTGCTTCTCTCCAGAGAGCCGAAACTAAACTATCTTTCGGTATTTCAACCCCAATATCATCTAATTTTACATCATTAGCTAAATGACCAACAACCGGAGCAAATATATCTCTGGCCTGAAAAATACGGCGGATAAACTCACTCATGTATCCATCGTTCTTAATTTCAATCGCTTTAGTTATCCCTCCCAATTTCTCCGCAGCAGGAATTAAAAGTCCATTATCGGGCCCAACCAAATAATCGCCTCGTTCAACTTGCAAAACAATGGGGCATCTTGAGGTACCAACTCCGGGATCAACAACCGCCAGATGAATACCTACCGGCATGGAAAAAAGACTAGAGGATAGAACAAAAGAAGCTTTTCTGATGTTAAAACTCGAGATACCATGGCTGATGTCAATTATTTGAGCACCCGGCGCTATATTTAAGATAACACCCTTGCAAACGCCGACCCACCCATCTTCAAAACCAAAATCCGAGGTAAAAGTGATAAATTTTTTCATTTTATAAATCTTATACGAACAACAAGAGTATGACAAGGAGATTAGCTATTAGTTCTTAGACTGTTGAATAATAGACAAAATTTTTTCATCTTTCAATGAGACCATTGACTACAACAAACAGGTCCGTAAAATTGCATTACAATCACGGGGCGCATCAAAACCAGCCTGCCATTCGAAGCCTTGGTAAAGAATGACTTGCCAGGGGCAAACGAAGTAAGTCGATGGTGGAGCCAGTAGGATTATCTTCGAACATTTAAACAAGTATATCTCCAATATAATCCGGTAGATGAGAAAGTGTTAAATTTTCTGCTTGAGGTTGCATAACGACCAAGTTCAATTGCAGTGAGAAGTTGCGGAAAAACGTTCGCCAAACCGAAAACCGTCGTTTGCCGATTGACGCTTAAAAAACCCAACGCCCGCTTAGGCAAGATTCTGTTCTTTGGGTTTCGTGCCTCAACCTAACCTACGAACTATTCTTTCGTATATATGATGTATTCTACAAATAATGAGAATAATGGGAAAGCGACACTCAAAAGTATCTGAGTATCCAACCCAATAACGCTATCTCCTTTTATCAGATTTAAAGACCTAAATAAGAGAAATATAATGATTCCTAAAGACAGACTTTGAAGTATCCCAAAAATCCAAAATATTCTTGTTTTCATAGTTAATCTCCTTGTCTGATGGCATTAAATATATATGCCTAACTTATCAATATACCGAGTTCCATACCAACAATTAAACTTCGGGGCACAGCAAGTTTCCCCTTCAATAATTTTCCAAAATCACAGATAAAATGTCTTACAATTCTACCAGCATTCCATAATATAAGGGATTCTATATAAATATGGATTTGTATTGCCGATAATCAAAAAATTCGAATCCTATGTTGGTTAAATAATTGGAATGTATCCTGAACAGGAGTTTTTCTTCAAAATAAGCTGGTGGCGCATACGGGACTCGAACCCGTGATCTCCGCCTTGAGAGGGCGGTGTCCTAGGCCACTAGACGAATGCGCCACATATTTCAAATTATAGTTTAACGACTTGAAGTAAATTAAAAACGAGATTATCTTAGCAAAAATTTTCTTGTCAAGGAAGTACCAAATTTTTTTACCCAAGGATTGAAATCACAAAACGATAGCTCGATAATTTCCGCAAGACATCCCAAAACATCTTTATTTAAAAACAAGGGACTCGTTAAAAAGAATCTCGACAGAAAATTTTAAATTTGCCAATCATCCAAAGAATTATTAACTGAGATTTTTCACTTACAGCATAATTAAACCTCTTAAATCTTAATAATAACCGTTTACCGATTTTTTCTTTATTTTACCATTATCATAAGCTAACTTTATCACAACATTTTATAAATCTTAAGTTGGTTATATTAACAGAAAGGGACGTATTTTATGAATAATAGTTCTAATAAGCAAGGATGGATTGTTGTTTTAGCCGGTACCGGAATTAACCTAGCCCTTGGTGTTTTATATTCTTGGAGTGTCATCGCCAAAAAAATGACGACTAGTTGGGGTTGGTCTGCCACCAGCGCTTCTGTGCCCTATGCGGTTGCGTGCGGTGTTTTTGCCATTATGATGGTTTTTGCCGGCCGTGCTCAGGATAAATTGGGTCCGCGCCTCGTCGCCTCCATCGGTGGCGCCCTAACAGGCCTTGGCTTAATTCTTGCCAGTTTTGCCTCAAAAGGGAATGTGACATTAATGATTTTAGGTTTTGGAATTTTAGCGGGAACAGGTATCGGCCTTGGATATGCCTCCGCTACACCGGCAGCGGTCAAGTGGTTTCCACCAACCAAAAAGGGTCTCATCACAGGAATAGTGGTTAGTGGGTTTGGTCTTGCTTCTGTATATATCGCTCCCGTCACCAATACTTTGTTGAAAAATTTTGGCATCAATCAAACTTTTTTGATTCTCGGTATTGCTTTCTTTGTAGCGACAGTTGGACTATCTCAATTTTTAATTAATCCCCCGGTAGGATATATTCCTGCCGGCGTGCCCGCTTCTTCGGCTTCAACCACAAATGGCTCTAAAAAACACGAGTACGACTGGCACGAAATGATCAAGACTCCTCAATTTTATCTACTGTGGTCAATGTACGCCTTTGCTGCATTTGCAGGCCTTATGATTATTGGCCACTTGGCAAAAATTTCCGCTGCTCAGCTCCCTGGTGTTAATTTGGGTTTCCTCTTGGTTGCCATCTTAGCCATTGGTAACGCTTCCGGCCGAATCGTCGCCGGTAGCGCTTCTGACAAACTAGGCCGCACTCGCACAATGCTTCTGGTTTTCTTATTTCAAGCGCTGATGATGGGAGTCTTGGCCATATCAACCACATCAATCCTTTTAATCATCTCCGCTACTTTAATCGGTTTTAACTACGGCGCTAATTTGGCTTTATTCCCCGCCGTTACCGCGGACTACTTCGGCACCAAAAACCTTGGTGTTAACTACGGCTTAGTCTTTACAGCCTGGGGGGTTGGAGGCGTATTTGGCTCAATGGTTGCGGGAAAAATTGTGGATGCCACCGGTTCTTATTCAATGGCTTATCTGATTGCAGCAGTTCTTTGTATTATTGCTTCCGGAATAACCTTCGCTACAAAAGCGCCAAAGGAAGTTGGTATCGAAGCATAAGCGGTAAGGATTATGGAACAAAGAGATTTTAAGAAAATTTTTTTGAAGATTAATACTTAAAAAAGCCCGTGTTTTTTAAGTATTAATTCATTCGATAATATTTTTTCTGTTGCATCATCGGCGACAATTTTTCCTTCGTCCATAATAATTGCCCTTTTGCATAGCTTTGCGGCTTCATCCAGGTTGTGGGTTACAACAACTTTGGTTACAGGAAATGACTTCAGTATCTTAATTATCTTACCCTTTCCTCTTGGGTCCAAATTACTGGTCGGTTCATCCAAAACGAGCATATCCGGCTCCATTGAAAGAACGGTTGCAATAGCAACGCGTTTTTTTTGACCAAAGCTTAAGTGATGAGCCGGACGTTTATCAAATCCTTTCATCTCCACTGAGGCCAGAGCTTTGTTTACCTTTGCTATTATTTCTTCTTTAGTAAAACCCATATTTACCGGCCCGAAAGCAACATCTTCAAAGACAGTGGGACAGAAAAGCTGATCGTCGGGATCTTGAAATACAAGCCCAACTCTCCTTCTTATTTCCTTTAAAGTGCGACCATTTACCGGAAGACCAAATATCTTTACCTCACCATTTCCTCTAATTATCCCGTTTAAATGAAGAATAAGGGTGGATTTACCGGCGCCATTCGGACCGAGGATGGCAACCGTTTCTCCATGTTCAATGATGAGATCAATGCCACTCAAAGCCATTGTTCCATCAGGGTACTTGTAATTAAGATTTTTTATCTCAACCGCCTTGTTGTGATGCAATTTAACCTCCGGCAAATAATTTTACAAACACATAGGAGAGATGAAGTAGAATTGCCGTTGAAACGATAAATATTGTAAGCATAATGTCTTTCTGAGAAATTGAATGTTCACTCAAACTTTTCACTTCACCATCGTAGCCGCGAGAGAGCATGGCTGAATAAACCCGCTCACCTCTTTCATAACTTCTCAAAAAAAGAGTTGCCACCATATGTCCTATGGCGCCGGCTTGCCATATCCACTTACCCTCAAAATTTCTTGAATCGCGCGCCCTCTTCATCCGCATGACTTCATCAACCACAACAAATATATACCTGTACATGAAGGAAGCGATCGTTATAAACACTTTGGGAACACCCAGCTTTTTCAATCCCTCCATAAGCTCGTCAAAAGGTGTGGTTGAGACAAGAAGTGTGACCGCCGCCACCCCAAATAGCGCTTTTACGGTTACGTTGAAAAGAATGAGAACCCCTCTTTGATAAAGCGTTACCCCCCAAAGATTATAACTTCCTCCCGCGCCACCTTCAATAAATGGAATAAACGCGGCGATCATTATGATGAAAGGGATAGCTACCGCAGTTCTCTTAAGAATAAACACAAAGGGTATCCTCGAAATAATCAATATTGTGACAAGAATTAAATAATAACCTCCGAAGACCAAAAAAGCCTTCGGAGGTGTGGTTACGCAAAGCAAAATCAGAGCAAAGAAAATGATAACTTTTGCTCTTGCATCAAGGTTTCTTATGGGACTTTTAACCTCGCTGTATTTGTCGATAAAAAAATGCTTCATTAGATATTAAGCTACCTCTTTTTTCTCCAAAAGTTTAGCCAAACCATAGCCCAGAACAAAAGTGATGGCAACACCTGCTAATCCCGCCGCTCCCGTAGCAATAGCTCCTTCGCCCAAGCCAGGTATCGCGTAATCGGGAATGGGTGAACTTTCCCAAACCTCCGCTCCCTCGGCCCTTGAGAGAAACCCCTTATCTTCGGCAACCTTCTCAAGACCATCCGGCGAGGAAGACGCAAATGGTGAGAGAAATATCGCGAGTACAAAAGATGTAATTAAAGCGACTAAAATAAACTTCTTCATGTTATTGGCCACCAACAACACCTCCCGCCGTTTTAGTTCCAGAGATACCTTCCTGGCCGTAGATTTTCACAAGGTCCGGCCGGACATTTATAACTACACCAACGACTACCGTAGTTATAATCGCTTCCCCAATGCCGATTAAAGTATGAACTCCCACCATTGCCGGGAGTGCGATGTTAAGCGGCGAAGTGCCGGATAAAGCAAGCTCCAGGGCACAAGCGGCAGAGGCAATAACGACCGAGAGCCACGAAGTCACCGCAACGGCGCCCAAAAACCCAAAACGTGTTTTTGGTAAAGAGGATTTTATGGCCATAAAAATATAATAAGCTAAAATTCCGCCGATTACACCCATGTTAAACACGTTTGCGCCCAAGGCGAGCAATCCCCCGTCGGCAAATATTAACATTTGAACGAATAAAACCACCGATATTGTCAAACACGAGAGCCACGGCCCTAAAAGCACCGCGGCCAAAAAGGCCCCTAAAAAGTGCCCTGAGGTGCCACCCGCTACGGGAAAATTAAGCATCTGTGCCGCAAAAATAAACGCTGCGGTTACACCGAGAAGCGGCACCTGTTTATCCCCAAGTTCCTCGTTTGCCTTTTTAAGGCCATATCCAACGGCTGCAGCAGATATTGCGGCCGTTGTCGCCAAAGTTTTCGCATCTAAAAAACCATCTGGTATATGCATAAACAACCCCTCCAATCAATTTTATATACAAAATCATTAAGCATTTTTTTGTATCAACATATGTTTTAACTAAATTATCCCATTTTCGTAATGATGGCGCATATGATGTCTATTCACCTCTATAAATACCTCTTTTAGAAAAACTCTTTTCACCCCCCTTAGCTTCTTAAATCATTTTCCCAAACAAAAAATTTGCTCGATTAAGGTTTAACCGCCTTGGAAAAATACACATCTTCATCTTCAAACATAACAACCGATTCGAAACCAACCTGCCTTAACATGATCTCCAATTCCGAAAGCTTGGGTATCAAATCCCTCGCTATTTCTCCGCCGATTTCGAGATGTTTTTGATTTATCTCTTCCCTACTTGAAAGATGAGATATCACCAAAATACCACCCGGCAACAACGCATCGAAGATGGCTTTAAGCGCACCAATTTTGTCAGGAAAATGAGGAAAACAACCATTGCAAATTGCCATATCAACAAGACAAGGTAGAGTCACTTTCATAACATCTACACAAATAAAACTGATGTTTTTGAGGTAACCAAACTTATTCTTCGCCTCTCTCAACATGGCCGGGGAGAAATCAAGCGCATAAACCATGCCACTGGAACCAATAGCTTTCGATAGATAAGGAATTAACAAACCGGTCCCAGTGCCAATATCAGCAATTTTATCACCTTTAAATACGCTCATATTTTCAAGGAGCATGGAAATCTTTTCATCCCCAACATCGCTTATTACTTCATCCCACCACTTGGCCTGTTCTTCAAAAAAAACAAATCTGTCCATATTTACCCCTTCGCTACTTTATTGCAGCAACAACTTTTTCTCCTTTTTGGAGAATAAATGGCAGCAACTGCAAAAATAAGAGATGAAACTATAATTATCGATGCGCCGCTTGGCAAATTAAAAAGATAAGAAGTGGCAAGACCCAGCCAACCGGAAAGCACCCCAAATAAAGCCGAAAGCAAAAACATCTTCTTTAAACTATAAGTTAGTTGATACGCAGCGGCAGCGGGATTTACTATGAGACTGAAGATTAGCAAGCCCCCAACGGCACTAAAAGATGCTGTGATTGTGGCCCCTGTTAAAAAATACAATCCGTAAATTATCGCAGTTGCCGGAACACCTGCAGCTAAAGCAAGTTCCCTATCAAATATAACCGCTTGAATCTCTTTGTAAAAACTCGTAATGGATAAAATCACAAGCGTTGTAAGACCAAGCAAGAGCCAAACGTTACTTTTAGTCACCGTAAGAATGCTTCCCCACATGAATCCCAGGACTTGAGTCTTTGGCCCAGAAAGAAGCCCCATAAAAAGAAAGGCCAAACCAAGCATGAGAGAAAATATTATGCCGAGCGAAGCATCAGGAGAAAACTCTCCCCTGTCAGATAGGGGACCTATTATCGCGGCGCTTATAACACAAAATAAAAATGCCATTAAAATTAGGTTAACATTTAACAAAACCCCTAAAATCGCGCCGGCGAAGGCAGCATGCGACATGCACACCCCTATGAAAGAAATTTTCATGGTCACGACAAATACACCAAGTAAAGAACAGCTTATACCCGCAAAAGCCGCGGCCAATATTGCGTTTTTCATGAAGCCATAGCTTAAGATGTCAAATATAACGATTCACCCTCTTATGAAGATAATAATTGTCCCGCCATCAAATCCATCGCGTTGATCGGCATATCGTAAACACAACCCAAAGAATCGTCCTTTAAAACCTTATCTCTGTGGTCATCAAAAACTACCTTTCCATCCTTCATTAAAAGGATGCGATCACAAACTCTGAGAAGTACAGATAAATTGTGTGTCACCAAAAGAGTTGTAAGCGAGTATTTGTTGTGAATTTTTCTTATTAAATCCAAAATTTCTCCCTGTGCCTTATAATCTAAAGAGGAGGTCGGCTCATCTAGAAGTAGTATCTTTGGCTCCTGAGCTATGGCTCGAGCGATTAAGACCTTCTGCCTCTCGCCCCCTGAAAGACATCCGATGGGTCTTCCCCTTAATTTGTAGACCCCAACCATTTGCATTGCCTCATTTGCTTTTTCAAAATCCTTTTTGCCGGGTTTTTTAAAAAAACCCAAACGGCCATATCTACCTCCCAGTACAGCTTCGTGTACATGGATGGGCATTTTGGGGTCAACCGCGGTATTTTGAGGCACATAACCAACCAATTTTCTCGGAATAAACCCACCTCGAGGAAAACGCTCATGACCGAGCATACGAACACTTCCCTCTACTAAATCGGCCAACCCATTTATCAATGTCAAGAGCGTGGTTTTACCGGCCCCATTAGGGCCAGCTATACCGACAAACTCTCCCTCTCCGACTTCTAGGCTGACATGGTGTAAAACCACGTCAGCCCTATAACCAACAACAGCGTCTTTTATAGCAATGACTTTATTAAGATCGCTAGACATTTGATAAAACCTCATATAAATTGTGGTCTAAATTTCCCTCATAATCATTTGCCCCCTCAACCGCACCTGGAAAGTTGGATAAAGTTACATGATTTGCACCAACCTCTTCGGAAACCTGAAGACCGGCAGTTGGTCCACTTTAAAGGTTATCAATTACAAGCTTCACATCATGCTCGTTACATGTATCGACGAGCTCCTTTATGACCTCAGGCGTCAGCTCATCGGGACGCCCGTACGTAGCCACCACATTAAAACCGAGCCATTTCACAAAACCTTCCTGCATTTGCGCGCAAATCACATTAATCTTAGAAAACCCGGCTTCCTCGCACTTCTTTTTGGCACCCGCCGCAATATTTCCCACTTTCTCCTTATAAGCTGCCGCCCTCTCCTCGTAGACATCCGAGTTTGCTTCATCGATTCCAGATAAAACTGCAGCTATCTTATCTACAGCTTCGATTTGAAAGCTTGGGACCATCCAATTCCCTTTAATGGCAATCGTTTCAACCTTTAAGTTTGGATTATTGGCAGATTCAATTAAATTTTCCGCCCATGTTTCCCAGCCGTGCTTTAAAAATAAACTTCCCGAAGCTACCGCCTCAATATCTTCGGGCTTTATATCAAAGTGGCCCGGACATCCACCCGGGGGGACCATAACAATAACATCAAAATTATCCCCACCAATTTCTTCAACTATGTTTCCTATCAAAGATGTCGTCACAACAACCTTGTCTTTTGCGGTGTTCTCCTCCTCAACATCCTTTTTTGTGCTGCTTTCAACCCCACTTTCTGTGCTTACCTTTTCGGTCTGATTTTTACATCCAGCAACTCCTAAAACCAAGCCAAACACAACCAATAAGGAAAGCAATAGCGTCAAGACATTATTTCTCTTCATTCAATCCTCCTTGAAAATTTAAATTTTTAAAAAACATCTAAAACACTTCGAGTTTTATTCCAAAAAAACAAAAAACCACGAAGCCCGCTGTTATCATTAACAGCTCAAAACCTTCGTGGTTTCATTAATAAAATTTATATGTAAAGACGATTAGATGGTTGGAGCCTTCGTGGCACCTCTTATCAGTATTTTAAAATTAAATTGAAAAATTGGCAACAGGTTGATTGGGTTCTATACATATG
>DFBH01000015.1:3999-4245 GCA_002366545.1 Candidatus Oleimmundimicrobium americanum | reverse complement strand
ACATAAATAGTGATATATTAGTAAGTTAACTTGGTCTGACCCCAAATCCCGCACCCCAAATCCCGCATTAATGGAATTTAAAATGAATTAGAAAAGGATTTTTCCGTGTTTGAACAAACCTTCAAAAATATCGATGATACGCTTTGGAAAGACGCGGGTTGCAGCAGTGAACTGGATTATGTGGAACAAACATCCTGGGTTTTATTTCTAAAATATCTGGACGACCTGGAAAAAGATAAACAAATC
>DFBH01000015.1:0-3950 GCA_002366545.1 Candidatus Oleimmundimicrobium americanum | reverse complement strand
GCAAACTCGACCATCACAAAGCGTTAAGCGGCGATGATTTAAGAGACTTTGTGGACCTGCAATTGTTTCCATACCTGAAGAAATTCAAAACACAGGCGGAAAGCGCAGACACCATAGAATACAAAATTGGTGAGATCTTCAGCGAGCTTAAAAATAAAATCCAGAGCGGTTATAATTTGCGGGAAGTGATTAACCTTGTTGATGAACTGCGTTTCCGCACCCATAGAGAAAAACACGAGATGTCTCACCTGTATGAATCCAAAATCAAAAATATGGGTAACGCCGGGCGCAACGGCGGGGAATATTACACACCGCGTCCGCTGATTAAATCCATCGTAAAAGTAGTCGCCCCGGAAATTGGCAATACAGTTTATGATGGCGCAGCGGGTTCCGCGGGCTTTTTGGTGGAAGCCTTTGAATATCTAAAGAAAACCAAAAAGTTGACCACCAACGATATGACTACCCTGCAAAAAAACACCTTTTATGCCAAAGAGAAAAAATCGCTGGCCTACATTATCGGCATTATGAATATGATTCTGCATGGAATTGAAGCGCCCAATATTGTGCATACCAACACCCTGGCCGAAAACATTTCCGATATTCAGGAAAAAGACCGCTTTGATATTATTTTAGCTAATCCGCCCTTTGGCGGCAAGGAACGCAAGGAAGTGCAGCAGAACTTTCCCATCAAGACCGGGGAAACCGCCTTCCTGTTTTTGCAGCATTTTATCAAAAAACTTAAGGCCGGCGGCAGGGCAGGTGTGGTCATTAAAAACACCTTTCTTTCCAACACCGACAACGCCTCTATTTCACTGCGCAAACAATTGCTGGAAAGCTGCAACCTGCACACGGTATTGGATTTGCCCGGCGGTGTCTTTACAGGGGCGGGCGTAAAAACCGTAGTGCTGTTTTTTGAAAAAGGATCATCCACCCTTCGACATCCTTCGACAAGCTCAGGAGAACGCTCAGGGCAGGCCCAAAAGATTTGGTATTACCAGCTCAACCTGGACAGAAATTTGGGCAAAACCAATCCGCTGAATGAAAACGACCTGGCCGAATTTGTAGAACTGCAAAAGCTTGCCCTGAGCGGAGCCGAAGGGACTGCCGACTCGGCTAATTCCTGGACGTTGGATGTGGCTTCGATAAACTCAGCCACCTACGACTTGTCTGTAAAAAATCCCAACAATAATGATGAAACTGTTTTAAGAGAGCCAAAAGAGATTTTAGACGAGATGAAGGGTTTGGATAAGGAAAGTGAATCAATTCTAAAAACGATTCGGGAATTGGTATGAAAACAAGATGGGAATATTTGGAATTTGCAGATTGTATCGACAAGATTGTCTATACAAATAAAATCAAAAGAAAAGATTTTTTGGCAAAAGGGGAATATAGGATTATTTCTCAAGAAGAAAATTATATAAATGGATATTGGAATGCAGAAACTGATTTGTTTAAAATAATAAAGCCAGTAGTAATTTTTGGTGACCACACTAAAAACCTTAAATATATTGACTTTGATTTTGTGTTAGGGGCTGATGGTGTAAAAATATTCCAACCTATTGATTGTATTAATACAAAATATTTTTACTATTTTTTGAAAAGTGTAAAATTAAAAGATTTAGGCTATGCGCGTCATTATAGATTATTAAAAGAAATTAAAGTACCTCTTCCCCCAATCCCCGAACAAAAGCGCATTGTGAAAATTTTAGATGAAGCGTTTGCGGCCATTGACAAGGCCAAAGCCAATGCCGAAAAGAACCTGCAAAACAGCCGGGAATTGTTTGATTCCTATTTGAACAAGGTCTTTGCCCCTTCGGCAGGCGTTCGACTGAGCTCAGCCGAAGGCTCAGGGCAACGCAATCCGGGGGAAGATTGGGAAGAGAAGAAGCTGGGGGAATGCTTTAAACTAAAAAGTGGCGATGGATTAACAAGTAAAAATATGAGCCGAGAAGGTAATATACCTGTTTATGGCGGAAATGGTATAGCTGGTTCTCATAATGAATATAATCTTTCCGGTAGCAATGTAATTGTGGGACGAGTTGGTGCATTATGTGGTAATGCGAGGCATATAAATGAGAATATCTGGTTGACAGATAATGCTTTCAAGATAATTAACTTCAAATATGAGTTTGATAATTCATTTCTTACTTATTTGTTGAACTATACAAATTTAAAAAGCTACGCAAGACAAGCAGCCCAGCCAGTAATTTCTAATTCATCTTTGCAAGACGTAAAATTACATTTCCCACATTTTATAAATGAACAAAAACAAATTGTCAAAAAACTTGATGGGATTTCGTCAGAGTTAAATAAACTCGAAACCATTTATCAACAAAAACTAACTGATTTGGAAGAACTTAAAAAATCAATCCTGCAAAAAGCGTTTGAGGGGCAATTGTCAATTGATAATGGATAATTGCCAATTAGGACATAGGGACAAATTGTCCCCAGATAGATATTAATGGGATGGTAAAATATGAATAAAAACAAAGATATTGAGCCAAAAAACAGGTTGGTTGTATTTCAAAACAGGCAAATCCGCCGGATTTGGCACGAAGACGAATGGTATTACTCGGTAGTGGATATTTGCGGCGTTCTGACCGATAGCGCTGATTCCGGTGCATACTGGCGAAAGTTAAAGCAGAGACTGAAGCAAGAAGGAAGTGAAGTCGTGACAATTTGTCACGGGTTGAAAATAGAAGCCCCTGACGGTAAAAAACGTGTAACAGATTGCAGTAATACAAAAGGCGTTTTTCGAATTATCCAATCCATCCCATCAAAAAAGGCGGAACCCTTTAAACAGTGGCTCGCTCAGCTTGGAAAAGAACGGCTGGATGAAATAGAAAATCCCGAACTTGCGCAACAGCGGATGAAAGAAATTTATGAGAAAAAGGGCTATCCTAAAGACTGGATTGATAAAAGATTAAGGGGCATCGCCATACGGCAGAATCTGACCGATGAATGGAAAGAGCGTGGAATTGAAGAGCAAAAAGACTTTGCCATTTTAACTGCTGAGATCTCGAAGGCCACATTTGGAATGACGCCGGGTGACTATAAGAAGTATAAGAATCTGCCTGAAAAATCAAAAGCCAATTTACGCGACCATATGGATGATTTGGAACTGATTTTTACAATGTTAGGCGAGCGCGTCACCACAGAGATTTCCAAAAAAGAGAAGCCGGATACATTTCCTCAAAACAAAAAGGTTGCCAGTCGTGGGGGTAAAGTTGCCGGAACCGCCAGGAAAGAAACAGAAAAAGAACTGGGCAGAAGCGTTATTTCGAAAAAGAATCTTCTGGATGTTGATAATGGGTAATTAATAGTTGATAATGGACAATGGATAATGGAACGTGAGAATGTGATAAAAGAAAAGAGCTTTGATTTTGCATTGCGCATCGTAAAACTTTACAAGTATTTGCAGGAAAAAAAAGAGTTTGTCTTAAGCAAACAGTTGTTGAGAAGCGGTACGGCGGTTGGAGCCTTGGTACGGGAAGCTGAACAGGCAGAAAACAAAAAGGATTTTATTCATAAAATGGCCATCGCTTTAAAGGAAGCAAATGAGACGTAGTATTGGTTAGAATTGCTCTTTAAATCCGGCTATCTTGAAGAAAGTCAATTTTCAAGTATTAATGCGGATTCAATAGAAATGCTTAAATTGTTAACCAGCATCATTAAAACGGCGAAAAGCAATTTATAATTGACAATGAAAGAACAAATTTTTAACCGTACCCAATTTGGGTACAGCTTAAAATTCAAATCAATAAGCAAAAGGAATATAATTGAAAACAAATGATTGAATAATTCTCAATTGTCCATTTTCAATTATCAATTAATGACGTGAACGAAGCGGAAACCAGAGCCGAACTCATCGACCCCAAATTAAAAGACAGCGGCTGGGGCGTTATCGAAGACACCAAAGTTCTGCGCGAACATCATATCACCATCGGTAA
>DFBH01000026.1 GCA_002366545.1 Candidatus Oleimmundimicrobium americanum | reverse complement strand
GCCTGAACAACCGTTATTTTGGAGTCGTAAAAAAAATGATCGGCCGCCCAGCTCAGGAATTTCGATAAAATCTCTTTATTAATCTCAACATTTGTAGATTTTACAAAATTCCTTCGTCTTTTGGTTCGTTTTCTTGGGCGAACAAGAAAATGAAGGGGAACTAAGTTTCGCAATAAGAGAACCAACTGAGTAGGCGCGCCTGCCCGCCAATGCCTAACGGCATCATAGGCGTAGGCAGGCGCGCGCAACCCAAAGCTGTTGCCCGACCCATAAAATAAATTCTTTGGGCGAGTAAGAAAATGAACAAATCAATCATTTTTGTCCAGTAAACAATTGTCCTTTGGATAAAAACTTCTTTTCAATTGCTTCGTTTTAAAACGTACACACCTGCCTACCGCTGTGCCCGCCGCTGGCGGGGCAGGCCGGATAAACCGGTGGTTTATAACACTAAAAAAACCCCGCAGAAATTCTACGGGGTTTTTATCTAATATCTTCAGTTTAAATTACTTTCCTAAAATATGGACAACAACTGTTCTTCGACCAAAATTTCTGGCCTCTTGCAATGTATTGAAACATAAGTCAACACGGTTCCCTTTAATTGCTCCCCCGGTATCCGCGGCTATGGCATTTCCATACCCCTCGACATATAAACGCGTACCAAGCGATATCACCCGTGGGTCAACCGCCACTATTCCAAAACAAGCTTTTGCCCCCGTGGCAGTGCGAAATCCACAACCATGACCGGGAGTATAAGCAGTTGCAGTCACCCTTAAAGTTCGTCCCCCTACATTGCTCGTCGGTTTGGGAGCAGCATTGGAACCCCTGCTTACACTGCTATTAGCCGATGATTTCTTCGTTCCAACCTTAATTACCTGATTTATGGGCTCAAGAGCCACTCTTTCCTCTTTCTTTTCTCTCTTTAACTCCAGTCCACCTTTATAAAAAACCTTATAGACGATCTCCGTGATACCATTTTTCCCGGGGACTATAACCTTTTTTATCCCCTTCGAAAGATGACCATCGTAAACGGTGGTTATTTTAAAAGGAATTGGTTTCTTCACAACCTCTAACCTTCCTTTGGCATGCACAATTCTTATGCGCATATCATCTTCAAGTGGCATATCCAAATCCGGGGTCACCGTATCGAGAGAATTAAAACTAACCCCGCTCATCTTCAGAAATTCACCAACCTTAGCGGCAGTGGTTACTATGGGTTTGTCAACACCGTCAACTTCTAATACCACCGATTTAGCATGCTCGACCGTAACGGTCATTCCTTCTTTTAGATGAGTAGATAAATTGGGGTTAACAGAATCGTAGGATTTAATCTTGATTTCGTTTTCCTTTAGCAGTTCTTTGACCGTCCCCGCATAAGTTGAAACTCTTGTGAAGCGGCCATCGACAGAAAGAGTAATGGTGTTTTTAGCCAGTGCAATACCGGCCGTGGCAAGTATAGCTGCAATTACCACTATGCCAAGAATAACTTTCTTGGCTCCAAGCTTCTTTCAGAATTTCAATATCTTTTCTTTCACAAAATCACTCCTCGTAAATAAGTATTCTTGATACAAGAACTATGCTTGTCCAAGGCAAAACTTGATTAATTTAACACATTTTTACCAAATTGGCAAATTTGCATACCATTAAACTCCAATCCCAAAGAACCTAAGGACATTTTCGATAGTGACTTTCTCAACCTCGGCAAGAGAAATCCCTTTTATGTCAGCAATTTTTTGGGCAATCAAAGGAAGCCACGCGGGCCTGTTTATCTTTCCTCTGTGAGGATGGGGAGCAAGATAAGGACCATCCGTTTCCAAGAACAGTCTTTCTAAAGGAACGGCCCTTATAACCTCGACCGTCTTTTTCGCATTTTTAAAAGTAACGGGGCCTCCAATTGAAATATAGTAACCCATGTTGATAATTTCGTTTAGAAAATCTGTATCGCCCGAAAAACAATGAATAAGCGCCCTTCCGGGAGAAACGCTTGCCTCTTTGAGTATTTTAACAACATCTTCGTGCGCATCCCTATCGTGCACCACCACGGGCAAGTCTAAACCCTTGGCCAAATTCAATTGCCGCAAAAACGCTTTCTTTTGGACATCTCTTGGCGATAAATTTCGATAGTAATCGAGTCCGATTTCGCCAATTGCAACAACTTTTGGTTTACACGCAAGCATTTTAAGTTCTTTTAAAGCTTTCTTGTCAACAGATTTTGCTTCATGAGGATGGACACCGACTACCGCATACACATTCGCATATTTTTCCGCAAAGTCAACAGCCAAGTGAGAGGAAGAAATATCTATCCCGACATCGATGAGAAACCCCACCCCATTTTTTTGAGCTTCCTCAATCAATTCGCTTATATCAGTATCTTTATATAGATCGAGATGAATGTGTGTATCTACAAGCATTTAACAACTCCCTATGCATTATTTTTGTTTAAATCAATTCTTGGGAAGAGCGGCTCTCCCTTTTTAATCTTTGTGCCCACCTTAAGCCCTCCCCAACCAACATCCTCGGGAATCCTTTGAGAAACAAGACTCTCGGTTATTCCCAATTGCTCCCAAATTTTTTGAGATGTCTCCGGCATAAAAGGATAAGTAAGGATTGTAATTATACGGATACTTTCCAAGATATTATACATGACCGTGCTCAAACGCTCATCGTTGCCCTCTTTAAAAAACGCCCAGGGAGCAGCTTCGTCTATATATTTATTTGTTCTTCTCACAAGCCTCCATATATCCGCTAAAATATCTCGGAATTTTAGCTCTTCATATAACCCCGCCAAAGAATCTACAACTGCTTGAGCAATTTTCTTTAAGTCTTCATCGATTAAATCTTCCTTTTTTGGTTCCGGAACCACTCCATCGCAGTATTTATCCATCATCGGAATAGTGCGATGAAGCAAGTTCCCAAAATCATTTGCGAGGTCCGAATTATAGGTTTCTTCCAATCGCTTAATAGAAAAATCACCATCGGTTCCAAAGGGAAATTCGGAAAGCATGAAATAGCGTA
The DNA here is from genome assembly GCA_002366545.1 of Candidatus Oleimmundimicrobium americanum. Classification (GTDB taxonomy): domain Bacteria; phylum Actinomycetota; class Aquicultoria; order UBA3085; family Oleimmundimicrobiaceae; genus Oleimmundimicrobium; species Oleimmundimicrobium americanum. The sequence goes on along the minus strand of DFBH01000026.1, from coordinate 19,482 downwards.
TCACGTCAGCCCCGTATTTTTCCGAGAGCGCAACCGGGTCAATTACGTTTCCTAACGATTTGCTCATCTTCTGGCCGTTTACGGTGAAATATCCGTGGATAAAATACATCTGAGGAAGCTCTATACCAAGAGCCATTAGAATTGAAACCCATATCGTGGCGTGAACCCTTAAAATATCTTTGGCCATGAGCTGTACGGTGGGCGGCCAAAATTTCTCGAAATTATTTTTATCTTGCGGCCAACCAAGTCCGGTTAAGTAATTTAAGAAGGCGTCCACCCAAACATACGTGGTATGAGAGGTATCAAACGGAAGAGGAATCCCCCAATAAACCTTGGCTTTATCGCGCGATATTGATACATCTTGAAGACCCTCATTCTCTATAAACGAAAGAACCTCGTTTTTCCGCTCTTTTGGCATTATCTTAAACTTGTCGCTCTTTATCAGCTTATATAATCTATCCTGAAAAGACGAGAGCTTGAAAAGGTAGCATTCTTCAGAGCGTTTTTCCGGCTCCGTTTTATGATCAGGGCACCTACCGCCTACAAGGTCCCCCTTCATCTTGAACTGCTCGCAACCCACACAGTAAAGCGCCTCATATTTACCCTTATAAATGTACCCATCATCATACAACTTCTGTAAAACTTCTTTTACAGCATCCTCGTGCCGAGGATTTGTGGTGCGAATAAAATTATCATACTTAATATTTAAATTTCGCCAAGCTACCTTGAACTTCTCCGCAACCTCATCACAAAACTCCTTTGGTGATTTATTCTTTTTTTCAGCCATCTGTTGAATTTTTGTGCCGTGTTCGTCTGTCCCGGTTAAAAAGAAAGTATCCTGGCCACAAAGTTTATGGTACCGGGTCAAAACATCCGCAGCAATCGTCGTGTATGAATGTCCAATGTGAGGTACATCATTAACATAATATACAGGAGTTGTTACATAAAAACTTTTTCTATACAAAAAAACCACCTCAAAAATTTTTTATACCTCTGAATCCCCTAATGCTCGATGAGGTTTTACTAATTTTGTAAATCCATTGCCTTGCGCCAATTAACTTGACTGACATTTTTCACAACCATATAATTGATAACGTTCACTGTCAAGAAATGCAAGGAGAAGAAATTGAAGGCCACGGGTATAGTAAGAAACGTTGATGAACTTGGAAGAATCGTCATTCCTATGGAGATCCGACGCACCTTTGGTATCGGAATCAAGGACCCTCTTGAAATTTTCGTGGAGGGAGACAAAATAATCTTAACCAAATGTAAGAATGCTTGCGTGTTTTGTGGCTGTGAAAATAATATTGTAATCTTTAAGAACAAATTCATCTGCAATAACTGCAAAAAGGACATTCAAACAACTTAATTCCCGCCCTCTTTTGCTGAAATATCTTTTACCGCCTCATAAACTACCCGCTTTGGCAACTCGCATTCTTTTGACACCATTTTAATTGCTTCTTTCTTACCAAATCCCCTACTCATCAAAATCACAACTTCATTCCGAACCGTCTTGCCGTCAAAATCCCTTTTCTTTTTGGCCCCTTCAAATACAACAACTATCTCCCCTTTAAGCTCCCTATCTTTTATTTTCGACAAAACTTCGGTTATGCTCCCCCTTATAACTTCCTCAAATTTTTTAGTGAGCTCCCTTACCAGCGCCATCCTTCTGTCTCCGAGAATCTCAAGAGAGTTCTCGAGAAAATTCTTGACCCTGTGAGGGGATTCGTAAAACACTAAGGTCCTTTTGCCGGATGCCAATTCACTCAAAACCCTGCACCGTTCCCCCTTTTTTTTAGGAGAAAAACCCTGAAAAACAAAACTATCGGTGGGAAGACCGGATATAACTAAGGCTGAAACTGCTGCGCAAGGACCTGGCAGAACTTCGATATCAACTCCGGATTCAACACACGTTTTAATCAAATGGTAACCGGGGTCAGACAACCCGGGCGTTCCGGCATCAGATACAAGGGCTATTTTGCTGCCATCTTTCAATTTACGAAAAAGATTCTTAGCTTTAACTATCTCATTATGCTCGTGATAGCTTGTAAGTTTAGTTTTTATGCCATAACGAGTAAGTAGTTTTTTAGTATGTCTGGTATCTTCAGCAGCGATAAGGTCAACCCCTTTTAGCTCCTCTAAAACACGCAACGTAATATCCTTGAGGTTGCCAATGGGGGTAGCACAAATTAAAAGTTTTCCTTTACCCATAAACCAATAATAACCTTTTTTAGATAAATTTATAGTCTAAAGCCACTGCTAAAAAATTGAAAAAGAAATTGATGCAAAACCATTAGCGCGTAAAGAAAAGTAATAAGAAAAGTAATAAGAAAAGTTGCCCAGAAATATCTGAACTTAAATAAAATCAAAGCCCCAGCTATGGCTGCAAGAAATTTTATTAAGGCCGCTTGTGTAAATGAGAGCCCAGCTAAACTTAAAATAACGGTACCGGATTTCAACCCCCCCGCAGCAACTCCTCTGACGGTCAAAAAAAAGTCCAAGACGTTCAACAAAAGAAAAAGAGTTAAAACCCCCGCAAAAACAAAAGTTTTTTTTCTCCTAAACGTTGGAGACATTTTTATGGTATAAGGAACATCACTAAAACGACGTCGTTTAACGCGACGATCAATATAGACATCTATCTTTTTTTGGCGACGGTCACTTTTTCTTTTTTCCATAACCTCCCTCATTAATCCAATTTTAACAAAAAGCAAAGCCCTTCGCTCAAATTATGTTTTTACCGGCACAGCTACGTTTTTTAGCTCTTGAAAAAAAAGTGTCCAAACAGTAAAGACAAATGTCCTGTAAATCCCCCCAGCAAAGACAAAAGCGATGACAATGGGAAGCAAAAGAACAATGGCCAGCAGAGAAGAAACGTTGGGGAAGAAACCAAATATAATTGGCAGTATAAAGATGACCCCCGTAACCATTGCAATTCCCATGTTTATCACAAGCATTAATAACCACATTAAAAGGGTGCTTCCCGGATTTGACCTAAACAGTCGATAGCCTTCTATTATGGACTCAAAGAGTTGTCTTTTTTCTAATACACAAAATCTTTCCGCAAAAGAGTGGGTAAGGGTAAGCAGCGCAATCGCAATTACTAAACAAACCATAAAAATTAAACTTGATAAAAAGAGAAGAGCAAAACCAAACACTTCCCTTTGTTTGATAAATGCCAAAATCACGGGCAAAAACAGAATTCCAAAGACCAGAAGAAAAATAATTGCAAAGGGAATCCAGATAAAGATCGAGATACCGAAAAGACGCAGCCAGGTGGACCATCCATGTTTAAATCCTCGCCCTATCTGAGTTCCACCAACCGTCTCAACGTCATTTACCATACCAATCAAAGCTCCCCGGCTCACGTACTGCAAAACAACACCTGCTATCACAAAAACAAAGGAGATTAGAAGAATTGCAATAATAATCTGAGGAGTTAAAAAATTAAACGGCTGCTTTATTTGTTGGGCAAATCTCCCAGTGTTCTGAGGAGTAAAATCTCTACCTCTAAATATATATTGCAATTGCGGACTGGAACCTCCGCTACCCAAAATAGCAATAAGAATTCCGAAAAACCACATTGACTTATGCTTCCAGGTTATTTTCATAGATTTCTTCAATATTTCCAAATAATTCATCTCTTCCCCCCAAGAATAACCATAAGTCCCTTTTATCTTACCAAATCTTACGCTATTTTTAATTATTTCACATGTATCTCAAAAACTTATTTCTACTTCACCCTGTTTTCTCCTGCTAAAAGTAAAAACCAGCAAATTAATTGCCATATCATTTTTAGGCGGAGAAATAGATTGTTCAGGAAATAAGCCGAAGCTGTTTGAGGCCCGATTTATCGGGGCAAGTTCTGCAGGCGCCTGAACAACCGTACATTTTGGAGCCGTAAAAAATGATCGGCCGCCCTTCTTTTGGTTCGTTTTCTTGGGCGAGCAAGAAAATGAAGGAAGTAAAGTTTCGCAATGAGAGAATCGACTGAGTAGGCGCGCGCAATCCGGAGCTGTTACCCGACCCATAAAATAGATTCTTTAGGCGAGTAAGAAAATGAACAAATAAAATTTATTTTTGTCCGGTGGACAATTGTCTTTTGGATAAAAACTTTTTTCAATTGCTTCGCTTTAAAACGTACACACCTGCCTACCGCCGTGCCCGCCTCTGGTGGGACAGATAGGCCGAGTAAACCGGTGGTTTATAGCACAAACAAAAAGGCCCTCGCGGGCCAATTTGCAATAACCTAATTTTTATCCTTAAAACTTATTCTTCAACTATCGCTTCATTGGGACAAATATCAACGCAAGTCCCACATTCAGTACATTTCTTCTGGTTAATCTCATACTTATTCTCTACCTCAACAATAGCACCAGAAGGACACTCATCAGCACACGCACCGCAGCTCAAACAATCGTCCGTAATCCGATAGGCCACAAATTACACCTCCATTTAAAAATAATTGCAAAAAGCATACCCGAGGTTTGGAAATATGTAAAGAATTTACGTACTAAAATGCCGCATATGTATTACATGGTGATTTATTCGACCTTAGTCAACCTGTATGTCCTCTTGCCGAGCTTCATCTTTTTTCCATGACTGAGCTGAACACTCCAGTCAACAGAGGGGAAAATAGTGCGAAATTTATCTTTTGCAGAAGTATCCTTTAAACGACTGTCCTCCATGCCCTGCGCAGAATTAACTAAATCGACGCTGGCTTGATCGATAGCAACGGGGTCGTGCGAAGCAAGTATGCCCACATCCCTGACAATCGGGGCATCACTCCAGCCCCAACAATCGCAGTCGGGCGTTATATTCATCACAAAATTAAAAAAGCCTACCTTATCTATTTTATTTCTTATAGCACCCAGAGCATACTCAGCAATTTTTTCCTGAATGATATCCGGTTCCGTCTCCCAGTTTATAGCTATTGCTTGAAACAGACATGTCACAGTACATTCCCCACAGCCTATACATTTCTCGCGTTCTATCTCGGCCTTACCCGAAATGTTTATCTTAATGGCTCCGGCGGGACACCACTTAATACACTTTTTACAGCCGGTGCATATCTCTGGATTAACTTCAGGGAGAACATCGGAATGCATCTCTTGTTTCGCGCTTCGGCACCCCAAACCCATCCCGATATTTTTGAGTGTTCCCCCAAAACCTGTAAGTTCGTGACCCTTAAAATGAGAAACAGCAATCAAACAATCCGCCAAATAAGCCGCGCTTGCGATTTTAGCCTTTTTGAAATGTTTGCCATCAATTTCAACTTCAAAATAATCTTTCCCGTTCAAACCATCCGCAATTACAAGAGGCGCACCCACAACACTGTAATCAAAACCATTCTCTATAGCAGTTATGAGATGATCCACGGCATTTGCTCTTGAGCCAACATAAAGAGTACTTGTATCGGTAAGAAAGGGCTTCCCTCCGTAAGCTTTTATCTTATCGACAATCCGACGAATAAAAATTGGAGGCACGAAAGCGGTGTTCCCTCGCTCACCAAAATGAACCTTCACCGCTACCATGTCGCCCTTTTCTATAAAATCACCGAAACCCGCCTTGTCAAAAAGAGCTTCCGTCTTATCAAGCAAGCTTCTTTTCTTACCGGCCCTCATATCAGAAAAATAAACCTCAGTCATGATGGCCTTCAATCTCCTCCCTAATTAAAGCAGCTGCGCCCATAAAACCGGCTCTATTGCCAAGTTGAGCTTTCACAATTTTTACAATTTCTGAATTAGGTTTAATGGCCCGATTTTTGACCACATCCTCCGCAAATTCCAAAATTAAGTCGCCTGTTTCGGCCACACCGCCACCAACAATTATTAGTTCCGGGTTAAAGATATTTACCAAATTTGCGAAAGCCACGCCGACATTCTCGCCTATCTCCCGTAAAATCCCAACCGCCAACTCATCTCCTTCCATGGCCGCTAAAGCAAGAGATTCACCATTAATTTTGTCCATCTCCCCACCAGCCATCTTTAAGATAAGCGCATTCGGCCTTTCCGCAATGGCCTTTCTCGCCTTTCGGGCGATGGCCGGCCCAGCCGCCATCGCCTCAAAACAACCATAGTTGCCACAGGCACAACGAGGACCATTTTTATCGATTACCATGTGGCCAATCTCGGCTGCGCAACCAATTGATCCTCGATAAATTTCATTATTTATGATTAAACCGCCGCCTATTCCCGTACCTATGGTCACACAGACAATTTGGGAGGCTCCCCTCCCGGCGCCAGAACATTTTTCCCCCCAAGCAGCAACGTTGGCATCATTATCCAAAAAAACGGGAACTTTAAAATATTCGCTAATGGTGCTCTTTAAACAAAAATTTCTAAACGGAAGATTTGGAGAAAAGATGACCGTGCCGCTTTTGAAGTTTACCGTCCCCGCTACGCCTACCCCAATACCTCCAATATCTTTTACGGCAATTTGGGCAACATTAAATATTTTCTCGATGAGAGATATCGCAAGTTTCGCAACGTGCTCACCGTCCTGCAACCCCATCTGCCGATGAGCACAGAGCTCCGAAGGACCGATTTTAGGAGTCGGCTCAATAAGTTCACAAACCACATCATTTTTCTTATTGATGAGGGCAACAGCGGTTTTAGTCCCCCCTATATCAACTCCTATTACAAAATTATCGTCCGGCATAATCTTTATCACATTCACCTGTTTTTATATCGCTTACTAAATCTTTTGAGTAAACGCAAATGCGGTTCCTTCCCCGCTCTTTTGAAAAGCTTAAAGCCTGATCCACTTTATCAATAAGTTTGAGTTCATCATCAGCATCGGTGGGATAGGTGACCACACCGGCACTTATGGTTATCTTTTCTCCTTCAAAGTCCGCTTCTTCAACGGCCCTCCTTATTCTTTCCGCCACCTCTGCCGCTTCGCCGCTTGTGTTCGGCAAGATAACCGCAAATTCTTCCCCTCCGTATCTTGCTACAATATCAACGGCTCTCACCTGCTCGTTAATAATTTTGGTCATTTTCTTCAAAAGTTCGTTCCCTTTTGCGTGCCCAAACTTATCATTAAACGGTTTAAAAAAATCAATATCCAGCATAATCAAGGAAAGTTTGCTCCCAAATCTATCCGCTCTCTCTTTTTCTTCCCCTATCCTGTCGATAAAATAACCATAATTATGGAGCCCGGTAAGCTTGTCAACCATTGAGAAATGCTCAAGTCTATCACAACTGTCTTTCAGTTTTTTTGATATCCGGTCTAAAACCAAACCCATCATCAACATGGTTAAAATCTCGATTCCCATCTGGGTAAAAGAAACATCGCTTACCAAGAAAAGAACAGCGGCCGCACCCAAAGAAACCAATACCCCGCCCCATGCATCAAAAAACAGCGCGGCAAAAACAAGCGGTATATAAAATAAACCGAAAAATGTAGCATCTTTTGTTGTCACATTTACAAGACAAGCTAAAGCAAAACTTATAATTATTGCCACTAAAGCACCTATCTTTGAGCGGGACCTTAACAAAGAAACCATCTCCTTAGATTTTATACTGCAATTATTCACGAAAAGACGAACAAATCCTCCTGTCAACTTCAAATTTTGCTAAAATAGTTTTGTTTATTATACGTATAATTTAACAGAAGGGCCAAAAATGAATTTGGGGAGATTTGCATATTTTGCAAAATATTACGTGGGCACAAAAATATCAAAAAACAAGAGGCCCCTTCTGGCTGGAGTTAAACTTACCCATCGCTGCACCTTAAAATGCCGTCAATGCCCCTTCTGGCAGAGACCAGGAAGTGATATTAAATTCGCCGATTTAAAAAAAATTATGAAAAATTTATATCAACAGGGGGTAAGAATATGGCTGATGGAAGGCGGCGAACCTCTTCTTTGGAGAGACGGCAAGTTAAACATCAATGATGTCGTCGCAGAAGCTAAAAAATACTTTTATTGCGTCGGGATAACCACAAATGGAACGCTCCCCATAGATGTAAAGACCGACGTTGTTTGGGTAAGCATCGATGGTTTAAGGGATACTCATAATTACTTAAGGTGCAATTCTTTTGACAAGGTCATCGAGAACATTAAAAATTCAAAACATCCGCATATCTTTGCAAATATAGCAATCAATCGTTTAAATCACCAAGAGGTCCCCGAGCTGGTAAAATTTCTCTCCGAAATTGTAAAGGGAGTAACAGTTCAGTTCTTTTTTCCTTATCCCGAAAGTGAAAATTTGACCATATCATGGGATGATAGAGAAAAGGTGCTAAATGAATTGATAAAATTAAAAAGAGAAGGGTGGCCGGTAATTGATAGTTTTACCGCCTTAGAAGCCCTCAAGAAAAATACATGGAAATGCGAACCCTGGATGGTTGTATCGGTGGAAAGAGATGGAGCCGTCACTCAAGGATGTTACCTTAAAAATAGAACCCCCTACGAGAACCCATGCAAGATTTGTGGACTTGCTGCCCACACCGAGCTGTCACTATCTTACCATTTAAACTGGGAAGCCATGAATGTGGGCAGGAAAACAATGAAAATTTTTTAAGCTTTTATTAAACTACGCTTTCTTTTCTAAGCAACTCACCAACAGCTTTAACAAACTTTCGAGGTTTTACATAGTTTAAATAATCTACACTGTCACTTCGTTGGATATCATCTGTTTTTACCACGGGAATCGACATCTTCATTTCCTTTAACTGCTTTCCGGTCTCTTCGGAGTCCGTTAAGATTAAATCAAAATCAGAGCCGGCCAATGTGCTCAAATCAAAGTTCCTGCTGTCCTCTCTTTCGACAAAATATCCCTCAGCTGAAAGAGCCATCCAATAAATATTAACCGGAGAAAGTTTCTCTTCAATTAAAAGTAGTTTTTTCTTAGAATTTTCTTCTTTATAGAGCATGCCTCTCCCATCTGATTCAGCAGATTCCGATATGCTAAAAAGAGATCTTGCTTTGCTTACTTCCTCGTCAATTTGCAAAAGAATTCTTAGAGAACTGCTGTCTGATAATTTCAGCATATTCCATGCTCCTTCGTCGATACCTTGAATAATGTCATCCCCTCTAAACCCTATCCCTCTTAACTTGCAAAATATATTGGCAAAATAGACTATAGCTATAATTTTTTGATCAAAAACATTTAATCCCCTGCCAAAGATGGGCGCATGATGATATCTGATTACTGCCCTTAAGGTATAAGGCAAATTCCACTTGGAAGCCACTTGCTCGCCCATTTGAGCATGGCTGATACCATATATTTTCTTCTCAGCATCGAACATGCTTAACCCCTCGTTATCAACTAAATCCATCACCTTGATAAAATCTTTCCTTAAATATAAATCAAAAGTAATTTTACCTATATCGTGTAAGAGACCTGCAATAAACGCTTCTTCTGGCTCTGGATAACTCGTATACTTTGCGAGGAGACGAGCAGCCGACGCACAACCCAAAGAATGTTGCCAAAACTTATTTTTATCAAGAAGCGCCTCTTCGGATTTTTTGCCAAGCACTTCAAAGACTGAAAGTCCGAGGGTCATGTCTTTTATGGTCTGATAGCCCAAAATTACAACAGCGTGCGTTACCGTCGATATTCTCTCCGAAAAACCATAAAAAGCAGAGTTAACAATTCTGAGTACCTTTGCCGTGAAAGCAGGGTCTTTTGATATAACTTCCGCCAAATCCTTTGCCGCCGAGCGTTCATCATTAACAACAGCAAGCATTTTGCTAACCACTTTGGGAAGTGGTGGTAAGTCTCGCATTCTTCCAACTACAGTTTTTAGTTTGTCTTCATCCAAGTTTATCACCTAAAAACCCATGATATTTGCAAAGACTTCCCTATTAAAACCCACTTCTCAACAATTTTAAATCGCTCAGCATATCCGCTAAAACCTCATCTTTTAAAATCCAAATTCTCCGAAAATTTTATAAAAACACGCTGGTATCTCCGGCAATATCTCCTTTTCCAGTTAATCATCATTTAACTTTCCCCTCAAATTTTTTATCGGTAAATTTCCAAACTAACTTTACTTTTTTATTTAAAAAAAGAAAGTCGATAGCCTTATCAACTTTCTTTGCACCACCTCTATCGATTTTTTACCCGTTTATAAAAATGAAACTTATCTCGTAGCCAAACTATTTCTCTCCAAGTTAACTAAATCTTCAAGACTTGTATCTTTGAGAACATCCATCATTTTCCTTTGTGCTTCCATCCAAGCATTTCGAATGGAACATTTATCGATTTGTATAAGACAACCTGTCCTCGTTTTGCATTCCCCAATTACTGCAACGCAGGGATTAGATGGTTCAGAAAAACTTTGTATTTTTTCTACAACATGCGTTATGCTAATCTTTGCCGGATCACACGATATTCTAATTCCCCCTCTCGACCCTCTGAAACTTGATATAAGACCACCCTTAACCAAACTCGCTATAATTTGAGCCATAAACCTCGGAGGAATTTTACGTCTTTTCGCAATATCTTTTGATAATACAAGCGCCCCATCGGGCTGACTGGCTAAATCAACCATTATCTTAAGAGCATAACAAGTTTTTTTGTTAAACTTTACAAATTTCACCTTCCAACCTCCAAAATATTTTTACCTTACAAAGAATGTGTAACTTTATCACATTTATCCGGTATTTGACTTTTGTTTAAAATTTTAATCAGTTAGAAACTTGGACTTCTTGCGAATTTGCCCTTTCAGCCAAGATGCCCACTCATCAATCCCACTGGCATACTTGCAAGAAACTTTAAAAATATTTATAGCCGGGTTCAATCCGTTCAATCCATTCTCTAAACTCTCCAAATTAAAGTCAACATAATCCAACAAGTCAATTTTATTTAAAACAAGGACTTCCGACTCAACAAATATGCTGGGATATTTAAGTGGCTTATCATCCCCCTCCGGGACACTCAATATAACCATCTTAACGGTTTCGCCCAAATCAAATTCCACGGGACAAACAAGATTTCCAACGTTCTCAATGATGATAATATCCAACGAATCGAGGTCGAGCATATTTAAAGCGCCTCGAATCATGTTTGCATCAAGATGACAGGCACCACCCGTATTTATTTGAATTGCAGCAACACCATGTTCTCGAACCTTTTCAGCATCAACCTTTGAAGCAATATCTCCTTCAATTACAGCTACATTCAAGTCATCTTTCAAAGCTTCAATGGTTTGCAATATAAAACTGGTCTTTCCCGCCCCGGGAGAAGCCATTAAGTTTATTACATAAATTCCCTTATTCTCAAAAATCTCCTTTAATTTAGCGGCAAGTTTATCGTTAGCCGCTAAAATGTTTTGCCGAAGTTTGATTTCCATTTAATTCCCAACCTCTTCTTTCTCAATTTCTATTGCTGAAATCGCCAACTCTTTACCTGCAATTATTTTCATGCCTTCACCTCACTCGCAAAGAAAATCAAGATTTTCCACCCTCTTAACGCTACCACAACGAGGGCACTTTGCTTGAAGCGGTACATCTACTATTTCTACCTCAGCACCATCTGCAATGGTGTCTTTGCTCATCAACTCAAAATAAAATTGAACGCAATCGCCGACTATGTTTGTAAGCTCCCCAATTTCAAGCTTCACCTTTTTTATTTTCTTAGCATTTCTCTTTTCGGCTTCGATAAAAACTATAGATAAAATGTTTTCGGTCATTGCTATCTCATGCATGTTTAACAACTCCCATTCGCCAGCCAACAGCTTACTCTATCAGCCAACCAACAAACTAGCTAACCAGCAATCTTCTTATAAAGACAACAACCCCCAAGATGACACCAGGAAAGAAAAACCACCATGGGAAAGCATATACCATCGGAGACTTAAAAACCGCGGTGTAATTAAGGGTAAAAGACAAAATAACCATCAAAACTGCCAGAAACTCAAAAAATAAATCCAAAGAGCTGAAATTAATCTCATCTTGCGTCAAGGTTAAAAGAGCCATCGTAATAAAAAGAATAGATATTAAGATGGGCGCGGCAACAGGGCCAATCCAGGGAACGGGAATGAGAAAAAGCAGGTCTAAATCGAAGAACCCACCCGGCCAGCGCAGCAAAACCCAAAGCCAAACATAATAAAAGATATCCCAAATCCCAAACGAAAGAAAAAAATAAGCCGCCTTGTCTTTAAGTTTCTTGCCCACAATAAAGGCAATGGAAAACAGCATAACAATAGTTGCGACTTCTCGACCCACCTCCACAAACGCCATCTTAGTGGGAATCATCTTTAACGGAAAGAAAAAACCCTCAGGATAGTAAAGCGCCCTCAGGTAGACGACAACCGTCGCTTCCAGATAGGCCATTGCCACGACAAATATTCCAACTCCCAAGATTTTAAACTTTTTTTCATTCAGATTTTTCATGGCATCCTTTTTACCATCATCACTTAAGAAAAGTAAGCAGCCAGAGTGTGCGCCCTATTCTGACTAATTCCAATCTGGAGAAATTAACCTTAAAACAAATTAAAACTCTTTAGCCAAACATAAAAAGATGTCCAAAATTTCAAATAAGAAGAGGGGGTAAGCTACCTTACCTTTGGTTTTTTTCCTCTTAATCTTCCCATCACATCTTCACTTCTATTACCAGTTAAATCTCGATGGTTTCCAGATGGTATATTTAATCCTTCTAAACCAGCTTTCACGCTTTGATACCCCTTTTCTAACTACAATGACGGAACTTTTAGCTTTTCTAATAACCTCATCGGATAATGAGCCAAAAATAATGCTCTTAAAAACCCAATCGCCTGAAGCGGACATAACCACAAAATCGTAGTTTTCCGTTTCGCAAACTATCTCCTCAGCTACTTTTGAACTTTTACGACTTCCCGTCCCGGCCGATACACCAGACACATTTGCAAGTTTGTTTTGGTAATCTTCAATTATTTCAACCTCTTCCTTATTGGCCCTTGGGTTTATAACCCTAAAGAAAGAAATCTTGGCACCGACAAATTCAGCAATACTGCCTGCAATTGAAACAGTAAACTCCGCATACGGTCCGATGGGGGTTGACACCAACACTTTATTTATCTCTTTTATTCCCTTATTATCTTTAAATGCCACAACGTCGCAAGAAGCATGCTGCATAACCCACTCTTCCACGTTTTCCAGCACCTTAACCCTTCCAAGTTTCCCCTTCCATTCAAGCACCATCAGATTACAACCTTCTTTTTCGGCCAGCTCTAATATGTCTTTCTTTGGAGAATAAGAAGAAATTAATGTGGCTTCGGCCTCAACACCCAATCCCCGGCAGTCCTCAACAATTTGGTTCAACATCTCTTCGGTCTCTCTTAGTTCGTCCCCCAACATCCCCATTCGTGAAGAGAAAGAAACTGAGGGAGATAACTTCATCATTTTTACGGCCAAAATTCTCCCATTCCTTTTTTTAGCAATTGCACACGCTATGGAGATTAAGTGTTTACTATATTTTGTCCCTCTAAGCGGAAGCAAAATCTTGTAATGTCCTTCATCAACCGGACTGTTTTTAATTTCATCCATTCTTCGCAACGCCATCCTGGCTCTTAGACCCCTGGAGATATCCAAAGCCACGCTCTTATTTTCTACCCTGTCTCTACCCCACAGATAATACCAGCCCAAGCCACCAAAAATGAACAGGAGGGCTGCAATCGTTGGCATTGCTCCCATCGCCGGTATTAAACTCAAAGAGGCAATCGTTCCTATAATCTGTACCAAGGGATAGCCCGGAGACCTGAACGAGGGTTTAAACCAGAGGGGTTTGTTGACTCTCATTAATATTACCGAGACGTTGATGAGTGAAAAGAGCACCAAGTTAAAAGCGCTGGCAAGCTCCGCCAAACCGATAACATCGACAAAAAGAACCAATAAAATCATTGCCCCCGCAGTTACAAGAATAGATTTATATGGCGTATAAAATCTGCCGTGAACTTCACTCAGCCAATCAGGTATTAATCCATCTCGGCTCATTGCAAACAAATACCTCGGTGAACATAAAATTACAGCGTTTCCCGTAGAGAAAGTCGCCAAAAGACCGGCAAAAGCCAAAATTGTCATACCGATATCACCCATAAAAATCTTGGCCGCCTCCACAACAGGAGTCTCCGTCCCCGCAAAAAACCCGTGGGGAGCAACCCCCGCAATCACAAACATTACCAAAATGTAAAGGAGAATAATCATAATTGTAGACAGGATAATTGCTTTGGGAATTGTTTCTCGAGGGTTCTTTATTTCTTCAGCTATTGCCAAAACTTTTATAAGCCCGACGTAAGAAACAAAAACCAGACCGGCCACCGTAAAAACAGAATCCCAACCATATGGAAGAAGGGGTTTATAATTAGAAAAATTAACTTCAGAAAGACCCCAACCGGTAAAAACGACCAATATAATCAGCAACCCGATTACCATTAGAACTTGGGTGTTTCCACTTTCCTTCGCTCCCACGACATTTATGAAAGTCAAAAAAACAATTGCCGCTATTGCCACAGGAACCACGGGTAAGTGAACAAAAAGTGCAAAATAATAAGCAAAACCAACTACGGCAAAAGAGCCTTTAAAAACCAGACCTACCCAGCTTCCCCAACCCGCTACAGAACCGATGGCCGGCCCTAAGCTCCGATTAATAATGTGATAGCTTCCGCCGGCCTTAGGCATACCCGACACAAGTTCGCTTGCCGATAAAGCAGCGGTTAGAGCAATTAGCCCGGCAATTGCAAAGGAAATTATGGCACCGCTCCCCGCCTCCGATATAGCAATCCCCGGAAGAACAAAAATGCCGGCCCCTATCATCGTCCCCATACTTATGGAAACCGCAGACATAAAACCCACATTTCTTTTCAGTTTCCCTTTGATTTTATTCTTCATAAGAACGCATCAGCCCCAACAATACTTTTGGATCTTTATCGGTAAGCAATTAAACTAATTAACGTATTTTAACAGAAGAGCTTGCGCCAATAATAGTAGCTCTTAAAAAAACAAGAAAACCAGAGCAAAAACTTGCCCTGGTAAACTGCTTTTAAGCGCCATATTTTGTGCTTATTTTAAAGCTTCTGACCCATTAATCCAAAGGATTGTCCTCTGGATAAAACCATGTCGCCAACTTCGTGATTAATATTCTCGGCAACCACGGGGCATTTCACTTTAAAAAGAAAGAAGATTGGCCTTTTTTCACCCGATAGAGCTTCGAAATTACCCTGGCCTTTGCTTATTATCATCTTGGCACCATTGAACCGCTCGATAAAATCAGGGGAGCAAAGTTCAAGAACAGTGGCCGGCGCATCAGAGCCAGTTGAAATCAGCTCGGTTACATCGTTGTGAATTCCGCACTCTCTGGCATCATCCAGCGTGGCGTCATTTATGATGGGCGCGCCCCGCACCGCATAAACTACTCTCTTACCCATGCTTTCGATGACCTCGACCAAAAGACGGTCAAACACGACTTCCCCAGCGTTATCACCCAGATAAAGTACTTCTTCAGTGTCTTCGATAAAATCGCAAAATATAGAGTAGTCGAGCGTGGCAAATTCTTTATGAAAAGCCTCTTTAATTTCCTTTTCAACATCAAAAGAATTCCCAACCCCAAAATCGATGATGTTTCCCGCGATGACCATTCTTATTGAGGTAAGAAGAGGATCCGCCGAATTTAAAACTTTTTCTCTTAGTTGAGGATAAAGCCCCAGAGCCATCTGATTATATTTGTCTTTAACTTCTTTATACGGGTCCAAGCTACCCGTCAAATCCCGAACTATCTTGTGAATCTTTCTCGACACCGAAGGAGGTGATTCATCAAGACAAATATTTGAAAACTCCTTGGCCACTTCCTGCAAAACTTCTTTATGAAGAGCTTCATCATCGGAAACCATTCTGGAAGCTTCCAAGGCCTGTCTAAAAAAACACGAAATGCAGTCCAAACATGTCTTCAATTAAATTCTCCTTTAGTGAAATTTTTAAGTTACTTTTTTAGCCCTTAGAATAATAATATATTTTTCCGTCTTTAGTAATGCTTTTTAATTTGCCTTTTTTATTTAGCATTTCAATATACTTAATCAATTCCAACCTATTAGCCCCTAAAACTTTTGAAATATCTCCAATCGTGCAAGGCCTTCGTCTGAGAAGAGCTAAAACTTCTTCTTCTTTAACATCTTTTATAAACAATCCCTCAGATATACCCTTAAAATCAGCTATAATCTCGCAATCATTCCCGATAATTTCTCTTGCGATTTCTAATTCCGCATAATTAAGAGGATGAACCTCTCTGCCACCCGGCGGTCTTACGACTGTATTTAACTGAACCTTATTGGGTTTTATCAATCCCACAGCTTCTTTAATTCTCTCGAGCTCCTTTTCGCCATCGTTTATCCCTCGGCAAAAAAGAACCTCCAGCCAAACTTCGCCCTTAAATTCTCTGATGAAAGAACGCAGTCCTTCGATAATATCCCCTATTTTAAGAGATGAACAAGGCACATTTACCGCTTTAAAAATCGAAGGCGTAACCGCGTCCAAAGATGGAAACACGACATCGGCCTCCATTAAATCTTCTTGAACATCCTCGCGAAACAGAAGAGAACCGTTCGTGAGCACGGCAACCGGAATGGGGGTTAAATTTTTAACTTCCCTTATCATCTTTCCTAACTCGCTGTTTAATGTGGGTTCCCCGCTCCCGGAAAAAGTAATGTAATCAATTTGTCCCTTAAATTCAGATAAAAAAAGAGCTAATTCTTCTAAAACATCTTGAGAAGAAATATATGCTTTCCGCTCAACCGTCTTTAAAGTGGTTTCGCCAAGCTGGCAATAAACACAATCATAACTGCATATTTTGAAGGGAATTATATCGACACCAAGCGAGAACCCTAATCTTCTGGAAGGGACAGGACCGTAGACATACTTCATTAAAATCTTCCACGACCCTTCCCGTGTCCCATTCCACCGCCGCGACCCCCTCCGGGAAACTTCGTCGCTCCTTGGCCCGGCTTAAAATAAGGGCCGACATTTGCCTGAGCCGTTGACTTGAGTTCACCCGCTTTAAACTTTTCAACAACTTCTTTAATCGTCCCGGCAACACCTGTTATCACTTCAATCCCAGCGGCTTGAAGAGAAGAGAAAGCATTTGGTCCGCAGTTTCCCGTTAAAACCGCCTTTACACCCCTTTCGGCCATAAACTGAGCTGACTGAATACCTACGCCGCTTACGCCCATGATATTTGGGTTTTCGGTGGCTTTAAAATCCATCGTTTCGGTATCAACAAAAACAAAGTATTGACACCGGCCGAAACGTGGGTCAATGGAGGAATTTATGTCTGGTCCCGTCGAACTTACCGCTATCTTCAAAAAAATCTCCCCCTTTTACTCAAATTAAGTGAGTGGTCTTTTCTTTAAATACGAACGGAAAAATTGAGAAATTCTCTGTCCGAACCTTACAACATCAATTATCATTTGAGCGATCTCAACCACAACATCCGATTTGGAATAACTCTTGTTTAATTCAACCGCGGGCCCAAGCTCCGCAACATCGCTCTTTTTCGGTACTATATCTTCTCTCGCTTCTTCTTTTTCTCGACGACCCTTTCTTGACCCCACAAGCATTACCTCCTCATCGAGAGCTATGATTCCTTGCCAACAAAAAACCATAGCCACAATACAAGTTATTCCTTCTTGTTGATTTCGTCGAGACGTTTCTCTACCATATCTAAACGCTCTTTCAACAAACCTGCCTCTTCCTTAAGAATATCTTTTTCTGTTTTCGGCTCCCGGGGAACCATCCCCTCTTGACCCCGGCCAGGGCTGTAGCCAAAGCGTGCCCAACCCGGCTGGCCCGTTGCGTAATACATATTTCTATATCCTCTGCCTCCCGGTGCAAAACCTTCGCGAGGCCTTCTTGGATAACCTGCTCCGTAAGATGGTGAGCAATTCCCTCGTCCCCCACCCGTCATGGGCCCTTCACCTCTTGGTCCCGTTCCATTGAATCCAGGCATAAAAATCAACTCCTATAATTAAATAAGTTTAAAACCGTCTTCCACAACCACCTCGGCGTCCAAAACCTCCGCCTCGACGAAAACCGAGACCTAAGCGAGGCCTTGCGTATGAATACAGCCTTGGCGCGCCAAGCAACGAAGGCATCGGCCCAACAGGACGATCAATCCCTGAGGCAGCATAGCCTTCATACGGTAGTGCGCAATATCCTCTTGCGCCACCCGTCATTGGCCCTTCGCCCCTTGGTCCCGTTCCATTAAATCCTGGCATTTATTTCACCTCCTTTTGACAATCCTTGCACAAACCATAAAAATCCAGTTGATGAGCATCTATCTCAAAACTATGTTTTTGACTCAATTCCTTCTCTATCTTTTTAACAAGGCCGGTTTCCTCGGTTAAAAAATCATCATAATTAATTATCCGACCGCAATTTCTACATATAAGGTGGTGATGATGCCCTTTTTCGCCAGAGGCAAGCTCATACCTGGCTCTACCATCACCAAAATCGAACTTACAAACCAAACCCATCTGCACCAGAAGGTCTAATGTCCTATAAACGGTTGCAATACCTATCCCTTTTTGTATTTTTCTCACTTCAAAAAAGACATCTTCGGCAGTTAGATGACAACGCTTTTTACTTAAAACGTCTAAAATAGCACTCCTTGAGGCAGTTATTCTATAACCGCGTTCTTCAAAATTATTTCTCCATCTTGGACCATGCATTGCAAATCTCCTTTTGATAATGGTTCTCATTATTATTTAACCCGAAAAAGAGTCTTGTGTCAAGTGAGAAGGGATTGATGGGAATTCATGAAATCATGACTATGGGTCACAAGACTGTTGAATAATAGCCAAATGAACGCTTTTTCGCGTCATTGCCTAGTATAGGTCTAACGATGAGGCGAAGCCCTGTCTGCCGACATGCAGGCAATAACAAAATTCAACAACCTCATCACTTGGATATCATAATGTGAAATACGGGATTTTTAGAAAAAATCGCGCAGAGATAAAATCACATAAAAATTGAGCAATTAGAAAGAGTGCTAAAATTCACTACCAATCATGTATGGACCTACTCTCCAATATCAACAGCGTGATCAGCCATTCGCTCAAAGAAACAGCTTATCATTATTACTTTAACATAAACTTCAATTTTTATCGGCTTTGCAAATCCGATTTCGCCCACGACCCTTGGCTTTATAGAGAGCATCATCCGCCCTTTTAACCAACTCATCGAAGGTTTCTGAGCCGTCGTACTGAGCAATACCAAGACTTACAGTAAACTTGACTACATCCTCATTTTTATTTTTAATTCTTAATCTTTCAATCACAGAGCGAATTCGCTCGGCAATGCGAAAGGCTTCATCCATATCAGCCTCGACGCAAACAACAAAGAACTCCTCGCCGCCATATCTTCCAACAAAATCGTTTGCTCTTATGTAAAGGTTACACGCTTAGCAGACACTTCCCCCTCCGGCCAATCATTAAACGGTAACCATGTCTTTTGATTTCCCTCTCGATTTTAATAACAACCTTTTGCTCTCCTCAAAGGTTTCAACCGGT
>DFBH01000055.1 GCA_002366545.1 Candidatus Oleimmundimicrobium americanum | reverse complement strand
TCATCACTTGGCTATGTACCACCCAATGAATTTGAGGGGCAAATCGTAGCCATGGTGTCTTAACTTATTGTCGGAAATTTGGGGTTCACTCCAAGCTATCAGCCATAAGCCATAAGCCATCTGCTATTTATGAGGTTTTACCAGTATCTAACCTTAAAGCCGTTAAACTCCCCTCTATAACCTTCCCAGTTAACGACCACGTTCGTCACCTTAGCATACGACGGGCCCTCGTAGGCCCAGTCAATAACCTTTTTAACATCTTTTTTTTCGCCTTCTAAAACCATCTCAACCGAACCGTCGGGCATATTTCCAACCCAACCAGTTACATTATTATCCTCGGCAACTTTTTTCGTGTATGAACGAAAGCATACACCTTGAACTCTTCCTTCAACCTTTACATGAGCACGAACTTTATCCATGTTTCCACCTAAAAATTAAAACAGTTTGTAAGACAGAGATTGCTTCGTTAAAACTAATGGTAACTGATTGTAATTAATTTGAAGTCTCCACTTAATTACCACTTAATCTCTATTCAATCTCTCTGCTCCAGGCTCTTTGCTCTACGCTCTAAGCTCCGTGCTCTCCATTATCAGTTATATCTCTTCACCTTAAACCTAAACAGTTCAACAGGCTCGCCTTCTTGTATACCGGCTTTTTGCTTGGCTATATCCAATTGTTTCTTTACGGTATCCACTCCTTTGAGATTCGGCAACAAGAGCCCGACTTTAAAACCGGACTTTACAATTACCCCATATTTTTCAGGATCCAAATAGCTCTCATCCGAAATGAATTCAGGGGGTTCAAGAACATCAACTGAATATTCTAAATCATGAAGCTCGTTCTCATCCACAGGTGGAAATCTCGGATCAGAAGTTGCGGCTTGTATCGCGTTTTTTACAATCTCTTCCGCCAAATTTTCCTGGCAAGGGACGGTGGTGCCGATGCAACCCCTAAGCGCTTTGTCGCCTCGTTTTATACAGACAAAAGCACCGGCTTTTTCCTCTAAAAGCTCTTTGGACGGATTTATCGAAGCTTTTATTGATTTTCCGTTTTTTACATATAATTCAACTGCTTCACGTGCCAGTCTCACGGGTTCACTTTCATTATTTCGTCGTTCTTCTCTTTTAACGGCTTCCTCGGCCATCATTTCCGTTAAAAAAAATCGGCATTTATCCTTCACGATGGGCTCAATCACCGCCACCATATAACCCACGCCAAACGGCGCCTCGTAAGATAGAACCTCTGACTTAACTTTATGCCCATCGAAAGCTCCGCCTAAAGCAATAAATGAACGTAAGCCACATTCCCCCGCATCTTCTATGAGGGATTCGTCTATTTTTAATAATTCTTTGAACTCGGCCTTCTCTATTATTTCCTTAACCCTCAAGTCAAAGTCTATACCTCTTGGATTATATCCAGCCGGGGCTGAGGGTATAAGCCTGTGAGAAAGATCCCCGCTGGCAATAAAAGCGATTCTTCTGTCGAGTTTTTCCGCAGCCCTTTGTACGGCAACTCCCAATTGGTAATGTTTAAGATAACTTAAATATGAAATGGATATGGAAACTATGGGCACATTCAGTTTCTTCTTGAGATAACAAAGGGGAACGAGTACTCCATGGTCAAGTTCTTCAAGATGCCGGTAACCCATTTCTTTTAAGTCAGCCATGGGAACATCTAAAACCGCAGCCTCATCAATTACGGCTTTTGCCATCTCGACATCATTTTTTACCTCAAATTTAACCGAAAAAGCCCCAAACTGCGCAAATGAGCCGCTAAGTTCGGAGCCCGTCTTTATGGCTACAGCATCAGAAAATGCCGGGCTATGCGGGGACGTAAAAACCAATATATCGGGATTTAAAGAAGCCACCTTATCTGCCATTTTGTTCATGGCATCCTGAGTGGCTTTAATTTCTAATAAACTTTCCCCACCAATTTCGGGCACAAGTATAGGTGGGTGAGGAGAGGTGCAACCTATTACAACTGACATGTAATCCTCCGTTTATATGCCCCGTTAAGCTCCCCCACTAAAGACCACGAGCGAGCTTCTTTTATTTTAACCCTTGCCAACTCATCAATCAACGAAGGCGGGCCTGAAAAATTAACCACCTTATTGGTCCTGGTCCTTCCCGTTAAGGCACTTTTATCCTTTTTGCTTACCCCTTCCACCAAAACTTCAATCTCTTTTCCAACAAGCAGGCGGTTGTTTTCAATACAACTTTTATTTTGTGCTTCGAGCAGCCTGTTGAATCTATCCATCTTTACTTCTTCGGATATTTGATTCTTCATCTCGGCCGCTTTTGTTCCCTTTCTGGGAGAGTAAATGAACATAAAGGCGTTATCAAAGCGAGCTTGTTTAATAACGTCGAGAGTATCTGCGAAGTCCTCCTCGGTTTCTCCCGGAAATCCAACCATAATATCCGTTGTAATGCTGCATTCGGGAATTGTTTTATAAATTGCTTCAACGAGCTCAAGATAATCCTTTTTTGTGTAACCTCTGCGCATATCTTTTAAAACTTTATTTGAGCCGGCCTGCAGGGGCAGATGCACGTGCTCGCAGACTTTTTCGCACTCTGCAATGGCCAAGACTACATCCATACCAAAATCCCGTGGGTGAGGACTTGTAAACCTAATTCTCTCAATGCCATCAATCTTGTTTAATGTTCTTAAGAGTTCCGCAAAACGAAGTTTGCCATATAAATCCCGCCCATATGAATTAACGTTTTGTCCGAGCAAAGTTGTTTCTAAAAATCCTTCATCGGCAAGTTTCTCAACTTCCGCGACTATATCTTCAAACGGTCTGCTCGTTTCCCTACCCCTAACATACGGAACAATGCAATAGGAACAAAAATTGTTGCAACCGGTGGATATAGTAACCCACGCTTTTGTGGAATTTTCGCGTTGGGTGGACGGGTTTTTAATTACACCGGGGGAAGCTTGCAATATCTCGCAAATTTTTTGGCCTCGTCCGGCATTTCTTATTAAATTCGGAAGGTTCGCAAAATTATGAGTGCCGAAAACTACATCAACGTGGGGCATCTTCTCCTGAAGATTAGCTCCTTCTTTTTGTGCCAGACAACCACCAATGGCAATAATTAAATCGGGTCTTTGGTCTTTAACGACCCTTAAAGAATTCACGTTACCATACAACTTAGCTTCAGCCGATTCGCGAACACAACAAGTGTTAAACACAACAATGTCCGCATCATTTATTCCCTCAGCCGATTCATGGCCTTCGGATAAAAGCAGTCCGGCAATCTTTTCTGAATCGTGTTTATTCATTTGGCAACCATAAGTTTTAACAAAAAATTTCTTGGCCATTTTCCATCCTTAATAGCAATCTATCAGGAAAAGTATATCATAATTTATAAAATTTACTTTCGGTGCTTTTTGTAACGAAATGTGTCTATTTTTGAAAAAGCGATAAGAATTTTAAGCAGTAGGTTGTTTTAACCTCTTCAAATCGTCAACAATTGAATCGGGGACATTAACCGAACCAATGAGCAAGCCCACACTTAGCCCGTGAAAATCGGAACCCCCCGTAACAATTAATCCAAGTTTTTTTGCCAATCTTTTATACTTTAAGGTTTGAGCTCTACCATGTCGGCTGTGATACGCCTCCAATCCCTGAAGGCCGGCATCAATAAAATCCGGAATAAATTCATCAACTTTTGAAATTCCGGGATGAGCTAAAATAGGTATTCCGTTCACCTGCTTTATAATTTTGATAACTTCCCGGGGAGAATATATGCTTTTCTCCACATAACAAGGGCCATCTTTTCCGATATATCTATCAAAAGCTTCCTGAATGCTATCGACATAACCTTTCTCACGCATAGCTTGAGCTAAATGTGCCCGTCCCACCGCGGTACCGTCAGCGGTGTGTTTAAGAACATCCTTTACCAAAATATCAAGACCCACTTCTTGGAGCCGCTTAACCATTTTTAATGCTCTCTCATACCGAGCTTTACGTAAATCCTTAAGATGATGTTCAAACCATGGATGTTTGTAGTCAATAAAATAACCGAGGATATGGATATCTCGACCTTCTAAATCTGAACTAAGCTCAATCGCCGGAATTACTTCAATGCCCTGTTTGGAAGCTTCATCAATTGCCGGCTGAATGCCGTCAACACTATCATGATCTGCTATTGCTATAACCTTTAACCCTAAATTAACTGCGAGCTTTACAAGTTCTTCCGGGGTACAAGTTCCATCTGAAGCTGTGCTGTGAATATGTAAATCTATCATTTTTTAAAACCTGCCTACAGCTTTTATCTGCACAATAATTTTTTCATTACGTAAGTAAACTACTACCGGCTACAAGGCCGATGGCTTTCCTGCCCCTGATGCGGGCCCTGGATTTATTTAAATTTTAACTCTATTGTATAAAACCATCAAATTAAATGCCATATCATTTAAAAACAGACTCCAGCTGCCAGACGCCAGTCTCCAGGAAAAACATTAGAAACAGCCATTAGCCTCTAGCCTTCAGCCTTCAGGAAAACAAAAGAGCATTGTTGTTAGATTTTGGTTTTTAAAAACCCGAGTGGGTTGTTTGTTTCACCCTCCCCTCACCCCTCCCATTGAGGGAGGGGTGAGAACGAGATTGCCGCGCTCCCCACCGTTGGCGGGTCACTCCCGCCAGAGGCGGGCAGGCGCAATGACGAATATACAGCCAATAGGCATTAGTTTTGCCTTTTAAACCCCGGTGGGTCGGACAAAGCGAAACTTGAGGCCGCCCCGATGAAACGAGCGGAAGGCCGGAAAGCCCACCAGAGGTGGGCAGGCGAGCAAAGTGAGCGCCCGAGAATCTGTCTGAGCGCAAGCGAGTTATTCTCGGCCCGCCTGGAACGAGTAAAGTCGCGGATACGGCCGAGCGTGGAGCGTGTTCGACCCACAAAAAATACAATTGAATAAACAAAAAAGAAAGTTAGCTATTATAGTTAAACCGAGATTGCCGCGCTTCCTTTGGTCGCTCCCGCCAGTAGTCCAGAGGACCATCAGCCTTTGGTTGAAACCTTTGGCTGAAGGCGGACAGGCGCAATGACGGATGGCGGGAGGAGCCGTAAAAAATGATCGGCCGCCCAGCTCAGGAATTTCGATGAAATCTCTTTATTAATCTCAATATTTGTAGATTTAACAAAATTCCTTCGTCTTTTGGTTCGTTTTCTTAGGCGAGTAAGAAAACGAACCAAAAAAATTTATTTTTATCTGGGGCCAACCAATAATCGAATTGCGGTTCTCTCTTCTCCATCAATTTTTAAGTCAGTAAAAGCAGGAACCACGACTAAATCCATCCCGCCCGGGGCAACAAACCCGCGGGCAATCGCTACCGCCTTAACGGCTTGATTTAATGCTCCGGCACCAATAACTTGAATTTCAGCCTTCCCTGATTCGCGAAGAACCGCGGACAACGCACCGGCAACCGAGTTTGGATTGGACTTTGACGAGACTTTTAGTACTCCCATGTTTTCCTCCTTGGTTGCTACAATAATTAACTGTGATTAGATTAAACTTCACCAAAAAGTCGCCTTTCCCTGCTTTTAATCAAAAATCGTCTTCTCCTTCAACTTCTAATAAAATTTTTATCTTGTTTTTTTCTCGCCAAATCTTTGGGTCGCCCTTTAAGTGTAAAAAATATTTATTTCCTATTTTATTAAATTCCTTTTCAATTCCCTTTGACAATATGTCTAAATCATCTTTCTGGATATATTTTACAAGATTGGTTGAGCAACTTAAATCAACCCCGGATACTCTCTTGGTAACAGAATTTTTATGTTTACTGATTAAAATTGAATGCAAATCATC
This sequence comes from Candidatus Oleimmundimicrobium americanum, assembly GCA_002366545.1. Classification (GTDB taxonomy): domain Bacteria; phylum Actinomycetota; class Aquicultoria; order UBA3085; family Oleimmundimicrobiaceae; genus Oleimmundimicrobium; species Oleimmundimicrobium americanum. Next base: position 46,421 of record DFBH01000055.1, on the reverse strand, counting down.
GAGGGATTCTATTTCACCACTAAAAATCCGGTGAACATTGCGTTGGGAAACATCTAAACCATAATAAGTTTTCGATATTTCCATAAGTGCCTTTACGTCCGCAATGAAACCCGTGCATTGCCACAGAGGAAGCACCCCTTCTTCAAAATTTTCAAGAAATACCGCCTTACCGCCTTTATTTGATGTTAATAAATTCTGACTTAAATCATACATTGTGGCAAGAACTTGAGCCGGGGAACCAAAAAAGATTTTTAATTCAGGGTGTTCGATACAAAATTCCGTCAACAACCTCAAGATGTTATGAGGCCCCTTGACAACATTAATTTCTCCGCGATGCATCTTTGTTATAGGAAAGGTGGATTGATCGTGGCGTTCCGGGAGTTTTCCGGTATTCACTCTAACCCTTATTACCGACCCTCTGTTAATTGCCGAGGCAACTATATCAACGTCTTCGACATTGCTTTTTATGGAATATAAAGCCATTCCGCGTCCATGAATGCCATATTTGTCGGTAACAACGGTTTCAAGCTTAGAGGTAACGCGCGGCTCAAAAATCCTTGGCATTAAATTAGACGGTATACCGCTCCCGTCATCTATAATAACGATATTTCTAATATCTTTATCTTTATGGAAAGCAACAAATATATTTCTGCAACCCGCATCGCGAGAATTACGAATGAGTTCAATGACTACATCTTCAGCAAAACGAATATCATGTTTTGCTTGTCTTCTTTCTGCTTCGCTTACACGGAGACGAACGAACCCGTTTCCTAAATCCTCTTCGATTTTCAGATGCTCGTCTCCGGCAACTCCTTTGATAAAGTTTATTAATTTATCTTGCTCTTTTGAAGACAAGGTTACCCCTCGCTAATTAATTATTTAGCGTACTCGGTAGCTCTCTGTTCGCGAATTACGGTTACCTTAATTTGACCCGGGTACTCCATTTCCGATTCAATTTCCTTGGCAATTTCCTTGGACAACAAAATAGCTTCAGCATCATCCATCTCTTCAGGCTTAACCGCAATTCTTATCTCCCGGCCTGCTTGCATAACATATGATTTATCCACGCCTTTATGAGAATTAGCTATTCTCTCAAGATTTTCCAATCTTTTAATATAGCTTTTCAAAGTTTCTCTTCTGGCCCCGGGACGAGCAGCCGAAATTGCATCTGCAGCCTGTACTAAAACGGCCTCAATTGTTCTGGGCTCCACATCCGTATGATGAGCTTCAATCGGATGCCAGATCGCTTCTGACTCTTGAAATCTCCGTGCTAAATCCGCTCCAATAACAGCATGGGAACCCTCGACTTCATGATCGATAGCTTTTCCGATGTCGTGCAATAAACCTGCTCTTCTGGCAATTTTCACGTCCACCCCTAATTCTGAAGCCATGATTCCGGCCAAATGAGAAACTTCAATTGAATGCATTAAAACATTTTGTCCGTAACTTGTCCTATACTTCAACCTCCCCAACACCCTAACCAGTTCGGGATGCAGTCTTTGAACATCGGCATCAAAAGCAGCCTGCTCTCCTGCTTCACGAATTTTCGTTTCTACTTCCTGCGTCGCTTTTTTATACATCTCTTCAATCCGCGCCGGATGTATTCTGCCGTCGGCAATTAATTTCGTAAGAGCGAGTCTTGCAATTTCTCGTCGCACCGGGTCAAAACACGACAGCACAACCGCCTCAGGAGTATCGTCTATTATTAAATTAACGCCTGAGACATTCTCAAAAGCTCTAATATTTCTTCCTTCACGACCTATTATTCTTCCCTTCATTTCGTCACCGGGGAGAGGAACCGAAGAAACCGTGGTTTCGGCTACATGATCTGATGAACAACGTTGAATAGCTAAAGAAACAATGTTGCAAGCCCTTTTCTCCGCCTCTTCTCGGGCTTCACTTTCAATATTCCTAATCATTAAGGCTGCGTCATGTCTTGACTCGTCCTCAACCCTTTTTAGCAACAACTCCTTGGCCTCAATAACCGACATCCCCGCAACTTTTTGAAGAACGCTCTTTTGCTCATCAATTACCTTCTCTAAATTATTCTTAATATCTTCGACTTTCTTCTTGCTTTCAATTAAATTTTTCTCTTCTTGGTTTGCAGCCTCGCGTTTACTTTCAAGAGTCTCTTCTTTTTGAACAAGCTTTCTTTCCATCCTTTGAACTTCTGACCGACGTTCCCTAATCTCTCTCTCTGCTTCCGCCCTCATAGAATGAATTCCATCTTTTGCTTCAAAAACTGCTTCTTTTTTCTTTGTTTCAGCTTCCTTTTTTGCTTCAATAAGTATCTTTTTTGCTTCCGATTCAGCAGAATCTATCTTCGTTTCAGCCAAATATCTTCTTACAAAAAAGCCGATTGCAATACCCAAAAACCCAGCAACGAATATCAATAAAACATGAATTCCCGACATTTTAATACCTCCTTTTGTAGTATAAAAATAAAAAAACCGAGCATTGCTCGGTAAGTTCTAATTTACTTAATTAAATTCAAATCATCCTTAAATAAATTAAATTATTTAAGGAAATCTCTTAGCCATATTTAATTAAAATCTTAAAGCTTGAACTTAAGCTTTAAATTTATATGAACAATCGATTAACTAATTAAGTAAATATATTAACATCCCAACAATACTTAAAAACATCTACTATTTAAATTCAACCATTATTAACTTAAAAACAATTCTTAATCATATTATTATTAAAGACCGGTTGTTGTCAATTATAAAAATCAAAAGCCAAGTAAACTACCACCAACCACAGGGCAGAAAAGCCACCGGCCATTGTTTGTCTCATCCTCCTCCCGCCCCTCCCATCGAGGGCGGGAGGAGGATGAGATTGCCGCGCTTCCTTTGGTCACTCCCGCCAGTAGTCCAGAGAACCATCAGCCTTTGGCTGAAACCTTTGGCTGAAGGCGGGCAGGTTTTTCAAAATAAGAAATAAAAATGAAAATATAAAAACGATAATGAAAAATGTAAAATGTAACCCAGAGATTGCCGCGTCGCTTAACGCTCCTCCCGCCATCTGCTATTCGCTAGTTGCCATATCATTTGAATACAGCTGCCAGCCGTTAGCTTTCAGGAAAAAAATAAAAGCTTTTTACTGATTATGGTTTTTAAAACCCCGGTGGGTTGGACAAGGCGAAATTTGAGGCCGCCCCGATGAAGCGAGTGGATGGCCGGAAAGCCCTCCAGTAGTCCAGGGGACCATCTCAGCCAGAGGCTGATGAACCCTTGGCTCAAGCCTCTTTCTGGCTGAAGGCGGACAGACGAACGAAGTGAGCGCCCGAGAATCTGTCTGAGCGCAAGCGAGTTATTCTCGGCCCGCCCGGAGCGAGTAAAGTCGCGGATTCCTCCAGAGGAGGATTGTCCTTTGGACAAACAACCGAGCGTGAAGTGCGTGCGACCCACAAAAAATACAACTGAATAAACAAAAAAGAAAGTTGGCTATTATGGCTAAACCGAGATTGCCACGCCCTTACCAGGGCTCCCGCCAGAGGCGGACAGGCGCAATGACGGAGGTGAGGGGTTGCCACGACCTGCCTACCGCCGTGCCCACCGGATAAACCGGTGGTTTATAGCACTAACAACCTTTCACACACTTTTATGGAAACTTCCGTATTAAATCCCCTGTTTGCCAAGTATCGATAAAGCTTTCTTTTTTTAGTCGAATTATCAAATTCCTTATATTTTTTTAATTGCTTTTCGGCTACTTTAAAAGCTTTCCCCTCTTCGTCTTCTTCCAAATACAATTTGGTAAGTTCTTCCTCAACTAAATTTGAATCTATCCCTTTTAAAATCAACTCAGACCTTATCCTGTTTCGACCAAAAAGTTTTCGCTCTTTCCTATCCTCAATCCACATCTTTGCATAAACCAAATCGTTTAAATAATCACGTTCTCTAAGATATTTTATAACCCCGTCAATAATATCTTCGCTATACCCTTTTTTCGTTAGATAAACTTTTGTTTCTTTAACGCTGCGAGCTCTATAACTAAGATACTTAAGAGCTTTATTTATCGCTCTTTTTTCATCATTGGAAATCATCTTTTATTAAACACTTAACCCATGCTTTTATTTTTTGCTTGTTTATCGGTTTTTTTATCAGTTTTTTCTTCGTTTTCAATTAAACCAACCGCAACCTTAATCTTTTTTTCTATCTCATCGGCCATTTTGAGATTTTCCTGTAAAAACTGCTTTGCGTTTTCTCTTCCCTGGCCAAGCCTCTCGTCCCCACAAGTGTACCAAGCTCCGCTTTTATTCACTATCCCTTGGTCAACACCCATATCGATTAAAGTGCCCTCTCTGGAAATTCCTTTGCCGTAAACGATGTCAAATTCTGCCTTTTTAAAAGGAGGAGCGACTTTATTTTTAACAATTTTTGCGCGAACCCTGTTTCCGACAATATCAATCCCCTGTTTGAGAGACTCAATCCTCCTTATATCAATCCTCACGGAAGAATAAAATTTTAAAGCACGACCACCCGGAGTTACCTCGGGATTGCCAAACATTATCCCTATTTTTTCTCGTAGTTGGTTGATAAATATTGCAGAGGTTTGAGATTTACTGATGACGCCGGATAATTTTCGCAGAGCTTGTGACATTAACCTCGCTTGGAGACCTACGTGGGAATCTCCCATATCACCCTCAATCTCAGCTCGGGGCACAAGCGCGGCAACTGAATCAATAACCACAACGTCAAGAGCTCCGCTTCTAACAAGCATTTCTGCAATTTCAAGTGCTTGTTCGCCCGTATCGGGTTGAGAAACAAGCAAGTTATCTACATCCACTCCCAGGTTCCGCGCATACGCTGAGTCAAGAGCATGTTCAGCATCGATAAATGCCGCTGCTCCCCCTGTTTTTTGAGCTTGAGCGATTATTTGCAAGGCCAGAGTGGTCTTGCCCGACGCTTCCGGCCCAAATATCTCAACAACCCTTCCCCTTGGAATCCCGCCCACGCCCAATGCAACATCCAAAGCTAAAGAACCCGTTGAAATTACCGAGTAATCAAGCTTAAAAGGATTATCGCCAAGTCTCATAATGGCGCCTTTGCCGTATTTTCTCTCAATTTGTTCTTTTGTCAATTCCAATACTTTGTCGCGTTCCATTTCCCCTGGTTTACAAAACCCACCAAATTGTCCAGAGGACAATGGACCCTTGGTCCAAATAATGAGCTTTGAAGGAAGCCTTTCTTCTTCCTATAGATGTTTAGTAACCATTTATGCCCCTCAAGACCAGTTCTTTTGAGAGGACTTCGCCTGTAGGGTTCTCACCTACATAACAGAGATTGTCATCAGACTCTTTTAGGTCTGACATTCTTCCCTGAAGTCCTGTGAGGACGGCTTTTTTATAATTATCTCTTAACTTTCTCCACGAAGCCCAACTGTGAATTCGTTTTGTTTTATTTCCGGCAAGGTCAAAAACAACTTCCTTCACATATTTTGATGGATATTTATAAAGAGATAATTTCTCATTAAATCCTAATCCGCGTCTGCCTATTATATAAGAGGCAGATTCATGGATGGATAAATTATACATTTTTTGATATTTAAATTTTCCTATAACAGAAGTAAAAGCGGGATTGACTTTCTTATATTGAATACCATTTTCAATACATTTCCTCTCAAGCAATGTAAGCAACTTTTTCCAGACAAAATTACTCTTTATCCTATTAAACCTTCTACCTTGATTCTCAAATTCTTTCTTAAATTTCAAATTTTCAAACACTATTCCCTTATTTCTATTTAAAGCATACTGCATAATCTGCTTAACTATGCAACCAATTTCATAATCTCTTTTGTTCGTTGATGCAAAAAACATCCTATTGTTCAATACAGAAAAAGAGTTGATTAAATTTCCATCTCTCCTTATATCAGAAATTGCAACCCTGTCAGGGTTTACGTCTACGCCAATAACTCCATTTGAAAAATCAATTACTGTTTGAGGATTTTCAACTTCATAATCAATAACCATTTTATAATGCTGTGAGCCTTTTTTTATCAAACGAACATTATAAGGATTACCTGAACCGAATAAAGATACTAATTGTTCCTCAAACTTAGCAGGGACAAATAGTTTATGCTCCTCGAATTTTCTGTTTCCAATAGTTACTCTTAAATAAAAACCACCGTTTTTGTTTAACAATCGGATATTTGGGTTACCTTTTTTAGTTTTATCTCCTCTGACATATATTTGGTTATCTCTTTTGAATTTCCACTCATCATTAGATATCTCATTCTTTATTAACTTGTCCCAATATTTTCTTCCACCAAATATTACTTTTTTATCTTCAACTCTTGAATACAATCCTTGTGCTTGTGTGACCACATCAGATATTTGGCGAGTATTTAAGGACGGATATTTTGTCTTTGCCCAATTTCTAACTTCGTTGAAACTTAATTTATCTTTCTGAAATCGACAGAAGGAAAACCTATAGGCAGAAGCCCAATCAGATACTAATTTATTGAGATTATCAAAATCAGGGCTATAAATTTCACCATGTATAACTTTTCTCATATATCTAACTCCTCTTTTAACTTCTTTCTGCCCCCACGTCTACCATTTTGATAAGTTTTGGTGATTATTTAGCAACTTTCAATTCCTCCTATATGTCTTTACCCACAAATTTTATCGAACATAGGTTCGAATGTCAATCATCTTTTAGTTTTATTTCTAAAATTTTCTCATAAATTGGTCCGCTTGACATCAAATGGCTTCTAAAAAGATTAACGCTATTAACTTCTACAAAACGTTTTGAAAAACCTCTCGTATCCATTTTTTTTAAAAATCTCTCAACGTTACAGGGATTTTTCAACCTTGCAAACGTAATATGGGGAGAAAATTCTCTCTCGTCTTTGGCAAAGCCAACCTGATAAAGAGATTCCTTGATAGAGTGCTGCAAACTAATTATATTTTCCCTGCCCTCGTTCACGCCAACATGGAGGACGCGAGCTCTCTTAATTGACGGAAAAGCTCCCAAACCGCTTAACCTAAAATTAAAACGGTTAAATTTTTTAGTCAAAGCCTTAAGACGGGACTCGATCTCAAGCGGCATTTCATCCCCGCACTGCCCCAGAAACTTCAAAGTTAAATGAAGATTTCTCTCGGGAACCCATTTAGCGTTTTTGATGTCCTCGTTTAATTTTCCGCTCAACAACGCAATTTCGTGTTTTAACTCATCAGGAATCTCCAGTGCTACAAATAACCTCAACATTTAATCCCTACCTATAGGTTTTTTAAGTAGAAATCTCCAAACGATTCCCAATGCTTTTTGAGACGCTTTCCATTTTATTTCTTCCCTTGAGCCGCAAAACTGAAACTTCTTACAGTAAGTAAATTCCTTACTCCACAAAGCAATGCAGACGGTACCCACGGGTTTATCTCTGCTTCCACCGCCCGGACCCGCTATCCCTGTAATTGCCAACGACACATCCGCGTTGCAAACATGAGCCGCTCCGCTTGCCATGGCTTCAGCTGTCTGAGAACTAACGGCCCCGTAATTAGATAAAATTTCTTCGGGCACGCCAAGAACGGCCTCTTTAATTTTGTTGCTATATGAAATAATACCTCCTTGGAAATAATCTGAACTTCCGGGGACATTGGTTATGCGATTGGAAAGCAATCCGCCCGTACAGGATTCCGCAACGGACAGCGTAAGTTTGCGTTCTCTTAAAATATCTCCAATGACTTTTTCCAAATTCTCTTCATTTACCCCAAAAATATAATCTTTGAGTTGTTTTCGAATTTCATTTTCGGTTTCAAGCAAAATTCTTTGGGTATGGTCGAGGTTTCCTTTTGCAATTATTTGCACGTCAACTTGACCAAAATGAGGAATAAGAGCAATGGCCGTTTTCTTTTCTTCAAGCACTTTTTTAATCTTTTCCTGAATTTCAACTTCACTTAAACCGCATATTTTAAGTGTCCTTATATTTATAATTTCATCGTGACCGACACGTTTTAAAAGATAAGGGACAACCCCTCTCTGTAACATTTCTTCCATTTCCTTTGGAACACCCGGCAACGCAAAAATGACCTTCTCCCCGGTTTCAATAATTAAACCGGACGCGGTCCCTTGAACCGGTATTATTGGAATTGTGTCTTCGGGAAGATGTGCTTGTTTTAAAACAACTTCGGGCATTGAACTTTTGAAACTCAGATATCTTTTTTTGATTAGGCCAGCTAAATCAGGGTCAAATAAAAGCTTTTTTTTGGTAAATTTTACAATGGCTTCTCTGGTTAAATCATCAACGGTTGGCCCCAAACCACCCGTAATTGTTAAAAAATCAGCTCGATTTAATGCTCCATCGATAGCCGAAGCTATTAATTCAATATCATCAGGCACGCTCGATATGCGCGTAATTTCAATGCCAATTTTGCCAAGTTCTCTTGATATGACACAAGAGTTTGTATCCACCGATAATCCCAATGTTATTTCGGAACCTATCGTTAATATCTCACAATTCACTCGTTTCTTTCCCCCGTATCATCCAAATATCAAGCGATTTAACAAAATAGTCGATCCCGGAAATAACGGTAAGTAAAATTGCGATAATCATTAAAACCCAAGCCAATATGGTTTGAGGCAGAATAATCCAAGCAACCACGGCTATAACCTGACTGAGAGTCTTTAGTTTCCCCCAAGCGCTTGCGGCAATAACCTTGTTTTCCGCGATGGCCATAAGTCTTAAGCCTGAAACGGCAAACTCTCTGGCAATTATAATCATGGCTATCCAGGCAGATAAGAGATTTAAATCAACTAAAGAAATTAAGGCGGCCGAGATTAGGAGCTTATCGGCAAGAGGGTCTAAAAATTTTCCGAAAACAGTAACCAAACCTCTTGTGCGGGCAATATAACCATCCAGACTGTCGGAAGCAGCCGCCAAAATAAATATTCCAACTGAAATCCAACCGCCATATTTTACATTGGAAAGCAAAAAGGCCATAAAAGCGGGAATCAATAAAATCCTTAAAATTGTAATTCGATTAGCGGTATTTAACATGTAACCTCTCCAATTAAATCATACCCATCAACACCGGTGATTTTAGCCGAGACAAACTCCCCAATCTTTAAATTTTTTTTATTTAGATAAACTATACCATCAATTTCCGGAGCCTGATATTGATTCCTTCCTAAAAACAGGCCTCCATCCTCACGCGATTCAACCAACACCTTCATTTTTTTCCCTTTATAGCTTTTATTTTTTTCAAGGGTTATTGAATCCTGCAAAGCAACCAATTGATGATAACGCTCCCTTTTAACCTCGTTTAAAATTTGAAATGGTAAACCTGATGCCTTCGTCCCTTCCTCGGCAGAATACTCAAAAACCCCCAAATAATCCAAACGCGCTGCCTTCACAAAAGCCAACAACTCCTCAAAATCATCATCTGTTTCTCCCGGAAAACCAACCATCAAAGAAGTTCTAACGGCAACATCGGGAAGATATTCCCTCATTTGCTTAAGCAAACTTAAGTATTCTTCAGCGGAGCCTTTTCGTTTCATTAAACGCAATATCTTCTTGCTTGAATGCTGAAAAGGAATATCGATGTATTTACATACCTTGGGATTACTTGCAAAAACCGTCAATAGATCCTTAGAAAAACCATCGGGCTGAACGTACAATAACCTTATCCAATTAAGTCCTTCTATTTGTGAAAGCTTCAAAATGAGTTGAGACAATTTTCTTTCGCCATAGATATCTTTACCATAATAACTTGTGTCTTGACCAACAAGAACTATTTCCTTGACGCTATTTTTTACCAAAAATTTAACTTCGTTAATCAGTAATTTTTCAGAACAACTGCGATAATTTCCTCTTATAAGTGGTATCGCGCAATAAGAACAAGAACCATTACAACCATCGGATATCTTTAAATAAGCGGAAGGTGAACTTGGTTTAATTCGAGAAAGATTTTTGCTCAAATAATTTGACGGTTTATTTACCTCAAGAATACGTTTGCCATTCAAAGATTCAATAATTTTTTCAGGAAGTTTTGATGAATCGCTCAATCCAAGGAGTATATCTATTTCCGGAATTTCATCAAATAATTCACCGGAATATCTTTGAGCTAAACACCCGACAACGGCAAGTACCCGACATTTCCCCTCCTCTTTATACCGAGAAAGTTCAAGGATTGTTTCTATTGACTCCCGTTTAGCCGATTCAATAAACCCACATGTATTTAAAACTATAACTTGAGCTTCTTTTGGTTGGGAAACCAAATGATAGCCCGAACAATAAAGATGGCCCTTTATAAAATCCGAATCCGCCTCGTTTTTAGGACATCCAAGAGTAATAACCGCAACATTTAAATCCAATTTTTTCTCACTGCCTATAATTGGTAAATTGAAGGGGGATTTTAAAATCTTTGGATTTTATGAGAGAGATTGCTTCTTGAAGTTCATCCCTGCTCTTACCAAAAACTCGCAGTTTTACATCCTCAATTTGCACTTTAACCTTAATTTTATTTTCCTTAATAGCTTTATTTATCTCTTTCCCGATATCTTGTGATATCCCTTGAACAATGTCGAATTTTTGCTTAGATTTGCCCCCTATCGCCGGCTCAATCTTGCCTGCCTGTAAAGCTTTTAAAGAAATTCCCCTTTTTATAAGTTTTGACTTAAAAACATCTAAAACACTTTTGAGGGTAAAATCATTTTCCGTAGTTATGATTATCTCGCCCTCATCTTTGTTTAAAAGGATTTCCGTGTCGCTGTTTTTTAAATCATATCTGTTCCTAACCTCTTTGATTGCCTGGTTGACAGCATTGTCAACTTCTTGCATGTTAATCTCAGATACTATATCAAATGAATTTTCTTTTGCCACAAAACCATCTCCTAATTATTCAAAAGTAAATACCTTTTCCTCCAAGCCAACCCCAAGTTCACCAAGCAATTTTCCATCTTTCTTTACTTCTACCAGTTCGCCGTTCCCGCTTTTTATTCTAACAGACTCTTTTGCCGTCCACTCTTTTGACTGGTCCTTCTCCAGTATTTCCTCAAAAATATTTTCCTCGTCTACAAATACCCTCAGCCAAACTCTATCAAGAGCCGTAACTTCAATTTTAAACTCTTCTTCCGCCGATGGTAATGCGGATGCAGTATCGGTCGTAGATACCTCCTCCTCAGGAGGAACCATCTCTTCTAAAGGCATTTCTTCCTCAGGAGGCAAAACGTCTTCAAGGGGAACTTCTATTTTTTCCTCCTGTTTTGGAGCCTGAGTCTTTTTATTTAAAGCCCTTATCCCCCAGACAATAGCCAAAACCAACAAAATAGCTCCAACTACGGAAAAAAATAAAATCAATCTTCGGCGCTTAAAAACATCTTTCTCGCGTACATCAATATATTTTTCCTCCTCGTACTGAAGGGGTTCTCCGTATTCCTCTTCGTATTCTTTTATAAGAGGCCCGCTATCTATTTTTAAAAAAGAAGCATATGTTCTAATAAATCCCTTTACATAAGCGCCACCCGGAATTACGTCAAAATTATCGTCCTCAATTGCCTGAAGATAGCGAGTTCTTATTTTTGTGGCGTTTTCTATCTCTTTTAAGCTTAACCCCAAAGATTTTCGCTTATTTTCAAATATTTCCCCAATCGAATCCATTTTTATCCTCACAGTTAAAGGTGGTAAACCTTGCTCTTTCACATTGTAACTTATATATTATTCACCAAAATACCATCAATTCCTTTTTGCTCTAAACAAGGATGTTGTTTTTCTCATCCCTTTCTCATTTTTTCTAAGTCCTCTTTGGTAAGAAACACCGCCCTGGATTTACTACCTTCCGACGGACCAACTATTCCTCTTTCCTCTAAAATATCCATTAATCTCGCAGCTCGAGTGTAGCCAATTCGCAAACGTCTCTGAAGCATAGACACCGAAGCCATACCGATCGAAACAACAAGTTCCATTGCATCGTCAAAAAGATCGTCTTCGTAGTCATCCAACGAAAATTTAGACTTTTTCTTTTCTAAAATCTCCCCTTGATAACTTGGTTTCGCCTGTTTTTTAACAAAGTCCGTAATCAGTTCCACCTCTTGTTCTGAAACAAAAGAGCACTGCAACCGTTTAAGTTTTTGCAGCTTAGGAGTCATAAATAACATGTCGCCCTTGCCTACCAACTTTTCTGCCCCCGCGCTATCCAAAATAACCCTTGAATCAATTTGAGATGAAACGGCAAAAGCAACTCTTGATGTTATGTTGGCCTTAATTAGCCCTGTTATAACATTTACAGAGGGACGCTGTGTAGCAATTACAAGATGAATTCCAACCGCCCTGGCTAATTGTGCTAAACGGCATATTGAACCCTCAACCTCACCCGGAGCAACCATCATTAAGTCGGCCAATTCGTCTATAACGATGACAATATAAGGCATAAACTCGTCTTTAATCTCCTTTTTCCTCAAAAAGGCATTGTAACCATCTATGTTTCTGGTTCCACTTTCAGCTAAAAGACCGAGTCTGTTTTCCATCTCTTTTACCGCCCACAAAAGAGCGCGAGAGGCCTCTTTGGGATTAACCACAACGGGAGTTACTAAATGAGGAATACCGTCATAAAAAGTTAATTCTATTCTCTTCGGATCTATCAATATCATCTTTACCTGATCGGGCCGCGCTCTCATTAAAAGAGACATCAAGATGGAATTTATACAAACACTCTTGCCGCTCCCCGTGGAACCGGCAATTAAAAGATGAGGCATATCCCCAATATCAGCAATAACGGGTTTTCCCGAAATGTCTTTGCCCAGGGCAACTTTCAAAATGCCGTCCCTTTGAGCTTCGGGATTAGATAAAATATCTCCAAGAGTTACAAGTTCCCTTTGTTTATTGGGAACCTCAATGCCGATTGCCGATTTACCTGGGATGGGAGCAAGTATCCTGATATCTGAGGATGCTAAAGCGAGGGCAATATCGTCAGCCAAACCAAGTATCCGGTTAACTTTTACTCCGGATGCAAGCTGAATCTCGTAAAGGGTCACCGTTGGCCCTTTTGTAACCTTATTTATCCTGGCATCAACATCAAAATTGGCCAACGTCCGCTCAAGCACTCTCACGTTCTCTTTAATGTTTTTTTTCAAATGTAAATCTTTTGTTAGGGTTTTTTTCAGAAGCGACGGAGGAGGAAATTGATATTCTCCTAATTTTAATTTGGGTAATTCAATTTTTAGCTCAGTTGTCTTTTGTGACGCAAATTCATTTGTCTCGGCCGGAATCACCTTTGTTTTTCTCGCATTCTCTTTGTTACCTTGAATTAACTGCTCGGGAAAAACAGATTTTTCCTTTTTAGAAAAACCTCGAGTGATTTGTTCTTCATCGAAAATAGACTCTTTTTTCCCTTTGAGCTTTGGTTTAAAAATTGCCTTAACTCCATTAACCAAAACCGAAAATTGGCGCGACAACGAAATCCCCGTGAAAATTACAACTCCGATAATAAGCAACGCAAAAAGAACGATGTAAGAGCCGACATTCCCCAAAAGAACTCTCAATACATACGCAAAAATTCCGCCTATATAACCTCCGTAAGAAACAATATATTCGGAACTTAATTCTTTAGAAGAAGGCACGCTTAAATGGATAAGAGAAATGATGCTGACAAAAGAAACGGCAAGTCCCAAACCGGTTGATTCGACATTTAACCTAATCTTTTTAATTAAAAAAGATACCCCCCAGCCCACAAGAAAAACGGGTATGATGTATCTTCCCACACCGACAGAATATTCGAGCACCCTTACAATATATTTGCCTATTAAACCTCTGTCTCCGGCAAAAAGACTTATGATCAATATGGCGGAAAGTGCAAATAAAGCTACGGCGTAAACGTCATCCAAGCTTTCTTTATGTTTTTTGTTTTTAGTAAAAACCCTCTTTTTATGATTAGCCATATTTTCCTCTGAAATATTAAAAAATGTTGATTAAAACAAAAACCAAGCCCACGAACCAACAATAATAAGCAAAAACCATGAGCCTTCCCTTTTTTAAATAATCCAAAAGATACTTAATGCACAAATATCCGCTTACGGCAGCCGCCAAAAAACCCGCCAACAGAGGCATATTTTTTTGCTCTCCGCACAAACAAATAAAATCACCTGTTTTTAAAATAACCGCACCTAAAATTATTGGTATCGCCAACAAAAACGAAAATCTTGCCGCGGAGCTTCGGTTTAAACCCCTAAAAAGGCCGGCGGCGATGGTTGCCCCTGAACGCGATATCCCGGGAGCTATGGCACATCCCTGAGCCAACCCTATTATCAGAGTATCAGAAAAGCCTATATCATCCAAAACCATGAGTCTTTTTGAGGCTGCTTCGCTTATCCACAAAAAAGTCCCGGTTACTATTAAAAGCAAAGAAACGGTTAAAGGATTTGAAAAAAGTCCCTCGAAAAAGTCTTGAAATAGCAATCCCATAAAAACAGCGGGGATTGTGCCGATTATTATCAACCAAGCAAGTTTGTATTCCGGTTTTTGCCGCACCGTTTTTTTCTTAAAGCCACTAAAAAAAGCGGTAAATAACTCCGAGACTTCACTCCTAAAAAAACAAATCACAGCCGTCAAGGTACCCAAATGTAACATCACATCAAAGCTTATATTGGGTTTGGGCCACCCCATCAAATTAGGCACCAAAACTAAATGCGCGGAACTGCTTATTGGAGCAAATTCGGTTATACCTTGTACGATTCCTAATACAACAGCTTGAATAAAATTCAATTTTGCACCCTTATGCTTCAATAATTATTGGCATAACCATTGGGCGACGCCTGGTTTTATTGTATAAAAACTTGCTTAAATCTTTTCTTATCCTCGATTTTAATACTAAAATATCTATGACGCCTTCCCGTGTAGTTTTTGATAAAGTCTCTTCAACATTTGCTATTGACTCATCAATAAGCTCTTTCGATTCCTTAACATATATAAATCCTCGGGAAATGACATCCGGCCCGGCTATTATTTGCGCATCTTGTTTGCTCACCGCAACCACCACAATAAAAACTCCGTCTTTCGAAAGAAGCATCCTGTCTCTCAAAACAACGTCTCCAATATCCCCCACTCCCAACCCGTCAACAAAAACATCTCCGGTAGAAACCTTTCCCGAAATATTTGCCCCGAGCTCATTAAACTCTATTATATCCCCATCTTTCCCAACGAAAACATTTTCGCTTGGAATCCCAACCTGTTTCGCCAATTTAGCGTGATGCCTAAGATGCCTAAACTCACCATGAATTGGAATAAAATATTCAGGTTGGACTAAATTAATCATAAGTTTCAACTCTTCTTGGGCGGCATGACCTGAAACATGAACATCTGCAATCGATTCATAGTAAGCCTCAGCCCCGCACTTATAAATTTGATTAATAATCCTTGAGATTGATTTTTCATTCCCCGGTATCGGCGAAGCCGATATTATTACCGTATCCCCAGGATGAAGCTTCACTTGTTTATGATCGTTAGAAGATATTCTGGAAAGAGCGGATAACGGTTCCCCTTGGCTTCCCGTGCAGAGCAAAACTACCTTGTCGGAAGGATATTTCCCAATTTCCCCAATATCAATAATTAAATCATTCGGAATTTTTAAATAACCAAGCTCTGAAGCTATTCGAACGTTATTAAGCATACTTCGCCCGGAAATTGCCAGTTTTCGGTTTACTTTCATGGTAACATCGATTACTTGTTGTATCCGATGAAGATGTGATGCAAAAGTAGCAATAATTATCCTTTGTTTTGAGTCTTCAAAAATTTCAAGCAAAGCGGAACCAACCGCTTTTTCAGAAATAGTGTAGCCCGGCGACTCCGCATTGGTGCTATCAGATAATAAAGCAAGCACTTTTTTTTGGCCTATGGCCGCAAGTTTCTTAAACTCCGTTGCCTTACCATCCACAGGAGTTTGATCAAGCTTAAAATCTCCGCTGTGGACGATAATGCCGAGTGGAGTCTCAATGATAATTCCAAGACCATCAGGTATGCTGTGGCAAACACCAAAAAAGCTCAATCTAAATTGTCCTATTTTTAATTTAGACTTTGAAGATATTTCTCTAAGCTCAGTCTTTAATCTATGTTCTTTTAATTTTTCCCGAATTAGACCCAAAGTCAACTTGGTTCCATAAAGGGGAGCTGAGACCTCTTTTAAAAGATAGGGCAAGGACCCTGTGTGATCCTCATGACCATGGGTAATAATTATTGCTCTAAGACGATCTTTATTTTCAACAACATAAGAAAAATCAGGGAGAACCAAATCAATGCCCAACATTTCCTCCTCCGGAAACATTAGACCCGCATCTACCAAAATAATATCTTTCTCAATTTCAATGACCATCATGTTTTTGCCAATTTCACCGAGCCCACCTAAGGGGATAATTTTAACGGTTTTTGGCTTTTTCTTCATTAACATACACATTTCCTAACTTTATAATAATCCCAATTCATCCATTGCTTTCTTAAGTTTTAATACTTGCTCTTCTGTCGCGCTTACCATGGGGGGCCTAAGTTCTCCAACTTCTATTCCCATAAGCTTAACCCCGGCCTTAACCATTATTGGGTTAGTGGTCAAAAAAAGCGATTTAAAAAACGGTAATAACCGCATATGAATCCCCAAAGAATCCTTTACGTTCCCGCTTTTATAAAACGAAACCATCTTCTTGATTTCTCTTCCGGCAATATGCGAAGCTACGCTTATCACTCCATCCCCACCCAAAGCAAGTATCGGGTAAGTTATAGCATCGTCTCCACTATATAAAAGAAAATTTTCCGGGGTTTTGTTTATAATTTTTGCAACTTGCTCAAAATTTCCACCGGCCTCCTTAACTCCAACGATATTAGGAACTTCCGATAACGCAATCACCGTATCGGCTTCAAGATTTCTTGCCGTACGCGAAGGAACATTGTAAAGAATTGTGGGTAGCGAAGTGCTTTCCGCAATTGTTTTAAAGTGATTATATAATCCTTTTTGAGGCGGCTTATTGTAATAGGGAGTTACCAACATGCATCCATCCACGCCAACGTTCTCTGCTCTTTTTGTGAGTTGGATACTTTCTCGTGTGCAATTATAACCCGTTCCCGCAATGACCGAGCCCTTTCCCTCAACTGCCTCTTTAACCGCTTGATACAAGTTAACTTTCTCATCATCCGAAAGTGTCGGTGATTCACCCGTGGTTCCCGTTACAACAATGCCGTCAGAGCCATTATCAATTAGATAAGAAGCCAATTCTTGAGCCCTATCGTAATCGACGCTTAAATCCTCCTTAAACGGAGTAACCATAGCGGTTAAAACTTCTCCAAACATTTTATTCTCCCTCCAAATTTACAAATCCATAAGTTTCTCTAAGCCATAGGTTAAACCTTTTCGTCTTTGAACCTGTTTTATTGCCATCACAACACCCGGCATAAATGACACTCTGTCAATTGAATCATGACGTATGGTCAGAGTTTGCCCCTTGGAACCGAAAATAACCTCTTGATGGGCAACAAACCCCGGCAAGCGCACACTGTGAATACGAATGTTTTTAAATTTACCTCCGCGAGCACCTTTTAATATTTCTTTTTCAGGTAACTCGAAAATATCTTTTTTTTGTAAAGCAGACATCATTTCAGCCGTTTTTAAAGCCGTCCCCGAGGGAGCATCAACCTTCTGGTCGTGATGAAGCTCAATTATCTCAACATTGGGGAAAGATTCAACTGCTTTCTCACAAAATTTCATCATTAGAACCGCACCAATGGCAAAATTTGGAGCTATAAAGACATTAACATTTTTATTCTTCAGCAATGATTCGATTTCTTCTAAACCGTCAACGGTAATACCCGTTGTTCCCACAACGGAATTAACCCCGCACTTTATGGCCGTTTTAATATTATTCATAACCGCACTTGGGTTTGTGAAATCAACCATCACATCGGGTTTTAGTTCGTTTAAAGTCGCCTCTAAATCATTTTTTATGCAAATATCTAATTTCCCGAGACCAACCGATTCTCCAATATCTTCCCCAATATGTGATATATCAACAACACCAACTAAGGATAATTCGGGGTCTTCGTAAACCGCTCTGCAAACCTCACATCCCATTTTTCCGCAAGCACCACTCACAAGCACCTTTGTCATAAAGCATATCCCCTCTTGATTAAATTTTAAGCTCCTCTTCGTTGAAGGGTCCGATCACGGTAAGCACGGCCTTTTCCGGTAAAAATATATTTTGCGCAACCCTTTGCACATCTTCTAACGTGACTTCATTAACGCGCTCTATTAATTCAGTGAGCGACAAAATTTCCCCGTGAGTTATTTCGGATTTACCGAGTCTCATCATTCTGTTTCCGGTATTTTCTAAGCTTAAAACCAGTTGTCCTTTTATTTGCCCTTTAACGCGATTTAATTCGCTCTCTTTAATTCCTTTCTCCGCGATATCTTTTATTTCCTTCTTAATCAATTCTATAACCAACTCAGCATTTGATGGCCTTGTTCCCGCATAAGCCACAAACGAACCTGTGTCTCTATAAAAAGAATGATAAGAGAAGACTGAGTAAGCAAGCCCGCGTTTTTCTCTTATTTCTTGAAAGAGACGTGAACTCATTCCCCCACCCAAAATACTATCTAAAATGCTTAAGGAAAATCTATCCTTATGACCGGCCGACAATCCCTCAAACCCATAACAAATATGAGCTTGCTCGGTTTTCTTTCCCAGAATCTTAACGCATGGTTTCACTTTTGCATCAATTTTATCCTTAACCGAAGCATCCCCATCAATATCTCCAAGATAAACTTGAGCCAATTTTAAAAGCTCCTCGTGCTCAAGATGACCGGCTCCGACTACGATTATATTTTTCGAAGTATATTGTTTTTTAAAATACCCGATTACATCTTCGCGTTCAAACTTTTTAACGATATCTAAATGTCCAAGGATGCTTTCACCCAAAGGATGTTTTTTCCACAAAGTCTCTGCGAACAAATCGTGTACCTGCTCATCGGGAGAATCTTCGTGAAGACTTATTTCCTCTAAGACTACCTCTTTCTCGGATTTAATATCGTCTTCTTTAAAAGCGGGATTGGAAATCATGTCTGAGAGATTTTCAACCGCAACTTCTAAATTCTCGTCAAGGATACGAGTATAGTAGCACGTGTATTCTTTCCCGGTAAAAGCATTCAGCTCGGCTCCAAGACCATCAAATGTCTCGGAAATCTGCTTTGCGGACCGTGTTTCCGTTCCCTTAAACAAGAGATGCTCGAGAAAATGAGACATTCCATTCATGGACTGCGATTCATTCCTCGAGCCGGTTTTTACCCAAAATCCAAGTGCAATTGACCTAACATTTGACATACATTCGGTTAAAATTTCGATTCCGTTATCAAGAAGACTTCTCTCGAAACTCATTTACCCTCTTCCACGTCAATCGCAGAAAGATTTATTCTGCCCATCTTGTCAATTTCAGTAACTTTAACTAAAATTTTGTCCCCAACTTTAACTACATCTTCTACAGAAGGAACTCTTTCTTTTGCAAGTTTTGAAATATGAACCAGGCCATCTTTCCCCGGAAGAACTTCAACAAAGGCACCGAAGTTCATAATCTTTTTAACTGTGCCCATATAAACGTCACCCGCTTTAACTTCTTTCACTATAAGCTCTATCATCTGCTGAGCTTTTTCTCCGCTCTCTCTATCAATTGAAGAAATGTACACCGTCCCGTCATCTTCAATATCGATATTAGCCCCGCTTTCATCGATTATGCTTCTAATCATCTTGCCTCCGGGCCCAATTATCTCCCTTATCTTATCGGTCTTAACCTTTACGGTAATTATCCTTGGAGCAAATTCCGAAAGCTCATCGCGAGGTGTTGAAATTACAGAGATCATCTTATTGAGGATAAACAGACGTCCTTCCTTGGCCTGCTCCAGAGCTTTTCTTAAAATATCCGTCGCCACCCCGCTTGCTTTCATGTCCATTTGCAAGGCAGTAATCCCATTTGAAGTTCCGGCGACCTTAAAGTCCATATCCCCCAAAGCGTCTTCCACACCTTGAATGTCGCTAAGAACTGCGGCTTTATCTCCTTCTTTCACCAACCCCATGGCTATTCCGGACACCATTGCTTTCACCGGTACCCCTGCATCCATAAGAGCAAGGCTGCTTCCGCAAACACTTGCCATTGAAGACGACCCATTTGATTCAAATACTTCAGATACTATTCTAATTGTATAAGGAAACTCGGACTCATCGGGTATCATTGGAAGCAACGCTCTTTCAGCTAAAGCCCCGTGTCCTATCTCTCTTCTCTTTGGTCCCATAAGCCGCCATACTTCACCGGTTGAATACGGCGGGAAATTGTATTGATGTAAAAATCTTTTTGATTCCTCAATTTCCAATCCATCCAATCGTTGAACCTCTCCCACGGTTCCTAATGTAAGAACGCTTAAAACTTGTGTTTGGCCACGGGTAAATAAACCCGTGCCGTGCTGTCGCGGAAGAGCCCCGACTTCACATGAAATTGGCCTTATCTCATCCAATTTTCTTCCGTCAGGACGAGTTCCCTCGTTTAAAATCATCGTTCTAACTTCTTCTTTTTCTATCTTTTTAAGAACATTCTTAATATCCTTTTCCCTTTCAGGAAATAACGTCAATAGCTCGCTTAGTACAGCTTCTTTGGTGGTTTTAATGGCTTCTTCCCGTGCTAATTTATCGGAATTACAAAGTTCTTTTTTAATCCTTTCAGTAGCTATCTTGCGAGTCTCCGCTTCTATTTCAGCGTTTACTCCAACCAAAGAAAACTCTCTTTTATCTTTCCCGAGCTCATCTCGAATTTCTTCAATAAACCCAACCAGTTTCTTTATTGCCTTATGCCCTTCTTCTAAGGCCTGCAACATAGTTTCCTCATCAACTTCTCTTGCTCCGGCTTCAACCATAACAATTGAATCTTTTGTGCCTGCCACAACTAAATTCAATTCTGAATGCTCAAGCTCTTGAAAGGTGGAATTTATCGTCCAACGCCCATCAACCCGTCCGACTCTCACTCCGGCTACTATCTTTTCCGTGGTAATATCGGAAACTGCTAAAGCAATAGAAGCTCCATTTAAAGCAAATATATCGGGAGCATTTATCTGATCCACAGAGAGAACGGTGGCAATTATCTGAACCTCATTTCTAAAACCTTCAGGGAAAAGAGGCCTTAAGGGTCTATCGATTAACCTCGCTGTTAAAATGGACCTCTCGCTTGGTCGCCCTTCTCTCTTAATAAAGCCACCCGGTATCTTTCCCGCCGCATACATCCTTTCCACAACTTCAACGGTAAGCGGAAGAAAATTTAACTCTTCACGCGATTCTTTAGAGGCAACGACAGTAACCAAAACAACAGTGTCTCCGCACTTAACAACGACGGCTCCATCTGCTTGACGCGCAACCTTACCAAACTGGAACTCAAGAGTCTTTCCGCCAAGATCCAATTCTTTTGTTATAACACTCATTAAATATTTAACCTCCTAAATATGTCTCATTAAGCAAAAAAAATAAAACGGCCTGCCCTAACTGCGCAAGCCCAGTTTTTTCACAATTTTACGGTACCTTTCAACGTCAACTTCCTTTAAATATTTCAACAACTTTCTCCTCCGACCAACCATTTTTAACAAACCCCGTCGTGAATGATGATCTTTTTTGTGTTCTTTTAAATGTTCAGTTAATTCATTTATTTGTTTTGTGAGGATTGCAATTTGAACTTCGGGGGAACCGGTGTCTTTCTCGTGTAAAGCATTATCTTTAATAATTTCTGCCTTTTTTTCATTGGTCAAAGCCATGCTATCTTCACCTCCTTTATGATTGCTCCCTAAACCAAGATTAACGTCGGTGACTCGTTATCATAGTCAAGGGCGTGATTCCAACTTGTTTTTTTACAACCGGTTAATAGTATCATACTTGCTGAATTCGGTAAACTTTGCACACAGTATCTTTTTTGTTTCCTTTATATCCTCATTAATTTGATCAGAGAGAGCCTTCTTGTCTTTAAATTTCTTCTGCCCGCGAAGGTTTTTAATTATTTCAATCTCAATTTTATTTCCATAAATGTCCTCATTAAAATCAATTATGTGCGCTTCTATTCGAGGTTCTTTTATATTAAAAGTAGGACAGGTGCCTACATTAACAACACAGGCTCTCTTTTTGTCATTTAACCTCACAAAGCCGGCATAAACTCCCTCGCATGGCACCGAAGCTTTATCTTCGGTCTCAATGTTTGCCGTACAAAACCCAACATCCCTCCCCCGCCCGCAACCTTGAATTACTTTTCCCATTAATTTCGGATAATGCCCCAATATTCTGCCGGCTTCATCAATCTTACCGTTTCTTAAAAGATTTCTTATCCTGGTGCTGCTTATAACTTTTTTATCTACGAGAACAAGCGGGACACTCTTAACCTTAAAACCACTTTTTCTTCCGCTGTTAAGAAGAAAATTAACATCCCCAACTTCGTTTTTCCCAAACCTGAAACCTTCCCCCACTACAACTTCAAGAACATTTAGTTTTTTAATAAGAACTTCGTCGATAAAACATTGCGCAGACATATGAGCAAATTCTCGGGTAAAATTAATCACCAACATTAAATCCACACCCAACCGCTCGATCAGCCTGATTTTCAAATCCAAACTTGTAAGTATGGGAGGATACTTCCCCGGCATAAGCACCCCGAGAGGATGGGGTTTAAATGTAACCACAACACTTTGAGCATTCAACTTTTTAGCATCATCAACAGCTGTTTTTATTATTCTTTGGTGTCCTTGATGCACACCATCAAATACTCCTATGGCCACAATACTTTTCTTTTTTTGAGGTTTTAGTTTTTTAAGACCAAAAATTGTTTTCAATCTGCAATTTCACCCGGCAAAAACTCGTATCGGCTTTGCAACCAAGTCGTCCTCGAAACAATCGACTGTTTTAAATACCGCAAGCAAATTTTGACTCTCATCAAGCAACTTGACAAAATTTCCCTCCTCAAGTTTACTCGACATCTCTTCAATCATTTTACTTACCAGAAAACGTCCATTTAAAATATCCCTGACATAAGGTTTTTTCACTATTATTGAAGAAAATCTCTTCAAAGCATCTTTCATCAAGATAAAGTGATCGTCTATAGCCGAAGACACGGCTAATTTTTCAATTTGTTCAATTGACAAAGCTTCATTTAGACTATAATCGCCGCAACGAGTTCGAATCAATTTCCCAAGATGAGCCCCGCAGCCAAGAAAATCTCCAATATCAGTGCAGAGTGTTCTTACATACGTCCCCTTTGAGCACCCTACGACAAAATTAACAATTGGGTTGGTGCCCATGGTCATTCCTAAAAAATTGATATAAAAAATATCAACTGTTCGCGGAGAACGGTGAACCACTTTCCCTTCACGCGCCAACTTGTACAAACGTTCCCCGTTTATTTTGATGGCTGATACCATGGGGGGAACTTGAACAATTTTCCCCTTAAAATGTTCTAAAGCTTGTTTTACTTCTTCTTCGGATACATCACATACGGACTTAAAAATAACTTTCCCTGAAGCATCTTGAGTGTCAGTTTTAATTCCCAATACCATTTCTGCCCGATATTCTTTAGTGTCAATTTGAAGAAATTGCGCAATTTTTGTAGCTTTTCCAACCATTAAAACCAGGACCCCTGTTGCGTCCGGATCAAGCGTTCCTGTATGACCAATTTTTTTTACTTTTAGAATTCTTCTTACCTTTGCAACCACATCATGAGAAGTAACGCCGGCAGGTTTATTCACAATGATAAGTCCTTCTTTGCTCATAAACTCCTCAGGGCTTTTAACATAAACTCAATTGTATCTTTTTTGTCCTTTTCCGAAACGTAACCAGCTGCGTTATGATGCCCGCCGCCACCAAACTGCTTGGCCACCTTGCTTACATCTATCTCATTTTTAGACCTCAAGCTAACCTTCCATCTCCCATCACCTGTCTCTTTTAAAATGACCGCGATTTTAGCTTGTCCAACTGATCTTAAAACGTCAATTAAATTTTCCGTTTCCTCAACTCTGGCCCCAATCGAAATTAAATCATGTTGAGAAATAACTGCATAAATTATTCCGGAATCGAATTTAATGTTTTGTAGCACTTTCCCCAGCAATTTTAAATAAGAAAAAGAGACGTTTTCATATATATTATGAAAAATTTCAGAAGGAGATACGCCGTAACCCAAGAGTTCCAAAGCCATCTGAAAAGCTCTTTTGTCGGTATTCGAATATTGAAATCTACCTGTATCTGTAACAAGCCCCGTATATAAACAGATCGCGATGTCTTTATTTATTTTTTCGTTCATGGATTTTATAAGCCGATAAACAATCTCAGTCGTTGCCGGCGAATTTCCGTCAACAAAATTTATGTGAGCAAACTTATCATTGTCTTGATGATGATCAATATTGATAAAAGTGCCCGCGTTCTTCGCGCAGCTCCCTAAATTGCCTATTCTTTCAAAACTGGCACAGTCGAGAGCAATGAAACATTCTGTTTCATCCGGACATTTAAAATAGTCCGAAAACAAATCGGTACCAGGTAAAAAAGCATACTGTGGAGGAATGGGTAAATAATTCTTGTGTTTAATGGGTTTTGAAGATTGGCTCAGACTCAAAAAGACATTCTTGCCAAGCTTTTTTAAAAATAAGCCCAACCCCAAAATGGATCCGATAGCGTCTCCGTCCGGTTGAACATGCGTAGCTAAAACAAAATCCTTTTTTTTAAGTATCGTCTCTCCTATTAAAACAATATCATCATCCAAAACATCCGGTTTGTTGCCGTGTAAATAAACATCCCGGGAACTTGATTTTTTCATTCTTTGTTTTCACTTTCTTCTTCATGTATTTGATGTAGTATCTTTGATATTTTAAGCCCCTGTTCTATCGATTCATCCCACTTAAAATCCAGATCGGGCATATATTTCATCCTTAATTTCTTTCCCAATTCAGCTTTAATATATCCCTTGGCTTTCTTGAGAACGTTCAGGGTACTTTCCTTTTTTGAGAAATCTATGACACTTATAAATATTATGGCATGCCTTAAATCCGGCGACACATCCACTCCGGTGATGGTGATCATTTTGATTCGAGGGTCTTTCAGTTTGCTTATAATTATACTGACTTCTTCTTTTATCGCCTCAGCGACTTTGGCAGAACGTAAATAACTCATTGGTTACCTTGCTTTTGAATTAGTTTTCGGGAGCATAAATTGAAATTCTTCCGTGAATTTTATCAACAAGATACATATCAAATATTTCACGCTCTATCTTGTCTAACAACTTTCTTGCATCGTTTTCCGTCTGCGAAACACAAGCAATCCCGATTAGGGCCCGTTGCCATAAATCTTGATTTCCCATTTCGCCAATTGAAACATTATATTTGTTTCTAATCTTATGAATTATGCTTTTTATTACCTTTCTTTTTCCCTTTAGAGAACCACAATCTGAAATATGCAGTTCAAGTTCGAGTAAACCTAAAATCATCTTATTGACTCATAAATAGAAATTTTAAATTGCGGGTTTTTCAACCATTTGAAAAAACTCAAAAACATCGCCCACTTTGATATCATTAAAACCATCAATGCGAATGCCGCACTCAAACCCACTTTTAACCGAAGAAACATCTTCTTTAAAACGGCGGAGTGAACCAATCAACCCTTCGTAAACAACAACTCCATCCCTTACAACCCTAACTTGAGCTTTTCTGTCCACTTCACCTTTCTTAACGAAACAACCGGCAATCGTTCCGATTTTAGATGCTTTAAAGATGTTTCTTATCTCAGCTTGTCCGATTTCAACTTCCTCAAACTTTGGTTTTAAAAGCCCCTTTCTGGCGGCCTCAATATCCTCAACGACTTGATAAATTACTCGGTACATTCTCATATCAACATTTTCTTTCTCGGCAAGCACTTTAGCTTTAACGTCGGGACGAACATTAAACCCAATAACAATAGCATTGGATGCGGAAGCAAGCATTATATCCGTTTCAGATATAGATCCTACTCCTTTATGAATAACTTTTACATGAACTTCTTCTTGCTCAATTTTTTTCAAAGCATCGCATAATGCTTCTACCGAACCTTGAACATCTCCTTTAACCACAAGATTTAAATCTCTTATCTCACCCTTCTTAATTTGATCGAAGAGATCTTCTAAAGCTATATGTTTGTGTAATCCTTTTTCAAGAACCCTCTTTTTTAAGAGACGTTCCTCAGTAATATGACGAGCTTTCTTTTCGTTAACAACTTGCTTCACAATATCACCGGCTTGAGGAGTAGATGACCATCCAATTACCCCAACAGGCTGACCCGGAGTTGCAACGGCAATTCGTTTGCTTTTGTCATCAATCATAGCTCGGACTTTTCCGTAAGCGTATCCGGCAATTAACACATCACCGATTTTTAATGTTCCACGCTGCAATAAAACTGTTGCTACCGGGCCTCGCCCTTTATCTAAAAAAGCTTCAATTACAGTGCCGACAACCATTCCTTTAGGGCTTGCTTTTATTTCTTCAATCTCAGAGAGAAGCAAAACCATATCCAAAAGCTCACTTATGTTGGTTTTTTCTTTAGCAGAGACAGAAACAAAAATTGTGTCTCCTCCCCATTCCTCTTGTACCAAACCATATTCTGTAAGTTGTTGTTTTACTTTATCCGGATTAGCTTCGGGTTTATCTATTTTATTTATCACAACCAGTATGGGCACCCCTGCAGCTTTAGCATGATCGATTGCCTCAACCGTTTGCGGCATTACACCATCATCGGCAGCGACTACAAGAATGGCTATATCGGTAATTTTGGCACCTCTTGCTCGCATTGCCGTAAAAGCCGCATGACCGGGCGTGTCGATAAAAGTTATCTTTTTACCGTTGTGATTAACCTGGTATGCCCCAATATGCTGAGTTATGCCACCAGCTTCAGTTGAAACAACATCAGTCTTTCGGATAGCATCAAGCAAAAGTGTTTTACCATGATCAACATGACCCATTACGGTCACCACCGGAGGCCGAAACTTTAAGTCTTCGAGAATTTCTTCGGGGAAATCTTCTTCCATCTTCTCTTTTAAAGAAATTATCTTAACCTTATATCCGAATTCCTCGCCCAAAAGTTCAACTGCTTCATTGCTTACAGGTTGATTTATTGTATCCATTTCGCCCATGTTCATAAGAATCTTTATTGTTTCCGAAGAAGATCTTTTAAATATGGCAGCAAGCTCTTTTACGGTTGACCCTTCGCTAATTTTAAGTTCAGGCTCATTTTCTTCTAAAGTCTTTTCCTCTTTCACTTTGGCTTCTTTTTTTAATTCAGATTTTTTCAATTGCACTGATTTGTCGGATTTAGGGAGCACAGCCCCTGTATCCGCGACTTTAATACCCTCTTTTTTTAAAAGACCAACAGCATCATCACCAATGGTTGCAAAATGATTTTTAACGGTGATACCCATTTTCTCAAGCCTCTTCATTAACTCACCGCTTGAAATTTTCATCTCTTTCGCTAATTCATAAACTCTTATGCTCAATTAAATCACCCTTTATCAAGGAAGTTTTATTCCTCTTTTTTAAAAATTCGCAGTAGTTTATCGCTTAAGTTTTCTATCGTTTTTTCATCCAAATCTACCTTCAATGCATTTCCTAACTTTTTTTTCTTGATGATTATTTCAAAACACTTCAAACTGCAAATATATGCGCCTCTCCCATTTGCCTTTCCCGTCAAATCTACCATAACTTCACCCGAAGGAGTGCGAACTATCCGTGTCAACTCCCTTTTAGGAAATGATTTATAACATCCAATACATTTCCTTGTAGGGATTTTCTTTGTAAACATTTACTCCTCAAGCCCCTTATGCACTCCACAATACTTGCTTCCCGGTTTTGCTTTATTTTTGCATGATTTCCCCGACTTAGTAATAGCTTGGCATATACTTTCTTCAACAAAACCTTCTTTGTCAAAAGTAGCTTCGCCCGTCTCTTTCACTTTAACTTTTTCGGCAAATTGACTTTCGTTTTTTATATCTATTCTCCAGCCGGTAAGCTTTGCAGCCAAGCGTGCATTTTGTCCCTCCTTGCCGATAGCCAAGGAGAGCTGATCATCCGGAACAATTACTTCCGCCGTCTTTTTTTCTTCATCTATATCAACTTTTTTAACTTTGGCCGGACTTAAAGCATTTGCAACATAGGCTGCCGGATCTTCGCTCCATCTAACCACATCAATTTTCTCGCCACGAAGTTCTCCCACAACCATACGAACCCTGGAGCCCTTAGGCCCAACACACGCACCAACCGGATCTACGCTCTCATCGCGAGAAGACACAGCAATTTTTGACCTGTGACCGGGTTCACGAGCAACTGATTTAATTTCAACATACCCATCATAAATTTCCGGTACTTCAAGTTCAAATAACCGCTTCAGCAAATTAGGGTGTGTCCTTGAAAGAATTATTTGAGGCTCGCGCGTGGTTCGTCTTACCTCAACAATGCAGGCTTTAATGCGCAGCCCATGACTATATCTTTCTCCGGGAACCTGTTCGTTTGGAGGCAAAAGCGCCTCAACCCGGCCCAAATTAACCAGAGTATAACGCTGATCGCTTTGCTGAATAATACCTGTAACGATATCTCCTTCTCTGTCAACATATTCATCGTACATCATCTCGCGCTCTGCTTCTCTTATTCTTTGTAGAATTACCTGCTTTGCCGTCTGAGCCGCAATTCGACCGAAGTTTTTTGGAGTAACTTCCTTCTCAACTATCTCTTTTTCTCCTTCTTTTTCAACCTCTGTTTGCGAAAAAACCTTAATTTGCCCAGATTCAAGATTTATATCAACACGAATATTTTGCTCAACATCATAGTTCTTTTTGTACGCCGATGTTAACGCCGCTCTCAATGCTTCTAAAATCGTCTCAGCTTCTATTTTCTTTTCTCTTTCAATTTGCTTAATAGCATCAATTAAATTTAAATTCAACCTGCGCACCCCCTTCGTAAGTTCATAAATCTATATCAACTATAAGATGAGCTTTTCCCAATATATCATACGGTATTTTAAAAATCTTGCCATCACAATCAACTTCAAATGTATCGTCTTTTGCAACCTTAAGCATTCCCTTAAATTGCTTTCTTTTTTCTATAGCCACCTTTGTCTTAACAAAAATTTTCGAGCCAATAAATTTTTTAAAGTGCTCGGGTTTTCTCAGAGGCTTTTCTATCCCCGGTGACGAAACCTCCAATATATAATTTTGTTCAATAAGATTTGATTTATCAAGCTCTCTTAAGAGTATTTTGCTTGCTCGAGAGCATGTATCCAAATCAACTCCGTTTTCCGAATCAATGTATGTTCTTAAAACCATTCCAACGGGTTCCTTTTTAAATTCAACATCCACCAATTCCAACCCTTCATTCAATAAAATTGGAGAAATCAATTTTTCGATGTCCGAAACCTTCATTTTTGCCACAGCAACCTCTTCTGTACATTCTTATAATATTAAAAAAAGTGGGCTCTGAACCCACTTATTAGCCATCTTTATGTGACGATTTTATGTTATCATAACATTTGTGGTCGCGCAACGATAATGCAAAGATATCACAACCGCCCTTTAAATAAAATTATTCCATCTACCCCTTTCTCTTAGGCTTAATTAAAAGATAAAAAATATCCCGGTACATTTTGAATCTTTCCAATAACCCCTTGCGCAAACCCATCTTTTCTTCTTTCATAACGTGCGTTATGTTAGGCAAAATTACTTCTTTTACTTCTGTTTGCTTTCGCCTAATTTGCCTCGTAAATGCAACTTCTACCCCGTAGCCGCTATTAGTAAAGTCCGGCATATCTGTTAAAAATTTTCTTTTAAAAGCCCTCTGCCCGGAAATATTGGGAACCACCGCCTGAGAAATATTTGTAGCCGTTCTCCCTTTTGTAAATTTACCCCTCGTCATCTCCAAGTCTTCCTCTAAGAGAAGGGGCTCAACTAAGTCTTCAATGTGTTTAACCTTAAGACCAATTAAGTCCGCGTCTATCAAGACTAAAATTTCGGCATCGGTTGAATCTATGCCCATCTTTAAAGCGGCTCCTTTGCCACCGTTTAAATTGCGGCTAATCACCGTTACCCCTTCATGGCTGCCCGCAACTTCA
Source organism: Candidatus Oleimmundimicrobium americanum (assembly GCA_002366545.1). Taxonomy (GTDB): domain Bacteria; phylum Actinomycetota; class Aquicultoria; order UBA3085; family Oleimmundimicrobiaceae; genus Oleimmundimicrobium; species Oleimmundimicrobium americanum. The sequence goes on along the minus strand of DFBH01000055.1, from coordinate 16,335 downwards.
GCCGTTGTGTCGGTTGAACCGTCATCCACAACAATTATCTCATTTATAACCGGGGATTTTACGGCTTCATCCAAAACAGCGCCAATTCTTTCAGCTTCATTGTATGCAGGGATTATAAGAGCAACTTTAGGATGTTTTTTTTCCATTTTGGTCCCTAATAAGCTTTAGCAAAATATACTAAATGCCCGGTTTTGCCACACAAAACACATTTGCCTTCTTTGCTGTCAGGAGAGATGAATCGAATCGTTGCCGCAGTCTTTTCCTTCACTTCAACTTCACATTTTTCATCTCCACACCAGAAGGCGCCAACGAAACCTCGTTTTTTCTCAACCGTAGAAGCCAATTCTTCAAAAGTAGAAACTTCTCTTGTGTTTTCATCACGAAATTTTTTTGCTCGTTCAAAAAGATTTTTTTGTATGTCATCCAACACTTTTAAAACCTTATTCTTTAATTCGCTGATTGGAACAAACTCTTTTTCACGCGTATCCCGTCTAACCAAAACAACCTGATTTTTTTGAACATCTCTTGGGCCAATCTCAATTCTTAAAGGAACACCGCGGAGCTCCCATTCATTAAATTTCCAACCGATTGTATGTTCGCGCCTCCTGTCAACCTTAAGTCTGCATACCCCGGTTAGCATCTTTTCAATCTCTCCCATCTTGTTTTCAACCTCGTCCTCACGTTCTTTTTTACCCCAAATCGGTAAAACAACGGCTTGAATTGGAGCAACTTTTGGCGGGAAAATAAGTCCTGAGTCGTCACCGTGAGTCATGATTAAAGCTCCAACTAACCTGGTTGAAACACCCCAGCTAGTCTGCCATGCAAATTTTCTTTCGCCGTCAATATCCTGAAATGTTATATTGAAAACCTTTGCAAAATGTTGACCGAGATTATGCGATGTTCCTGACTGAAGAGCTTTACCGTCCGACATCAAGGCTTCAAGAGTGTATGTTTTGAGAGCGCCCGCAAACTTTTCGCGTTCAGTTTTTCTGCCCGTATATACGGGAATAGCTAAATCGTTTTCCATAAAATCCCTATATACTTCAAGCATTTTGAGCGTCTCTTCCTCCGCGTCCTTTTCCGTACGGTGAACAGTATGTCCCTCTTGCCACAAAAACTCCGTCGTCCGCAAAAAGGGGCGGGTCACTTTTTCCCACCTTACTACATTTGCCCATTGATTTATTAAAACCGGTAAATCGCGCCAAGAATCTATCCATTTTGCATACATGCTACCGATAATTGCCTCTGATGTTGGTCTAATGGCCAACCTCTCTTCAAGCTTTTCGTTCCCGGCATGAGTTACCCAAGCCACCTCCGGAGCAAAACCTTCAATATGCTCAGCTTCTTTAGCTAATAAACTTTCGGGAACAAACAACGGAAAGTAAGCATTTTCGTGTCCTGTGTCTTTAATTTTTCTATCCAATAGAGCCTTCATGTTTTCCCAAAGAGCATAACCGTAGGGCCTGATAACCATACAACCTTTAACCGGAGAATAATCAGCAAGTTGAGCAGCAATTATAACATCGGTGTACCACCTGCGAAAATCAACGCTTTTATTGGTAATTGCTTCAACAAAATTATTTTTATCTTTTACCACCATCAATTCTCCTTCCCAAATTCCGATATTAACCCAAGAAGCGCATCAACCAACTTTTTTTCCGGAACTTTTTTAATTGGTTTACCTTTAACAAATATTAAACCTTCCTTCTTGCCGGCGGCAATACCAATATCAGCTTCCCGCGCTTCGCCCGGACCATTTACAATACACCCCATAACGGCAACCTTAATGGGAGTTTTATAACCTCTAAGAGCATCTTCCACTTTTTTCGTCAAAGCAATTAAATCAATCTCACACCTACCACAGGTAGGGCAAGATACAATGTCGGGACCAAAATTTCTTAAATTAAGAGCGCGTAAAATTTTGAAACCAACCTCTACTTCTTTTACAGGATCAGCGGTAAGCGAAACCCTAATCGTGTCCCCTATCCCTTCCCTGAGAAGGGTGCCAATCCCCATTGCGGACTTCACCGCACCCGAAACGAGAGTCCCCGCCTCAGTTACACCAACATGTAAAGGATAATCTACCTTATTTGCAAGCAATTCATACGCCTCAATGGTCGTCAAGACCGACGAAGCTTTTACTGAAATTATGAAATCAAAAAAGTCTAAATTCTCGAGAAAATCAACGTACTCAAGAGCGCTATTTACCAGGGCTTTAACTAAATTTTCAGTATCTCGATATTTCTTGTGAAGAGAACCGGCATTTACACCTATCCTAATAGGTACCTTTTTTTCTTTTGCCCCTTCGACTATTGCTTTAACACGAGCACCATCTCCAATGTTTCCCGGATTTATACGAATTTTATCAGCTCCTGCATCGAGAGCCGCTAAAGCAAGTTTGTAATCAAAATGAATATCGGCAATGAGGGGCATATTGATATTTCTCTTTATTTCACCCATTGCTTTAGCCGCTTCTTCGTTTGGAACGGCAACCCTCACCAAATCACAGCCCGCTAACTCTAATTGCTTAATTTGAGAAACCGTCGCCTCAATATCTTGAGTTTTGGTGTTGGCCATTGACTGCACGGATATTGGCGCGTCTCCTCCAATTTTTAAATTTCCCACGTTAATTTGCCTACTTTTCCTGCGCTTCATTATCAACCTCCCATAACAAAAAATCCGAAAATATCAGAAAAAGTAACCATGACCATCAAAAAAACAAGTAAAGCTATCCCAATAGATTGCAAAACAAGCATGGTTTTAATTTTTAACGGTTTTTTTGCTATAAACTCATACCCTATAAAAGCAAGTTTTCCACCATCTAAAGGAGGTATGGGAATTAGGTTTGCAATCCCCAAACCTATGCTCATTTGTGCTAAGATTCCCAAGTAAACCATGAGCCCCTCTTGAATACCAACCGATATCTCTTTAACCAAGCCCACGGGACCAATTACCTTTGCATTAAGACCCTCGGGGATTTTTCCGACAATAATTAAAAACAGGAATTTTAACGTTATCCATATAGATTCAAGCGTTACCTTAAAACCTTGATAAAACGCGGAGAAAATGCCAAATTTCTTGATATCCGCCCTTGCGGCTACACCTAAAAAACCCGCACCATCTTTTTCGGCAGTTTTAACATCGATGGTAACTTTATTGTCACTACGTTGAACCGTAAATTTTAGAGTTTTGTTTGGGTTTTCTTTGATAATTTCAGTTACCTTATCCCAGGTTTCAATTTTATTCCCTTCAACAGAAATAATTTTATCTCCTTTTTTAAATCCGGCTTCTGCAGCAGGATAACCCGAGATAACCCCTTCAACGGTTGTTGTTAGAGAAGGCACCCCCAGCATAAAAATTATTGCGATTAAGAAAACGGGGATTAAAAAATTCATAAACGGACCGCCAAAAAGAACACAAATACGCTTCCATAAAGGTTGGTCGCCCAAAACGGGCAACCTTTCTTCTCTTAAAGAAATATCTTCCGGCTTAATATCTTCAAGTCTAACATATCCCCCTAAAGGCACAGCAGCTACCCCGTAAACTGTTTCTCCGAGCGTAAATGAAAATAACTTTGGTCCATACCCCAAAACAAGTTCATAAACTCTTATATGTAAAATTTTAGCAACCCAAAAATGTCCCAACTCATGAATAAAAATTAAAAAACCGAGCCCTAAAATCGTTAAAATTATTCTACCTAAAACACCAATATTCACATTAATACCTCGCAGTTTTTATAATTTCACTTGCCTGATTTCTTGCCCAGCTTTCAGCCTCTTTTAAGACACTCAACTCAACCGGCTCAACCGGTTTGTGCTTTGAAAGAACTTTATCAACAACTTCCGGTATGGTTAAAAACGCAATTTCACCATTTAAAAATGCGGCAACCGCTTCTTCGTTTGCAGCATTTAATACCGCAGGATATGTTTTGCCTTTTTTCCCGGCTTCCACTGCACATCTTAAACATGGAAAATTCACCGAATCAGGCTCTTCAAAAGTAAGTTTGTCCACCGTTAACAAATTGAGCATAGGAATCGGCGACGGCAAACGTTCGGGATAAGAAAGAGCATATTGTATCGGAATTCTCATATCCGTCGGACCCATGTGCGCTTTGATGGAACCATCAACGAACTCAACCATTGAATGAATGACGCTTTGGGGATGAATTACCACTTCAATATCATCGTAACTTAAATTAAATAAATAGTGGGCTTCAATTATTTCCAGTCCTTTATTCATCAATGTAGCAGAATCTATAGATATTTTTTTACCCATATTCCATTTGGGGTGAGCAAGAGCTTCCTCAACCGTTACCCGACGCAACTCGGAAGATCGTTTTCCTCTAAAAGGACCACCTGATGCGGTTAAAATTACTTTGTTTATCTCCTGTGTTTTTTCACCTAAAAGACACTGGCAAATTGCACTATGTTCACTATCTACAGGGATAATTACACCCCCGTTTTTTAAAAGAAGACGATTTATAATCTCGCCGCCAATGACCATCGACTCTTTGTTGGCCAAAGCAAGGGTTTTGCCCGTCTTGATAACCGCAATCGTCGACTCCAAGCCAGCGGAGCCCACCAAAGCATTTAACACCAAATCAGCATCAAACAAAACCAGTTTGGTAAGCGCATCTTTGCCATCTAAAATATCAACATCTTTTTTCAGTAAATTACGGAGCTTTTGAACATATTTACGATCTGAAACAACAACAGCCTTCGGCTTAAACTCGTTTATCTGTTCCGCTAAAAGATCAACATTTTGATGAGCTGAAAGTCCAATTATCTTGAAGGCATCTTGATGTTTTCTGACAACATCAAGGGTTTGTCTCCCGATTGAACCGGTTGAACCAAGAATAATAAGTTCTTTCATTTTATTTCAATGACAATAACTTTAAAAAATAAAAGATCGCGGGGGCAGAAAAAATAAGGCTATCGAACCTATCTAATATTCCTCCATGCCCCGGAAGCATGGTGCCACTGTCTTTAACACCCACCTCTCGTTTTAGTTTAGACTCAACGAGGTCACCAAATTGCCCAGAAACAGCCACCACCGCACCAAGCATTGCCCTTTCAAAAAAAGACAAGGAGATAAACCATAATCCTCCAACTAAAAAGGTCGTTATAAAAAAACTGCCTATAGCGCCTTCCCATGTTTTATGAGGACTAATTTTGGGAGCTAATTTCCGTTTACCAAACAATGAACCTAAAGTATACGCTGAGATATCACAAATCCAAGTCGCCAAAAAAACCGAAAAAACCAGAACAATTCCATTTGTTTCAATATCTCTAATCAAAATTAAGTGACCCATCATTAAACCGATGTAAATGGGGGCAAAAATAGTCAGGGCAACGCTTTTAATTGAGAACGAACCGTTTGAAAAAAGCATTCTCGCCAAAGTAATAAGAACAATAAGAACGATCCCGAGAGTGAAACCCTTCGTTCCGTAGAAAAGCGCAGAGAAACAAAAGATTATTCCTCCCAGTAAGACAAGCAAAATATCGGGTCTTACATCGCGCTTTCTAAAAAGCGAAGCAAATTCCAACAAAGCTAAAAAAATAATGCTCGTCAGCAACAGAAAGAATGGAATCCTTCCCCAAAACAAAAAACCCAACAACACCGGAATGCCTATAACAGCTGTAATAATTCTCTCTTTGAGCATCCTTCCTCCATTATTAAACCACTTAATCTACCATTCCTCTAATCCACCAAAACGTCTCTTCCTTCTCTGGAAATCAAATACTGCTTGGAAAAAATCGCTTCTTTTAAAATCTGGCCAAAGAACAGGAGTTATCCAAAATTCGGAATACGCTATTTCCCAAAGCAAAAAATTGCTTACTCTTTTTTCGCCACCGCTTCTTATTAAAATATCCGGGTCGGGAACCTCTGGCAAATAAAGATGTTTAATTATGGTATCTTCGTTAATTTTACTTGGTTCCAACTTTTTTTGCTTAACTTTATCGGCAATTTGCCTTACACAATCAACTATTTCCGTTCTGCCTCCATAATTAATCGCAAGAACTAAAGTCAACCCCGTGTTATTTTTTGTGATGGCCATTACATCTCTAATGCTTTTCTGCAAACTCTCAGATAATTTATTTAGTCGACCAATAACTATAAATTTGACATTGTTCTTATGGAGATCCTTTGCTTCCGCATCCAGCATTTCCTCAATTAGGTTCATAAGGGCGGATACCTCTCCTTTAGGTCGTCGCCAATTTTCAATGGAAAAAGCGTAAAGAGTTAGATACCTAATATTTAGTTCCGCGGCGATTTTTACGATTCGACGAACAGTTTCTGTTCCAGCCTTGTGACCGGCAATACGAGGAAGTCCCCTTTTTTTCGCCCAACGTCCATTCCCATCCATAATTATGGCAATATGTAAAGGCAACTTATCTTTATCTATCCGTTTTAAAAAAAAGTCCTCGCTTTTCTTTAATGATTCCAAACGAAGACTTTTAATTAATCTTTTAAACTTATCCAACACGCTTTAAAACTGCTCCTTTATTAAAACCTATGCTTATACTTCCATTATTTCTTCTTCTTTATGTTTTAACATCTCGTCAATTTCAATTATATACTTATCCGTAAACTTCTGAATCTCAGCTTGCATTCTCCTTAAATCATCCTCTGATATTTTTCCCTCTTTTTCCGAAAATTTAAGTTGTTCGTTTACCTCACGTCTTATGTTTCTAATTGAAACCCTGCTTTTTTCAGCCATATTTTTAACAACTTTTACCAACTTTTTTCGTCCCTCTTCCGTAAGGGGTGGTATGGGAATTCTAATTAAAGCTCCATCATTGGATGGGTTGAGATTTAAATTTGATTTTAATATAGCTCTTTCGATATCAGTAATTATCGATTTATCCCAAGGTTGAACAGTTAGCATACGGGGCTCGGGGGCAGAAATGCTTGCAACCTGATTAATTGGGGTTTCCGTTCCATAATAATCAACATATACCTTATCTAAAATAGAAACTGAGGCGCGACCGGTTCTAACCGTTGAAAACTCTTCTCCAAGAACATGAATTGTTTTTTTCATCTTATTGTCGGCAAATTTATAAATCTCATTATTCACCATCGCTTTCTCCTCCAACGATAGTTCCTATTTTTTCTCCAAGCAAAACTTTTTTCATATTACCGGCCTCAGTCATGTTGAAAACATGTATAGGTAATTTGTTATCCATGCACAATGAAATTGCCGTTGTGTCCATGACTTTAAGCCCTTTGTTTAAAATATCTATGTATTTAAGCTTAAAAAACATCTTTGCATCGGGATTCATAACAGGGTCAGAGTCGTATACTCCACCAACTTTTGTCGCCTTTAATATCGCTTCAGCCCCGATTTCTAATGCCCTTAGCGCTGCAGCAGTATCAGTGCTAAAATATGGGTTACCTGTTCCTGCCGCGAATATAACAATCCGTCCTTTTTCAAGATGCCTAATGGCCCGACGTCTTATATAAGGTTCTGCAACTTCTTGCATCCAAATAGCTGTCTGAACACGCGTCATTGCTCCTTCTTTTTCTAACGCATCTTGTAAAGCCAGTGAATTCATTACAGTGGCAAGCATCCCAATGAAATCAGCCGTTGCCCTATCCATTCCACGCGCGCTTGCAGCCATCCCTCTAAAAATATTGCCGCCACCGACAACGATAGCTACCTCAACTCCAAAACCGCGAAGCTCTTTGATTTGCCCCGCTATTGAACCCATTACTTCCGGATCTATGCCATAACCCAATTTATTGGTAAGAGCTTCACCACTAAGCTTCAGCAAAATCCTTTTATAAACAGGTTTTTTCACTTTTTTAATTTCCTTTCGTTTCCCTTTCGTTAAACAATCATATCTTTTCGCAAACTGTGCTTAGCTTAAAATAATTTATCAAAATTTAAAAATAAATTGATTATCATTCCTCACCAAGAAAATACCTGGTAAATCGCTTAACAACTACGTTCTCTCCAATTTTTCCAACCAACTCGGCAAGATAATCCTGAACGGTTAAGTCCGGATTTTTAACAAAGCGTTGTTCCATCAAACAAGTTTGCTCATAAAATTTTTCGACTTTACCTTCAACTATCCTGTCGATTATCTTATCCGGTTTCCCTTCGTTAAGGGCTTGCTCCTTATATATATCACGTTCCTTCTCCAATACTTCGGAAGGCACCTCTTCCCTCGAAACCCAAAGTGGGTTTGAGGCAGCGATATGCATGGCTATATTGTGCGCAAAGTTTTTGAAATCCTCATTTCGAGCTACAAAATCAGTCTCACAATTAACTTCTAATAACACACCAAGCCTGTTACCCGAATGAATATAAGAAACTATAACTCCTTCGTTTGCTGTTCTTCCAGATTTTTTACCTAAAGCAGCAGCTCCTTTTTTGCGCAAAATATCAACTGCTTTTTCTATATCTCCTTCAGCTTCAACCAATGCGGCTTTACAATTCATCATACCCGCCCCGGTAGAATCCCTTAATTTCTTTATTTGGGTGGCACTTATTGCCATTTATCAGCAACCCCCTAATTTAATTGATTTTGATTACAGCGAGTCAAAAAATGACTCGCTGTGCATTTAACCTTCAATTACTCCTAATTCTTCTTTAATGGGCACCCTTCTCTTGATACCCGCCAAACAAGCGTCTGCCATAATTTTACTCATTAAAGCAACTGCTCTAATTGCATCATCGTTTGCAGAAATAACATAATCAACTTCATTCGGATCAGCGTTGGTATCCACTATTCCTATTATCGGAATTTCAAGTCTTCTACCCTCTTTGATCGCTATAGCTTCTTTTTTGGTGTCAATTGCAAACACGATATCAGGCAATTTTTTCATATCCCTTATTCCGTCGAGATATTTATTGAGCTTATCTTTTTTAGCATTAAGTTTCATTGCTTCTTTTTTGGTAAGCTTATTCATTAATCCGCTTTCGTCCATTTTCTCTAATTCTTCCAAACACTCAATCCGTTTGCTGATTGTCTTAAAATTGGTTAGCATACCGCCCAACCAGCGATAATTAACATAAGGCATTCCACAACGAGCAGCTTCTTGCTTAATTGACTCCTGAGCTTGCTTTTTCGTACCTACAAAAAGAACCGTTCCACCATTAGCAACGGTTTCTTTGACAAATTCGTATGCCTTCTCTATTAAAACCAATGTCTTCTGAAGATCAATGATATAAATATCATTTCTCTCAGTAAAGATATACGGCTTCATTTTTGGGTTCCAGCGTCTTGTTTGATGCCCAAAGTGAACACCTGCCTCAAGCAGGTTTTTCATTGAAACTACTGCCATGCTCTCTCCTCCTTTCTACCGGTTTTTTCCTCCGTTGGCTTCAACCTTCTTTTAACCCAAAAAAAGGGAACTTAAAAGAAGTCCACCAACGTGTGTTGTAAAGTGTGAACAGTTTAACACAACAACTTAATTTAAGGCAATAAGCTTTAAAGTATTCGAAATAAGCGGAAACCGCGTATAATAAATATCAAATAAACCTTGACAGCGAACATATGTTCTGTATACATTACTATATACATATACGAAATATGGAGGCAAAATGAAACTTAGCTACTCATCTATTTCAACATATCGGAACTGTCCGCTTTCCTACAAATTTATTTACGTGGACAAATTCCCTCGCAAAAAAACTCCCGCTTTAAGCTTTGGAAGCACCATTCATAAAACATTGTATTACTTTTATAACGTTCCCACTCCAAAACCACCTTCTCTTGAAAACCTTTTAAATTTTCTAAACAAAAATTGGTTTTCCGAAGGATATTCAGACGAGGGAGAAGAAAAAACCTACCGAGAGTTTGCAAAACAAATTTTAAGAAACTTTTACCGCACCAATGTAGACAGCTTTTCTCTACCCGTAGCGCTTGAACACAAATTTCAAATTAAGCTTGACGACAATTTATCTTCAGGTGAACCATGTATTCTAACAGGAATAATCGATAAGGTTGAAAAAACCCCAAATGGCAATTTGGAAATCATAGACTATAAAACAAACAGAAAACTTCCCCCTCAGTCAAAAATTGACGAAAACCTACAACTTTCCATGTATTACTTTGCCGCAAAAAATATCTGGTCAATTGAGCCGGAAAAACTTACTTTATATTTCGTAGTGCCAAATATAAGGATGAGCACGATTAGAAAAGCTGAAGAGCTACCAAAAATCGAGGAACTAATCTTGCAAACCGCCGAAAATATCAAAGCGGGCAATTTTGACCCCATTCAAAACAATCTGTGCCCTTGGTGCGCATTCCAAGCTCGTTGTCCATTTTTTAAGGATAAATTTAAAAAAACCGAGGGATCAATAGAAATTGAAAAGGTGATAGACGAATATGCAAATCTTAATGGGCAAAAAAAATTAATTACATCTCGTCTTGAAAAGATAAAAGATATCCTTCGTCAATATTTCGAAGAACATAATTTAAAACAAATTTTTTCACAGGTCAACGCCATTACTTTATCTGAAAGAGCAAAATATATTTATGACCCCGAAAAAGTCAGAGATGTTTTAGAACCCCTGAATCTTTGGGAAAAAATTGTACAAATTGATAATAAATCTCTTAAAAACCTTTTAGACAGCAACGCTCTTGATGAAAAAACTAAAAAACTTATCGAAGAGGCGAAAGAGCTACAAAACATAACTTACGGTTTGTATCTAAAAACAATTAAAAAAAGGGATGGGGAATAAGTCTAAACTCATGAATTTTATTGGCGCTTATATTTGACAAGCTCGCAAACGAATTAAAACTTCTGTTAACTCATCGGGAAGTTCATCCTCGAATGATAATTCTTCTCCCGTTCGCGGGTGAGTAAATTCAAGACGGTAAGAATGTAGAAATTGACGAGCGAGGCCAAGGTTTTTCTCGATTTTTTTGTAGCCATACTCGGGATCTCCGACTACAGGGTGATTAACGTATCTCATATGAACTCTTATTTGGTGTGTTCTTCCGGTCTCTAATTTAAGCTGAAGGAGTGTATAATTTCTGAACCTTTCCTTTACCTTGAATGTTGTTACCGCTCTTTTGCTCCCTCTCTCTGTTACCGCCATTGTTTTTCTTGTTTTTGGGTTCCTTCCAATCGGGGCATCTATAATACCGGCCTCAACTTCCATAACGCCATGCACCAATGCAAGATATGAACGTTTTATTTTTCTGTCTTTCAGCGCTCTCGATAAAATGTGGTGGGCCCGATCATTCTTTGCCACAATCATGAGGCCGGATGTATTTTTATCCAGTCTATGAACAATCCCGGGACGAATAACTCCTCCCACCCCTGACAAATCCTTAGTATGAGCCAATAGAGCATTGACTAAAGTACCGTTAACATGACCGTATGAAGGATGAACAACTAAACCCACCGGTTTTGAAAGAACAATTAAATCCTCGTCTTCATAAATTATATTTAACGGTATATTCTCCGGGATTACCAATGACGGCTTCGGAGGTGGAATTTCAATGAAAACGGTTTCATCTTTTTTTAAACGATGGTTTTTTGTTGTCGGTTTACCGTCAATTTTAACAAACCCTTCGCTGATTAAACGTTGGGCAAAAGAACGCGATGGAACTACTTTTTGATGAGCCAAAAAAGAATCCAGCCTTTTCCCCTCATCATTATCCTCAATTTCTAAAGTAATTTTTTTAATATCTCTCAATTTAAAAAATAATCACCTTATCCGAAGTTTTAAGAAGAACGACTTAGTAGATATTTTTTAAACAAAACAACCGCTGAAATTAAAAATATTCCCAGACTTATCAACTGAGCCCCTGTCAATCCCAAAGATACAATTTTCGTAACTCTAAAAAATTCAACGATAAAACGCCCGGTAGAATAAAGAAATAAATAAATCCAGAAAATCATTCCATCTTTATCTGTTTTTTTTCTAAAATTCCAAATAATTCCAAAGATAATTAAATTATATAAAAGATCGTAAATTTGAGTTGGATGACGAGCATAAGGCAAACCCGGAAATTTAACAACCCAAAACACATTTGAGGGTTTTCCATAACAACAGCCATTTAAAAAACAACCTATGCGTCCAATCGCTCCTCCAAGAGCTAAACATGGAGCCACCATATCCGCTACTTTAGATGTTACAAGTTTTTTAAGCGAAATAACAAGAAAGACTGCAAGGGTACCACCCACCAAACCTCCGTAAAATACTAACCCTCCGTCTTGAATAACGAAAATCTTTAAGAGATGTTCGAAAAAATAATCCAAATGGGCAATAACATAAAAAATCCTGGCCCCTACAACTCCCCCAATCATTGCAGCCAATGTTAAATCATAAACAACATCCAAAGAGATACTCTTTCGTTTTGCTTCAGAAATTGCAATGAAAAAGCTGACTATAAAGGCCACCGCAAGAATAAATCCATACGAATAAACCGATATTGATCCAATTTTTATTAAGACCGGATGCAAATTATCACCTCATAACCTTAATTCTTAATTAATTTACCACGTGGTTTTTTAAACAACGAAACCAATATCAAAACAATTCCAACTACAATGGCAGAGTCAGCAATATTAAAAACCGGCCAGATGCAAAAATCAAGAAAATCAGTTACGTTTCCGATAAATAATCGATCTGTTAAATTCCCAACGGCTCCACCTAATATTGTCCCAAGGGATATTCGCATTAAAATACCCTTTGGCTGTTTGCGCCAAAAATAAAGAGCCAGAAAAACAACAACAAAAAGGGCAACCAAAATCAATAAGAGGTGCTGCTCTGGCATCAAACCAAACGCCGCACCTCTATTCTGAACACGAGTTATATGAAAAAAATTATTTACTACAGGGATGCTTTCACCAATCTGAAAATTTTGACGTATAAATAACTTCGTTAATTGATCAATAAAAAATACGATACCTGCAATAAATAGAAAAACCAAATAATCAACCCCGTTTATTCAGTAAACTACCAGCTCTTTTCTTCTTTCTTTTTGCATTCGATGCAAAGATCTGCGTATGGCACAGCTTTCAATCTCGCGGGGTCTATATCTTTACCGCATACAATACATCTCCCATAAGTTCCTTTTTCTATGCGTTCAAGTGCCTTGTCAACCCGAAATAATAAATCTTTAATATTTCGATCCAGCGAGAGGTCCTTCTCCCGCTCAAAAGTTGCCGTTCCGCTATCTGCAAAATCATCTTCATAAGAATTTTCCCCGGTCGCTTCGGATTGAGTTTGATTTACATTCCCCTCTTCAATCTCTTTTAACTCATCCTCTAAACGACTTTTCTCATTTATCAGCTTTTCTTTTAAAAGAATAAGCCTCTTATTGTCTACCACAATTTACCTCCTATTTGCGATGTTTTCTGCCAAACTAAGGCTTCATTAATATATATAAAATCGATATCCCAATTTAGTTTCTTTGACTTTTTATAACTTTCAAACACCGAGAGCAAATTGTCGGATACTCATTATCTTCTCCAACGCTTTCACTATAATTCCAACATCGTTCACATTTGTCGCCCGACGCTTTAGATATTAAAATTAAAAGTCCCGGTAATTCCTCGCTTTGAAAAGCCTTACCCGGTATATCGTCAACAGAATCAAAAAGCTTAACTTGCGAAACTATAAAGATGCCGGGCAAAATATCTTTATATGAATTTAAAAACTTATAAAATTCATGGTTTGAATATATGGTAACCATGGCCTCAAGGGAATTTCCTATCAACTTTTCGTTTCTCATTGTTTCTAAAGCTTTTAAAACTTCTCCTCTAATCTTCAAAAGCTTATCCCATTTTTCCTCAAGTTCCTCGTCTATTAAATCGTTATTTGCTTGAGGCCAAGAAGTAAGTTGCACGCTAATTTCATCTTTGTAGTTATCAGGCAAACTTCTCCAAGCATCTTCAGCGGTAAAAACAAGGGTCGGAGCAAGCATCCCTATCAATGACATTAGTATTTCAGACAAAGCAGTCTGGCAAGATCTGCGCTCTTTAGAATCCGGAGCAAAAGTATAGAGGCAATCCTTTTGGACATCAAGGTAAAACGAACTTAAATCCGTTACGCAAAAATTAAAAATAGAATGATAGATGATGTGAAACTTGTATTCATCGTGTGCCTGAGTCACGGTTTTAATGAGTTTATACAGTCGGCTGAGAACCCATCTGTCTATTTCTTCCATATTCTCATAATTTACCTTATCCTTTTCCGGTTCAAAATCATACAAATTGCCCATTAAAAACCTCATCGTATTCCTAATTCTTCGATAAGCTTCAGAAACTCGCTCGAGGATTTCTTGAGAAACCGCTATATCCGAAGTGTAATCCGATGAAATCACCCATAATCGCAAAACATCGGCTCCCGACTGTTTAATAACTTCCAATGGATCAACAACATTACCTAAAGACTTAGACATTTTACGCCCTTCCCCATCCACCAAAAACCCATGGGTAAGCACAGATTCATAGGGCGCCTTCCCTGTACATCCAACAGATGTCAGCAAAGAAGACTGGAACCAACCGCGATGCTGATCGCTTCCTTCAAGATAAAGCTGCGCCGGCCAATTTAAGTCGGATCTATTTTTTAGTACTGCAAAATGACTAACACCGGATTCAAACCAAACATCTAATATGTCACTCTCTTTAACAAACTGTGTTCCTTTACAACTTTGGCAAATAGTTCCTTCTGGCAAAATTTCTTCCGCTGATTTAGTAAACCAGGCATCGGAACCGTCTTTTTCAAAAAGATTTAACACGGATTTTATTGATTCAAAAGTTACAATTTCTTTCCCGCAATCGCTACAATAAAAGACAGGAATCGGAACACCCCACGCCCTTTGCCGAGATATACACCAGTCGGGCCTATCTTTTACCATGCTTGTTATTCTTTTTTCACTCCATGACGGTATCCAATTTACTTTCCTAATTTCTTCAAGCGCCTTCTTGCGAAGATCTTTACCGTCCGCAGAAACGAACCATTGCTCGGTTGCTCGGAAGATAACCGGATTTTTGCAACGCCAACAATGTGGATATGAATGAGTAATTGTTGAAGAGTGAAATAGCAAATTATCTTTTCTCAAATCATTTACAATGGTTTCATTTGCTTCTTCTACGTGTTGTCCAACATATTTGCCCGCTTCCTGAGTAAAAAAGCCTTTGCCGTCAACGGGCATGATTATCGGTAATTTATAATTGAGCCCTGCCTGGTAATCTTCTTGACCGTGACCGGGAGCAATATGGACACAGCCGCTTCCGGTATCTAATTCCACAAAATCAGCCGATATTATAATAGATTCTCGGGATTGAAAAGGATGTAAACATTCAAGGCCTTCGAGTTCTTGGCCTTTAAAGGTTTTTATAACTTTAAAGTTTAAAATCTCGGCCTCCGAAAAAACTCTTTCAGCCAAATCTTTAGCTACAATGTAAATTTCGTCCATCGCTTCAATTGCTACATATTCAACTTTAGGATTAACTGCTATTGCCACATTTGCAGGCAATGTCCAAGGTGTTGTTGTCCAAATTAAGAAGTACTTCGGCAAATTATAACTGTCGAGGGGGGCAAATTCACTTTTTAGAGGAAATTTTACATATATTGAAGTTGATTTTTCGTCATTGTATTCGATTTCAGCTTCTGCCAAAGCCGTTTCACAATGATAACACCAGTGAATTGGTTTTCTCCCTTTATAAATATTCCCATTTTTATAAAGTTTGCCGAAAACTTCAACATTTATCGCTTCGTAATGATGTTTCAGTGTTAAATACGGATTTTTAAAATCTCCGCGTACACCCAATCTTTTAAACTGCTGAGTTTGCCGTTTTACAAATTTTAAAGCATAATCTCTGCAAAGTTTTCTAAGCTTAACTTGACTAACTTCACTCTTTTTTTTGCCCAATTTCTTTTCTACGTTGTGTTCAATTGGCTGCCCATGACAATCCCAACCGGGAACATACGGACTATTAAAACCTCTCATGGTTTTGTATTTAACGATAATATCTTTCAGAACTTTATTGAGAGTATGCCCCAAGTGGATATCACCATTTGCATAAGGCGGGCCGTCATGCAGAATAAAAAAAGGGGCTTCGGCGGTCTTCTTGCTTACTAATTTATAGATGTCAACTTCATCCCAGAACTTCAAAATTTCAGGCTCTTTTTGAACCAAATTTGCCTTCATTGAAAATTTTGACTTTGGGAGATTAAGCGTCTTTTTGTAATTCACCTATAAAACCTCTCGCCGGTGTTTTTAAATCGTTAAATAAATACCCCGCTCAAACAATGAGAGAGGATGCTTACAATGCCACTTTTTATTATATTTTTTTTAGCATTTCAATATCAATATTTTTACCAGGCTGATTAATTTAATAAATAGATACCCACGCCCTTAC